>NZ_CP028922.1:4185000-4536705 GCF_003060825.1 Paenibacillus sp. CAA11
GTCACATCGAAAAACTGGACAGGATGCCAAATGACCGAATAGGTGCTATTGGTTAGACTGTTGATTTGGGCATAGTATTTGCCATCGCTTGCAGCGGCATCCTATTCTGTTACTTAAAATTTATAATAAAAGAATCGTAGACTTGCGTAAAGTTACCAAATGCCGTTTTCTGTCGATTTTTATCGAAATATCTACCGAATACTCCCTTCATACAACTCTTCTAAAAGCCCACAAACAAAAACAACCTTCCAAACAGGCCGCCTAAGCCTAATTCGGAAGGTTATTCTAAATTAGTTCCCTACAATACTAAGGCAAGGAAGGTTACAGCTCAAGCAAGCGAATCAACTCATCCTCATCCTCAATAACATCGATACCCAGCTGCTGGGCTTTGGCGAGTTTACTGCCCGCTTTCTCGCCGGCAATGACCAGATCAGTCTTCTTGGATACACTGCCGGTCACCTTGGCGCCTAATGTCTCCAACCGAGCCGACGCTTCGTCACGCGTCAACTTATGCAGAGTTCCTGTAAGCACTACCGTCTTACCGCTGAAGAAGGAATCACTTCTTGCGGCCTCCTGCTTTTCCGGTGCTTTTGCCTGTACGCCTAGCTCAATCATTTTCTGGATCCCTGCACGATTAAACGGGTCTGCAAAGAAAGCAACAATGCTCTCGGCCACAATTCCGCCTACATCTGGCAGTGCCGTCAGCTCCTCCACCGTAGCATTCATCACAGCCTCCAGAGAGCCAAGCTCATCTGCGAGCATTTTGGTAGTCGATTTCCCTGTATTCGGAATCCCCAAAGCGAACAGGAAAGAGGCCAAGTCGCGAGACTTGCTGACTTCAATCGCATCGAGCAGATTCTTTGCTTTTTTCTCGCCAAAGCGCTCCAGCTTCACCAGACTCTCAAAACTCAGGCTATACAACTCAGCAGGCTCCCTTACACTCAGCTCATCATACAGCTGGCCTGCGGTCTTATCGCTAAAGGTCTCAATGTCCATGGCATCGCGAGAAGCAAAATGACTGATGCGCCCAATGATCTGAGGACGGCAGCCGAACCGGTTGTTGCAGAACAAATGCGCGCCGCGCTGTTCCAGAGGGAAGCCGCAGGCCGGGCACTTGTCAGGATACAGGATTTCATCCCCGTCGTTCTCCTCCGTCACTTTGCCCAGAATTTCCGGGATGACGTCATTGGAGCGGCGAATGAACACGCGAGTCCCTAATGCAAACTTTAAGTTCTTGCGTTCAATATCCCCCACGTTATTAAGCGTGCAATTCTGAACCGTCACTCCCGCCAGCTCTACAGGTTCAACCCGTGCAAGCGGGGTGATTTTGCCAGTACGGCCAACATTCCAGGTCACCGACTGGAGAACCGTCGTCGTCTCCTCGGCTTCAAACTTGAAGGCGACCGCCCAGCGCGGAAACTTATCGGTATAGCCCAGCACTTCGCGGGTGCGCATATCAGTGATTTTAATAACAGCCCCATCAATTAAATAATCAAGCGAGCTTCGTTGTTCCTGGATACGGCCCAGCTCCGCCATGACCTGACTGAAATCATCACAATACGAAATAAACGGGTTCACCTTGAAGCGGTTCTCCCTTAAGAAATCCATCATTTCTTGATGGCTCGTGAATGAAAGATTCTCCGCATAACCTACATTATAGAAAAAGGCATTCAGCTTGCGTTCCGCAGTCACCTTGGGATTCAAGTTACGCAGAGCTCCGGCAGCTGCATTGCGGGCATTCTTAAGCGGCTCGGCCGCTTTCTGGTTATAGGCTTCAAGGACAGATAAATTCATAATCCCTTCACCCTGAACCTCGATAGTCCCCTCCTGAAACGGAATGGTTAACGGCACGGATTTGATCGTCTTCACTTGAGCCAAAATTCCTTCACCAACCACACCGTTACCGCGTGTTGCCGCTTGAACCAGCTTGCCGTCCGTATAGGTCAAATTGAGCGTCAAGCCGTCAAACTTCAGTTCGATCGCATAAGTGGGGTCAGGCAGTGGTGTATCAGGATTTTTCGAGTTGTAGTCGGCTACCAGCTTGAGTACCCGGTTATTCCAGCTTGTGAGATGATCCTCATTCTGCGCCTTATCCAGACTCCACAGAGGGGTGAGGTGCCGGTGTGGGACGAAACCCTTCAGCAGCTCTCCCCCCACCCGCTGGGTCGGAGAATCGGGCAGAACTACACCAGTCTCTGCTTCAAGCGCTGTTAGCTGATCATAGAGCGCATCATACTCCTTGTCGCTCACCAAAGGCTGGTCCATCGTATAGTAATGGTAGTTGTACTTATTGAGCTCATCCACGAGCTGTCGCATGCTCTGCATCGGATCCATTCAGGGACAACCCTCCGTTTACGTAGTTTTCCTCTTCACATTGTAAGCGAAAAGAGAAGGGATTAGCCGCATTCGCAGCATTTACTCTTGAACCTTAGTAATAGGGGCGAAACCTGCTAGAAGCCGCTTAACCCCTACCGGTGCGGGAAAAGCAATCTGCAGCTCCGTATCGTTACCGGAGCCCTTGATGGACACAATGGTGCCTATGCCCCATTTGCCATGCGAAACCTTGTCGCCGGCCTTCAGTTCGCCAGGGGAAGAAATGGGAGCCGTTGCTGCCGCCGTCTTCGGCGCTCCAGCCGTGACGGTGACACGCCCGGCAGAGGGAGCCGAAGGCTCTCGCCGTGCGCCACCGAAGTTGCTGCCCCCGCCGCCAAAGCCGCGGCCTCCATAAGCGCCGCCATGACCTGATCCCCGGCGGTAACGATCGCGGGCAATATCCGTGTCCTCCTTCAGCTCGTCCGGAATCTCGCTAAGGAAGCGTGAAGGCGGGTTGGCTGTTGTGCGGCCAAACAAGGTACGCATTTGCGCACAGGTGAGGAACAGCTGCTCCTCCGCCCGCGTAATTCCCACGTAAGCCAGCCGGCGTTCCTCTTCAAGCTCCTCGTTGTCCAGAAAAGCACGGCTGTGCGGAAATACGCCCTCCTCCATGCCGATGATAAATACGACCGGGAATTCCAGACCCTTGGCACTGTGCATGGTCATCAAGATCACAGCATCCGACGGATCCTCATCCTCTTCATCGTTCATACTGTCGATATCCGCAATCAGGGCAAGATCCGTGAGGAAGGAAACAAGTGACTTATCCTCATTATTCTTCTCGAATTCCATCGTTACAGACAGAAATTCATCGATATTCTCCACCCTTGCTTTGGACTCAATCGTATTCTCACGTTCAAGCTCAAGACGGTAATGGGTCACCTCAAGCATCTTCTCCGTGAGCTCTGTCACCGACAAGAATTCCACCATACGATGAAGGCCTGCGATCATATCGTAGAACTCAACCAGACCGTTGCGGGTACGCGTGTTGAAGCCCAGATCGTCCACTACCTCAAGTACTCGAAAAATAGAGGTTCCCCGTTCTGCGGCGGCTGCCGCCAGCTTTGCAACGGTTGTATCCCCAAGTCCCCGCTTAGGCACATTGATAATCCGGGTCAGACTGATGTCATCATCCGGGTTAGATAACAGTCTCAGATAGGCCAGCAGGTCTTTGATTTCTTTGCGATCATAGAACTTAATGCCGCCAACAATCTGGTAAGGGATATCCGACTTAATCAGAATTTCCTCGATCACCCGGGACTGGGCATTCGTCCGGTACAAAATGGCATGATCCCGGTAAGACTTGCCCTCCTTGATGTTCTTGTGAATCTCCGAGGTTACAAAATACCCCTCGTCATGCTCCGAGTCGCCCCGGTAAACCTTGATCTTGTTACCTTCCCCTTTGTCCGTCCACAGCTTCTTAGCTTTACGCCCCGTGTTCTGGCCAATCACTTCATTCGCTGCATTCAGGATGGTTGAGGTCGAGCGATAGTTCTGCTCCAGCAGGATCGTCTTGGCCTCAGGGTAATCCTCTTCAAAATTCAAAATATTGCTGATATCCGCTCCGCGCCAGCGATAAATCGACTGGTCGCTATCCCCGACGACGCATAGGCGGCGGTGGCTGTCTGCAAGCATCTGACAAAGCATGTACTGCGCCCGGTTCGTATCCTGGTATTCATCAACATGGATATATTTGAATTTCTTTTGATAGAAATCGAGCACTTCAGGCACAGTCTTAAACAATTCAATCGTCTTCATAATCAAATCGTCAAAGTCAAGAGAGTTATTGTTTCTCAGCCGCTTCTGATACATGGTGTACACTTTGGCTGCAATGCCTTCAAAATAGTCCGCCGCCTTCTGTTCAAGCTGCTGGGGGGTAATCAGTTCGTTCTTAGCGTTGCTGATGATCGCTTGAACTGCCTTGGGTTCAAACTTCTTCGTATCGATATTAAGATCCTTCATACAGTTACGAACCACGGACAGCTGGTCGGTTGAATCAAGAATCGAGAAATTCGATGTAAACCCAATGCGTTCAATATCCTTACGAAGAATCCGCACACACATGGAGTGGAAAGTAGAAACCCAGATGTCCCTGCCTTCAGGTCCAACCAGACTCGACACCCGTTCCTGCATCTCGCGCGCAGCTTTATTCGTAAAGGTGATCGCCAGAATGCTCCATGGCGGCGCCTTGCGTGACGCGATAATATACGCGATCCGGTGAGTCAGCACCCGGGTCTTGCCGCTGCCCGCTCCGGCCATAATGAGCAAGGGGCCCTCTGTAGTCAGGGCTGCTTCTTTTTGCTGAGGGTTGAGCTTGTTAATCGCTAATTCTATGTCAACAGGCATGGTAAAATGCATGCTCCTTTCCTTGTTATAAATAGTTCGATACCTTCCTAATCTTTCGCGGCTTAAGCTAGCGCACGTCCTTTGACGGCCGCTACAGTCTTAAGGGCAGACTCTAGGTCCTGATACACGGCATTGCCTACAATCACTGTATCACTCACCTTCGCTGCCTTGAGCGCGGTCTCCTCATCGGTAATCCCTCCGCCATAGAACAGGCGGGCTTGTCCCAGCGAACGCTGTACCTGAGCAACCAGCTCCATGTCTCCAAAGCTTCCGCTGTATTCAATATAGATAATCGGCAGGGAGAGAAGACGCTCGGCGGTCTGCGCATAAGCAGCTGCCTCAGAGGCATCAAGCTTACTATTAGCTTCTGTCAGATGGCCAGCGGTGGAGTCAGGGTTCAGAATAATATACCCTTCCGGTACGACCAGCTCCCAAGGAATCATGTAGCCATATCGCTCTACCGCCTGTTGATGCCGGCCAATCAGCCACTGGGAATGCTCAGTATTCAGCACCATAGGAATCATGTAAAGATCAAATCCCGGAACCACAGCTTCGAGATCGGATACCTCAAGCACACATGGAAGCTCAAATTTGCGGATCCGCGACATCAAATCAACCGTATTCTCATAGGTAACCCCGCTGGAGCCTCCGACCATAATCGCATCGGTTCCGGACAGACAAACGGCTTCCAACGCTTCATCACTCAGCTCCCGGTCCGGGTCAAGCTTAAAAACATGTCTCCATGTCTCCATCATCCGCTTCACATGAATTCCTCCAAGTTCATGCAGGCTAAAGTGCAGCCCGATCAATTCAAAAAACGGGGCCATCCATGCCCCGCAATGTTCCTTATGCAAAATGCTCCATTTACGCTCTTCAGAAGCGTCAAAAAGCACTACTTTCTAGTCTATGTTACGCGCTAGAGAGTGTCAATGTTCGCATGAAAGGCGAACACAAAAAAACAGGCCAATATGGAAGCTAAATCCATAGCTGGCCTGTTAGGCAGCATCAAATATACATTTAAAGCCAAAAGCTACGTTCCACAGCAAAGTTTGAATTACTGCTGGTAGTCCGTAAGCATCCGCTTCATGGTGCGCAGCAAATCATCCCGAAGCTCTTCGTGCTGCAGCGCATAGTGCAGGGTTGTCTCAATAAAACCCAGCTTCTCTCCTACATCATGGCGGGAACCATCGAAATGGTAAGCCAAAATATTCTCGCTCTCCCCAAGGCGGGAAATAGCATCCGTTAATTGGATTTCACCGCCAACGCCTTCCTGCTGAGCCTCCAAGACATCAAAGATGCCTGGTGTTAATATGTACCGCCCCATGATCGCCAGATCCGACGGAGCCTCTTCCGGGCGGGGCTTCTCCACAAGCCGCTTAGCCCGATAAATCCGCTCCTCCAGCTTGTCTGCATCCACAATCCCATAGCGGGACACTTCCTCATGGCCTACCGGCTGAACCCCAACAATGGAGCGCCCATAACGTTCATAGACGTCAATCATTTGCTTCAGGCAAGGAACCTGTGCCTCGACAATATCGTCACCCAGCAGCACTGCAAACGGCTCGTTTCCGATAAATTTGCGGGCGCACCACACAGCATGGCCGAGCCCCTTAGGCTCTTTCTGACGGATATAGTGAATATCGGCCATTTCCGACGGACGACGAACTTCTTCGAGTAGCGACCATTTGCTCTTTTCCGAAAGGTGGTGCTCTAATTCAAAGGAATTGTCGAAGTGATCCTCAATAGCCCGTTTGCCCTTACCAGTTACAATGATGATATCTTCAATTCCCGAGGCGACTGCCTCTTCAATAATATATTGAATCGTAGGTTTATCTACGATAGGCAGCATTTCTTTAGGCATGGCTTTGGTCGCCGGCAGAAATCTAGTACCTAGGCCGGCTGCGGGAATAATGGCTTTGCGAATTTTCACGAAACAGCGCCTCCTTTCCTATTTTCTGTATACAAAAGTGATTTCTATTATAACACCCTATCCATGCTTAACCTAGGAAACATTTGCTCCGTATATAGAGAACCACTGCTGCACCATTGTCCATCCCGCACCGTTCCAACGCAGCACTGTGGTCATGTAGCCGAACCGGTCTGCCCGGTACCTCCCGCTGACAGCCTGCAGCAGCATAAGCTCATAAGTCCCGTCCCGCTCCAAATCGACTGGGAACAGGCCGCTCACCGGCTCAACCATCCCTTGGATCGGTTGCTTCAAGGTTCCATCCGGATTGTAAATTTCATTCAAATAGTCTGGGCCCCTTCCCGTAATATCTATTACAAATACCAATCCCGCATGCTCACTAGTTACCTTCAGCTTGTAATTGTCCAAATACTCCACTTGATAGTTCCACTGGCTGTTGAAATACTCTGAATCGAAAATAAGCCGCGCCTCACCGCCCGTAAACGTGTAGATATCATTATAAGTAATAGCCCCAGATCCTCCAGAATCAATGCTGACCAGCACGTCATCCACCTTGTCCCCTGTAAAATCCCCTATAAATAAAGTCGGGTGGTAGCCTGCATTCGTAGGAAGCGGAATCACATATCTGTCCGGCGTGGCACCAACTGTTACAATCAGCGTAATCTCGGTCAGAAAAGGACTATCCCCGCTTGGCGGATAACCTCGCAGAACGATCGTGTCGGCAATGCCGTCTCCAGTTACATCGGCCATGGCTTCTGCTAGAATCATCTCTGATCTATAGAGAGGCTGCGGTCTGAATAAAATATTCATAATTACCTCCTGGGCTGGTTATTTTACCTATACAATATGTGCGGGTGCCCTAGAGAGTGACGAACAGTGAAAAAGCCGCCTCATGGCAACCATGACTAGCGGCTTAAGTATATGAAGCTTATACAATTAAGATTCTATGTGTACAGCGACAATCTAACCTTAGTGGTTGAGCATGAACATCAGCCGGGCTGCTTCTTCCTCTTTCACACGGTTCATCAGCTCGGAAGTTTGGAGATGCCGCCCAGCGCTGTACTCAATTCTGCGGTACTCTTCATCCCCCACAAAGCCGATTCTTTCATTCGAGCGTGTAAATAGATTTTGCATTTCCCGGATTCCTTCCAACATCACATTCATCCTCCTTGGATGGACAAAAGTTTGATGAATCTCCTACCTTTGGTTACGCTTACATTATAGCATTGACAAGGATCTCTGGGAATAGTCAGCACCCTCAAAAAACATGCATTTGAGCATTGTTCATCAATTCTTAAGAATTTGTATTATCAAAAAAGAAGATTGTCTCCTAGAGAGAGACAATCTTCGGGAATTAATACGCATTCTTATTAATGAGGCCATTATGAATGGTCTTCATAATTATTTTTAGATCAAATAATAAAGTCCAGTTCTCAATATAGAAGATATCATGCTTGATCCGTTCCTCAATTGAAGTATCCCCGCGTAAGCCATTGCTCTGAGCCCAGCCGGTTATCCCAGGACGAACGTGGTGCTTCACCATGTACTTCGGAATTTCATCGCGAAATTGATCCACAAAGTAAGGTCGTTCAGGTCTCGGACCGACAACACTCATATCTCCCTTAAGCACATTGAAGAATTGGGGCAGTTCGTCCAGACTCGTCTTCCGGATAAAGGAGCCAAACTTGGTTTTACGCGGATCATTCTTCACCGTCCATCCGGTATCCACCGTCCCTTCCGGCAGCTCCTGCATGGAACGGAATTTGTACATGTGAAAATGGCGCCGATTCATGCCAACCCGTTCCTGCTTAAAGATAATCGGTCCCTTCGATGTAACCTTGACTCCTATTGCAATAATCAGCATGATTGGCGAAGTAAGCAGAATCGCAAACAGAGAAAACACGATATCAAATAGTCGTTTGAAGAACCGATTCCCCATCAAATCAAGGGGAACCTCACGAACATTAATCATGGGCATTCCCGCAAAATTGTCAAAGTAAGGACGAGCCGGCAAATAATCAAAGAAATCTGGAATGATCAGCGTCCTTACCCCTGCCTTCTCACAAGCAGCAATGATGGCCGGATATCGATGATGAGCGTCCAGAGGCAAAGCCAGGATCACTTCGTCAATCAGATACTCCTCTAGCTTCTCGGACAGCTTATTAATGGACCCTAGAATGGGTTTATAATGTTTGGCTTCATCAGAGTCCCACTTCTGTAAGTCGTCTAAGAATCCAATAACTTCATAACCCAGCTCAGGATATTGCTTAAGATTATTATAGAACCGCTTCCCTAACGTTCCTGCACCTAAGATCAGCACAAACTGACGATTGAAGCCCTTTTGCCGGATTCGCTTCAGCGACATTTTTAAAATGTAACGATAAAACAAAATAAACAGCAGATTGCCTATCATATAAATCGCAAGATAATACCGTGAAATATTGACCTCTTTCACAAAGAACATTAAACTCAGCAATACGAATAAACCTATAATATGTGTGTGGATAATTTTTAATAATTCATCAGCAAACCTTTTCTTCCGCTTAGGTGAATAAAGTGATAATAAAAATCCTACGATGACAGCAATGATGCCGTATACCAAGCTCCAGAAGGCATAAGTTTCAATAGGTAGCGGACGCTCATAAGGGATAAAGCCGCTTTCGAATTTCAGCCACCATGCGAAGAAGAAGGAAGCCTGAATAACAATAAAGTCAGCTGTTGCATATAGCTGGGTTAGAAACCGTTGGTTACTTCGTATCATAATCTCACCTCAGTGCCCGATTCTGTTGAAGATCCAGGTTTGGGACCAACCTGCGAAGGTGCCGGCCTAAGGGGTTTAACCCAATTTGTAATTAAGGATAATGTGAACTTGATCGCAATTCCCATATATACGGCTGTATTGATAGCCCAGTTGTACTGCTGCTGATAATGTTTGCGATGAAATAAAGCCATAGCTCTATGAAACTCGTACACAATCTTAAGCGGACGTCTTCTTGCACTTCCACCTTTGTAGTGAACGATATACGTATCACCCTTGTAATAAACGTTCCAACCAGCCTGTTTAATCCGGTAACACCAATCTATATCTTCACCGTACATGAAGTACTCTTCATCCAGTCCCCCAACTTGCTCAATGACTTCCTTGCGCACTATCATAAACGCGCCTACCAGACAGTCCACCGGATAGGAATCATTAGGGTCCAGATAGCCCAATTGATATTGATTGAACTTAGGAACCTTCGGGAACATCTTAGAGAATCCAAAGGCATAGTAAAACGAAGCCGATGGAGTAGGGTTCCCCCGCTTACACGCTCTATCAAGCGAACCGTCCGGCAAAATAACCTTGCAGCCCGCTGCCCCTACGTCAGGTGCGTTATCCATGAACCTAATCATGTTCTGAAAAGTATCCGGCTGGACGATGGTGTCGGAATTAAGCAGCAGTACATACCGGCCGCTAGCTATGCCCATCCCTTGATTGTTGGCTTTGGCAAATCCAAGATTATCCTTGTTCGCTATAAACTTCACTTGGGGATACTGCTTCGGAATCATTTCAGGAGAACCATCTGACGAATGATTATCGACTAAAATAACTTCGTAATTAAACTCTATCTTTGAGTTATAAACCGAGTTCAAACAATCCATGGTCATGTCACAGGTGTTAAAGTTGACGATTATAATGCTCAAATCCATTTTAAGACTCCTGACAAAATTAGTAATCTAATGACATTATAACAGGTTTAACCTTATATGGTTAACAAAAAGCTGCTCATACTCTTTTCAACAAGTACATGGCCTTAAGCAGGTAATTATCAATTATGGAATGTCTATAGATCGGCGATTTTTTAACAAAACGTATACGATGGACAATTCCTTTATTAATTCCTTCAATAAATTCTATGACCAATGATTCTTGATCCTCTTGGAGAAGCCCCTTATAGCAATTTAAAAACTCTATTGCTTGTCTGCTAAACTTATTGTTAATGACCTTGCCATTAATCATTTTATTAGTCCGTTGAACCCAGAACTTTAGACCACTATTTGCCTGCCCGCCTTGTACATTCTCTTGATGCTGACGATACAAAATGTGAGGCTCTGAATCAAACAGCACTTTTCCGAAAGCAGAAATGACAAGATAGACCCACCAATCGTGCATAATTACATGATCTAAGTTATTAGGCTGATGTTCCTTCATTAAATTCATTGCAGCTCGATTTATAACCATGGTACAACCAACGGCAATGTTCTCTACCAATGCATTGTGTATTGAAATCGGTAAACGAGGCGCCTTTGGCCATACCTGTAACGGCACTAGGTTAGAATCAACCATTTGCGTGGATGAGCAATACATAAGCGGTCTGTCTAAGTCACCTTCAGACTCCAGACATTGTATAGCACGTTGCAGCTTATCTTTGGCCCAAATATCGTCCTGATCGCAGAATGCATAATAATCCTTGTTTGGATTTGCCATTTGTATGAGTTTAAAAAAACTTCCTTTAGCCCCTAGGTTATCCCCTTCTATATAATGATATAGTTGAGGATATTGATCTGAATATTGCTTTAAAATAGAACTCGTAGCATCCTTGGATCCATCATCTCGAATAAGAACTGTAAGGTCTATATTGGTTAATCGCTGGCTTTCCAAACTATCTAATTGTTCGTGAATATATTTCTCACCATTATAAGAAGATAGAAGCACCTGTACCTCTTTGTTTTTAATCAACACCACTGCTCCCCTCCTTCTAACTCACCAATTCCATTATAAACGAAAAACTCCCAACCTTTGAATTTAGATTAGGAGTTAATCAAACGTTAAGTTTTAGTAAGAATTTAGAAAGTCTTCAAGTCCTTCCCGCCATGGCCTTAAATCCTTGAACCCATTACTTCGGATAGATAGATGGTCCAAAACCGAATTAGCGGGACGGAGAGCAGGACGAGGGAACTGAGCACTTGTACAAGGTTCAAGCCTAGCTAATGGCTTAATGCCCATAATATCTACCGCTTCTTGCAGAATAGCCTCTGTGAACTCATACCAGGTGCAGGCCCCTTGATTGGAAGCGTGATAAATTCCATACTTTTCTGTCATAGTTAACGACAACAAGAATTTGGCCAAATCTATGGTATATGTGGGAGAGCCCTTCTGATCATGTACTACTTGAAGCAAAGGTTTGTTTTGAATGAGCTGCAGCATGGTTTTGACAAAATTATTGCCATGCTTGCCATACACCCAGGAGGTTCTCACCACAAAATAGCGGGAAGACAGCGTTTGGGTCAGAACCTCTCCTGCCCGCTTAGACTTTCCATAAACAGTTTGTGGATTAGGCGTATCGTATTCCTGATAAGGAAGCTGAGAAGTCCCGTCAAATACATAATCCGTACTGATATATACAAGCTTAGCCCCACACTTTTCTGAGGCTACGGCCACATTTCGAGTACCTGATGCATTCACTTGAAAAGCACCATCTACATCCGTCTCCGCAGCATCCACAGCGGTATAAGCAGCACAATGTATCACAACGTCGGGAGCAGTAGCTCCTATCACATGGTCACATTGCTGCTGGTCTGTAATATCAAGCTCATTACGGCTATAAGAAAAAACTTGGTGCTCTGCGGCTTCAAATATACTAGCTACATCTCTACCCAGTTGGCCGCTCCCACCAGTAATTAATACCTTCACGGCTGACCACCTAACCGGTTCCCGTATTGACTGTTATAGTACTCCTGATAAGCACCAGACTGAATATGCTCCCACCATTCCTGGTGACCCAGATACCAGTCAATCGTAGTCTTTATTCCACGTTCAAAGTCATACTTAGGCTTCCAGCCTAACTGCTTGATCAACTTTGTTGGATCTATCCCGTATCTCCGGTCATGTCCAGGCCGATCCTCAACATAACTAATCAAGGAATGTGGCTTACCTAGCTGATCCAAGATGGTTCTAACAATCTCTAGGTTGGTTCTCTCGTTATTTCCACCGATATTATAAACTTCACCATTCCGGCCCTGGTGAATAACCAAATCGATGGCGCTGCAGTGATCCTCCACATAAAGCCAATCTCGGATATTGAGTCCATCTCCATAAACCGGCAGTTTCTGATCACTTAAGGCACGAGAAATCATGAGGGGAATGAGCTTTTCCGGGAATTGATAGGGGCCATAGTTATTGGAGCAGCGGGTTATATTAACTGGAAGTCCAAACGTTTCATGATAAGCGCGTACTAACAGATCTCCACCAGCTTTAGAAGCTGAATAAGGACTGTTTGGTGCCAGTGGAGTATCTTCTGTAAAGAGCCCTGTTTCCCCAAGCGATCCATATACCTCATCTGTTGAGACCTGAACAAACTTGCTTACCCCATATGTCTTAGCTGCATCTAGCAGTACCTGAGTCCCCATTACATTTGTTCGCACAAAAATACCAGGGTCTAGAATACTTCGATCTACATGAGATTCTGCAGCAAAATTAACGACGACATCAATGCCTTCTTGAAATACCCGCCCTATGGCGCTACTATCCTGGATATCTGCTTTAATAAATCTGTGTCGCGGCTCCCCTTCGATCGCCTTAAGGTTCTCCAGGTTGCCTGCATAAGTCAAATTGTCAATATTAACGATCGTGTATTCCGGGTGCCGATTCAACATATACAGCACAAAGTTGCTGCCTATGAACCCCGCTCCTCCGGTAACGAGCAGCTTCATATTAACTAAATCCCCCTATCTACGTGACTATAACCTACTCGAAGTTCATTTCTGCATGACGAAATTGAGGGTGTCCCTTATCCTTGTCCGATAGAATTGGATGGGAAGTAGGCCAGTCGATCTTAAGCTCAGGGTCATTCCAAAGTATTCCCCTGTCATTCTCAGGTGAGTAATACTCATCTACTTTATATAGAACTTGAGTATTCGGTACCAATGTACAGAAACCATGGGCAAAGCCCTTGGGCACAAGTAGCTGGCGATAATTAAACTCACTAAGAATAACCCCTTCCCATTGTCCAAAGGTCGGAGAACTCCGCCGAATATCTACAATTACATCGTAAATCGCTCCCGATATAACCCGAATGAGCTTGGTTTGAGCTTTGGGGGTTAACTGATAGTGGAGACCACGAATAACCCCAGCTTGGGCTGATAGCGATTGATTATCTTGAATAAAATGGTGATTCAGCCCAACCTGCTGCATAACGAGCTCATTATAACTTTCCATAAAAAAACCGCGATGGTCACCATGGACAACCGGTTCCAGTAAATTTGCTCCCTCTAGCTTCAAAGGAGTCACCTTCATGTATAGCTCCTCCTGACCTAAAGTTTCAACTTGCCGAACTCTTCACCAAACAGAATATCCTTTGCTAACTCATTAGCTCTAGCTAAAGAGGCATGCGTTCCTGCATCGGTCCACCAGCCTTGAAGAATATCATAAGTCAGTAAACCCCTCTTAATATATGCATTATTAACATCAGTGATTTCAAGCTCTCCGCGTGCGGATGGCTTAAGCGACTTAATAATTTCAAAAACTGTGTGGTCAAACATATATATGCCGGTTACCGCATAATTGCTTTTGGGCTGCTGCGGTTTTTCCTCAATGTAGATGATATGGTTGTCCTGTAATTCTGGAACACCAAATCGTGAGGGATCGGGAACCTCTTGGATAAGAAGCTTTGCTCCTTCTTTTTGGTTGATGAATTTGGCGACGTATGGAGAAATATCGTCAGCAAACACGTTATCACCCAGGATAACAACCATCTGATCTTCTCCCACAAATTGCTCGGCAAGACCCAAGGCTTGAGCAATGCCTCCTGCCTCATCTTGAACTTTAAAGGTGAACGACAATCCCATATCGCTCCCGCTCCCCAGCAGACTGACCACGTCTCCCATATGCTCTTTACCAGTAATTACGAGAATGTCAGTTAATCCCGCCTGCTTAAGCTTATGTATCGCGTGAAAAATCATAGGGTAGCGGCCTACGGGAAGCAAGTGCTTATTCGTAACCTTAGTTAAAGGAAAAAGGCGGGAGCCTGTCCCGCCTGCTAAAATGATGGCTTTCATAACCCTCTCAACCCTTCAAAATTATATAAATATAATTAACACTATTTTATTTTAGTAAATCTTCTCAACTTATTCATTAGTAAGCGGTATTGCTTAGATTTTATAAGCTGGAAAGTTTTATGAAAAACAAATGAAATTTTGGACATACGTTTTATCTTGAATATATTACGCTTGCCTGTTGAAAAACGAGGATTCATGCAATACTCAACTAGCGGCTTAACCGCCTCTTGCCATTGCAACTCCTTTTGTAAGGTACTAAAGCCAACTTCGTATTCGGTCTTACCGTCAAAACTTAAAATCGAATCAACCAACTCATTAACATTATTATGCTTTATAACTCTGCCAATGGAATGCTGTGTAATCAGATCTGCGAATATATCACCTTCTGTCGATATTACTGGCAACCCGCACCAAATATAATCGGTAATTCTAGTTCGGTAAGAAAATCGTGTTTCAATATGATTATGATGCAAACTAAGACCAATATCAGCTTCCAATAAATAATTATGTCTATCATTGAAATCCACCCAGTCGTTAAAAAACACCAGTTCATCAGTTATACCGTGTCTATTACTTAACTCCTGCATCATAGTTAAATTTTTCATACTTTGAAGGAGAGGGTTTGGAGATTTCACACCCATAAAGAACAATTTTACATAGTCAATACCGCGGCTCTTTAAAACGACCATAGCTTCAATTGCTGTAATTGGATCTAGCCAATCCCAAACACCACCACCCCAAATTATAAGAATATCGTCTTTGTGTATTGCAGGGTGCACTCCTTTTAAAACTTGCCGCGTCTTCTTCGGTCTTTCACCAGTTACACCAAAAGGTATGACCTGAATAAGATGATTAAGTGTCTCATCAATTTCATATTCCTTTGCATTCACTCGGTTCAAACTCGATAGCATTCCTAACCAAAAGTCCTTCTGCTTCTCAGACGCGCATAGAAAAAAGTCACCTACCTCCAGCTGTTCCAATAACATGGAAAGTGAAGCTTGATGTACCTTCTCATTATGAGCTTTATACTTGTTTAACTCCAAATTTTCAAATATAAACGGGTCATATAAATCAACAACAAGTGGTATACCGATTTTTTTAAGATAAGCGTTTTCCCAAATCGTTCTACCTTGTGTAATAAGTATTGCCTCTCTCTTAACATGCCTCATAACATTTTGCTTTGTAAAATGCACAACTTCGAAATTATAATTGTTTTTCAGTTCTAATTCCGGAATGTTCGGACTAAACAATATTACTTTAAAGCATTTGGCTAGTTCTATAGCAAAATTCAAATATCTTATCCCTGGTCCTGACATTCTTTTCCCAATCTCATCAGGTGATATAATTAATATCTTTGTCTCCATGTGCATTCACCTCAACTGGAAGAACAATCCACAAGTATCGAAGAGGTCATTTCTTTCTTTTTTTTCTCCAATAGTTATACAGATGTACTAGACCAGGTATTTTACTATTGACAAGAGATCCCTGTTTCCAGAAGGCCTGTCCCAACTTACTTTTCATTCTATTTTTACTAAATAGAGTTGTCCAACCTATGTTTTTAGCTACTAATTGCAGACTGTTGCTAGCCCCCCAATCCTCGCTATGGTTAAGTTGCTCAAAGATTCGAACTTCGGCCGGACGCGGATTCCGAATAAATCTCTCTACACTATCCAAAGCTGTTTTCTTAACAGCATTATAGTCGAGATAAACGCTATTATTTAATTCAACAAATTCATCTACGTAGTCTAAAATGCCCTTCTGAATTTGTTGAATAATATAATTTTGTTTTTCTTCAGTTTTTCTGTCCTCTCCCTCTTGCTTAAGAACAGGAATGATTCTCCCTTCTTTCTCCTCATAACCAATTGTAGAACCGTGAGGAGCGGTGGCAGCCTGCTCAAACAATTGAGGAAACTCGGTAATGAAATCAGTCTCTTTAAAGTGTTCAAAGTCATAAGAGTAGCCTGGTTCAAAGAGAAGCTTCGGGTGCATCAGATATCGTAAATGATAATCAAAGTTTCTCCCGAAATAGTACCCAAAAAGATGAGGAAAATACTCGTCGTCTATAAAAGCTCGTCCAATGTTATGCTGAATGGTCCCACTCCAGCCAATATCCACAAAAACGGCCTTTTTTCGCAAACCGAAAAATCCCAACTGCGTTAAGTACTTTTTCAGCAAATCTATTTCAGTCTCTTTTTGAGCTTCAATTAATTTTTGGACACGATAGTCATCGATAAAATTATGGAGCCGAATATCATTTAGAGGGTCATAAATTGGCTCCTGCATATGACCAAAGCCATATACCTTAGCGTACTCTTCAAAATCCTCGGGATTCAGATTAAACGTTTTTAAAATGGAGTACAGCCCTTTGGGGTCAATTTTCCAGAGTCCCATACGAATCTCCCGTATACCAAAGCGATACACTGAAGGTAACGAAGAAGACAGTCTACTAATGTACATGTAGGTTCCCTCTGGTAATTCATTCAAGGAGTATTTTTTTACTTTTTTTAATCTTTCATAAACTTGAATGAATAAATATCCTTCTCTTGCAAGAAAAAAAATATTCGTCATCTTCTTTTGAATAACCAGATTTATTAATCCATCAATATAGTTAGTAAATATAGGTCCTAAAATTTCAAAGCCCAGTTGATAAAACTCATTTAAATTTTCTTTATCCTTTGATGGATTTTTTTTTTGTCTCAAAAATTCTACTATGTTACCATTTTGTAGTTCTTTGGAAATACGATTTCTACGATTAAGATTTTCCTTCGAGTAGTACCATACTGCATCCACACCAATTTTTCTCGGCATCTTATAGTCCGAGACAAAATTATCCCCCGTATGAAGAATGTCTTCAAGTTGAATATGCTCCAACTCAGCAAGCTTTTGGAATAATCTCCCTGAGCCCTTACTTAGGTTGAATGTATTAGACACAAACAAATCGTCGATATGATTCAATAATCCGCAATTATCTAGGATTCGTTGTAACACATCTTTCTCAAGATACATGTCCGAAATCACTATTATTTTTTTGCCAAGTGCCTTAAGCTTTTCTAGCACTTCCAGAGCTTCTGGGTTAGTATACAAAACTGACAATTCACTATTCACTTCAAACTCTTTAACTTCTTTAATATATTTATCAGAAAACTCTTCCCCGTTTAAACGGTTAAGATACAATTCCATCAAATCGTTAAAACAACATTCAAGGTCAAGTCCCTTATTTAATTGTTCGGAGCGAAGTACCCACTCAAGCTCATATCTTGTATTCAAGATTTGATCGACGTTGAGATGATACACACCCTCTCTAACCAAAATATTATAAATAAATTCTGCTGTCAGCTTATGAACAAGTTCGGGAGGCTCTACCGTTCTAAAAACAAGAGTATCGAACATATCAAAGCTGATTGTCGAGTATTTATTCAAATCCATAGTTAATAGTTCAGTCAATTTATGAACCTTTTTAGCTTTTAAATGCTCCATCACTACTACGGCCTTTTTAGCTGCACGCTTTGGCACTTTTTTCACCAATTTAGCTTTAGCCCCCATATAGCGTAAAGGTCTTGTAATCTTCCACGAGGTCGATTGATCATACAGTTGCTGCGTATGTCTGAGATACTCAATATTTCTATCTCGTTCAATTAACTGTGCTCGTGTTCTTTCAAGCTCATCTTTAAGATCCGCAACTCTCTCATCTTTCTCCATTATTTCATCTTTTAGATGAGCAACTCTCTTATTTTTCTGCATCAATTCATCTTTAAGATCCGCAGTCTTCTCCTTTTCTTCCACCAATTCCTCTGCGATCTGATTCTTCTCTTCAAATTGTATCTTCAGTTGCTTTTTCATCCCTTCTAATTCAGCGGTGATACCTTTAATTTTCATTTGCATTTCTAACACATATTGATTTAATTTATTTTTCTCTTGTCTGTCTTCTAAATTTATTTGCTGTAGTTCCTGAGCTACGCTATCCTTCGCTATATTTAATTCAGTAATCAAGTCCCAATATAAATGAGAAAACTGACTCCAAACTTCAAGTGGAAGGTCTTTTATCGAATAGCATTCCTGCAACTCTGAAGGTATCTCAGCTTCTTTATAAATTGTTATTATCATTCTATAGCTTCCATCTTCCGATGGATTCCAATCATACTTAGAAATCTGCTGATTATAGAACTTATTCAGCTGATTAAAGCGTTTATATACATTTTCATATTTCCAGTTAAAAAAGACTATGTGGTGAGAAAGATTAAGCATGAAGTTCCATAATGGTAACCAGCCCATAAAAGTCATTTTATAGTTTAGGTTCCCTTTATTTAGAATATCCTCCATAGCCCGAGAAATAGGAAGCCCGTTTTCATTGTGCTCATCCAACCATCTATAGGATTCCCCACCGCTCATTTGTTTATATTTCTCTAATATATCTTTCTCTTCTAAAGAAGCCTGCTTACTATAATGTGGCGCGATAATCATAGAGGCTATTTTGGCACATCGTGCATGTTCAAGTATAAACTTCTCACGATCATTATTCTGAATATGTTCCAGAACATCTGCAGAAACAACAAAATCAAATTCATTATCCTCAAAAGGCATGTTAAGTGCGTTGCCAAGGATAAAGTTTTCACCTGAAAGAACTTCCGTATCAAGGCAGTAGACTGTATCAGAAGGAAGAAGCTTTGGAAGCCAGGAATCTCTTCCGCCTACCTCAAGAATTTTAAACGATTCCTTATGATGCCTGAAAGAGTTAACATAATCCTCAATAACTTTATATTTTTGGTATATATCAAAGCTAACTTCTTCAAAAATCAAAAAAAAGCAACTCCTCTCAAAAATCCCAATCACAATCAATGTGAACCAGACAAGGCATCTGCTCGCTATTGTTAATGATTTCTAGATGATAATATTGGTGCCTATGGTCATAAGGAATTTGACATGTCTCGTCATATAAAACAATACTTACCAAGTACTCTCCTGCGAGAAATGGTATGCTTTTAATCGTAAATGATACATTTGTAGTCTTATTTCCTGACATTTCAAGAACTTTCCCATCTAAATAACAGTTTCGATCTGCCAAATATACGGGTTCGCTACCAATACCCTTAGCGAAGACTGCAAACCCAAGAACGGCTTTATCTATATTGTCATTATTAACAATTGAGACTTCTACTAGAATATCATCGTTAGTTACAAACAAATTGCTTGTTCTTCCATCGGTAGGGTTAGTAAATGTGACACTTTCAATTTCCAGCGCCCTACTACCCCACCTTTGTGAATCATCAAAAATCACTACATTATTCTCTTCTCTTTGGTTAGATGATTGATAAACATTCGATAAATATAAATTAACCATCTTGTCAGGACTTCCGTATTCAATAGTTCCATCCTTTTTTAGATAAATGACATGGTCACATATTCTTCTTACAACATTTAAGTCATGAGAAACAAAGACTATGGTCTTCTTCTTTTTCCGAAGCTCTTCAATTTTATTCATACATTTTTTTTGAAATACTTCGTCTCCGACAGCGAGAACCTCATCTACCAAAAGAATGTCAGGATCAACGTGAATCGCTACAGAAAAAGCCAGTCTCATATACATCCCTGATGAATAATATTTAACGGCCGTGTCCATAAACTCCCCAATTTCGGAAAAGGCGACAATATCGTCGTATTTCTCTCTAATTTCCTGCTTCGATAAACCGAGAATTGAACCGTACAGAAAAACATTTTCTTTCCCAGTAAGATCGGCTTGAAATCCAACCCCAATCTCCAGTAACGAAGACACCTTCCCAGTTACTTGCACGGTACCTTTATCAGGAAGATAAATGTTTGAGATTATTTTCAGTATAGTACTCTTCCCATTACCGTTTTCGCCAATCACTCCTGTAGTAGTTCCCTCTTTAATAGAAAAACTAACATCGTTTAATATTTGAAACGTTCTCGACTCTCTCTTTACCTTATTCTTTCTAAACCATCCAATAACAATTTCTTTTAATGAACTAGCTGCATTAGCGTTTTCGTGGAAAGCCTTAGATACATTCTCAAATTTAATCACTTCAGTCACTTTATTTCACCTACACATTTATAATTTTTCCACAATTCCCATCTCACCCTTTTTGAACATTGTGTATCCAATTAAAAAGACAATTATTGATAAACATGTAAAAATGGATAATTGGTCCCAATGCAAATCTACTGTAGGCAAAAAAACAGCTCTGTGAAGATTAACCATTTCTGTTATTGGATTTCCATTTATAATACTTGCATACTCTTTAGGTACCAACTCATTACTGTAAACAATAGGTGTCAAATAAAACAAAAATAGAAGAATAACGTCCACCAGATAAGATATATCTCTAAATTTAACCGTCAAAATAGAAACAATGAATGAGATTCCTGTTGTAAACAAAACCGTAGTGACTAGCACCAAAGGGTACAAGTAGATATAAACTGACAATCCCCCTTCAACTATCACTGTAGCAACTACAATAATCACCGACATAATAAAGTAGTTCAACAAGTTAGATAATACGATACTTAACGGGATAATTTCTCTTGGAAAGTAAACCTTCTTCAATAAGTTTCCTTGGTAGATAAGAGAATTTGCAGACGTGTTAATTGAAATATTAAAGAAGTTCCATGCGAGCAGTCCTGCAAAAAGGAATAGTTCAAAGTTTTCTATTTGAAACTTAAGTATGTGCTTAAATACAAAAGTATAGATAAAAAGCATAATCAAAGGATTCATAAAGGACCAAATGAAACCAAGTACTGAATCCTTATACTTTAATTTTATTTCCTTCGACACAAAATTCATTAATAAAGAACGGTAGTTAAATAACTGAGTCATTTTATGAAAAATCATGAATAATTCGATACTCCTTTATTATATTTTGGAGGATTTTATTAAATTGGCTTTAACTAATCCATTTGAATTTAAGATTAAAATCAAGATGAATATTAACAACTGCAGAATAATAAGGATTCTTAGAGTTCTCTAAGTTATTACAAGACCTATTTTTTTATTGAAAAGATATTTGAAATAGTCTCGAAGATCTAATGGTAATTAATGCACTCCTCTAACTCCCCCTCATTTTCTATACCTCTAATATGAGATATGGAGGCAACTTCTATAATTGTTTTTTCACCCATAATACTTGATTAGAATAGCAGCTGTTTATGTCAACAGTTCGTCCAAGAGATACTATGGCACTATGTGTTAATCCAAATGCTTTCTATGTATGATATTATTGGGCGTGTATAGATTTAATTTATTACTCATAGTCTATATGCTAAAATATTGTCGTATCTACAAGAAAAGGAGATAAACAAGTGTCGAATCCAGTATACGGGAAAAGTATTGATACGTCGAGAAACCACGAGAAAACACCTGCCATGCTATGGCTGCTTTCAATAGGAATAATAGTATTTTTACTATGGTCTCCATTCCAAGCGGCTTTATTTAATGGTCAGCAATTAATCTTTGAGAGGCCTCTTTATTGGGCATTGTTGGCTTCCTGCTTACTAATGTTACTAGGAATTGCCTCATTATTCAAAATGTTTAAATTGGAAGATGCGCGGGATGGGTTAGCGTTTGCGGTTCTATTAATCCCTTTAACTTTCGTCCTTTCGCTAATTTCCGCAGCATCTAGTTATTATGCCCTTAATCAGGTGTTGATTCAATGCATTTACGCATTCCTGTTCATCATCTCGATTTATTTACTACGGGATCGTAAGGCGAATCGGATAATAGAAACGGCGATCATAACGGTAGCTTATATCATTGTCATGTTTGGTCTATTAAACTGGCTCGGTCAAACGAAATTCACCGGTGCATTGGTAGGCTGGTTCACCAAGACGGTTGTAAACGGCCAGTACGTACAGGCGGTATGGATTGATGCCAATGGTCCACGGCTTGCTTCTGTATTCCAATATCCGAATACCTATGCAGCATTTCTTATGGCCTTCTTCTTCGTTTCTGTCTTTGCGATTACCCGATCAAAGAAGGGATACGCCCAAGCCATCCATGCATTTATGCTGGTGCCTATGATCGTTTCGCTGCTGCTCACTCTATCGCGCGGCGGATTGGTATTTCTTCCGATCGTATTCATTGTGTTGCTGCTCTTCCTTAAGCCGGCTCAGCAGCTGCTATGGGCTTGCTACAGTCTAATCTCAGGAATTGCTGCTTTAGTGATTTCCAAGCCTGTGACCAACATCGGCCAACAATTCTACCAAGGCACAAACACAGAGCCCCCGGTGAAAGGGTGGATTTATGTACTAGCGGCTTCAGCAATAGTCGCTGTGATCATTTGGCTGATTCAATCCTATGTTGCTCCTAGATTAGAATCTGCTCTTGATAAATGGTCCCGACGCAAGCTCTCCAATCTCTGGCTTCCGCTAGGATCGGTTGTTGTCGTAGGAGTTCTAGCGGCGCTGTTCATCGGTACAAGCCTTCGCCATATTCTGCCGGGTAACATCGGGGAACGGCTTGAGACGATCAATCTGAAGCAGCATAGTGTGCTGGAGCGCTTTACCTTTTATAAGGATGCGCTAAAGGTGGTTAAGGATTACCCTGTGATTGGTGCCGGTGGTGGAGCGTGGGCATCGCTGTATGAAAAATATCAGAACAATCCTTATTCGAGCCGTCAGGCGCACAGCTTTTTAGCACAGTATCTTGTTGAGATTGGGATCCTTGGATTTATTATCTTCATGGCCTTTATCCTATACATTTTCTATAAATATATTAGAGGTTATATTCAATCCGACAAAGAAAAACGGGATTCCTATTTTGTTTACTTTATCCTAGCGTTATCTCTTCTGATTCACAGTACGATGGACTTTAACCTTAGCTTTGTATTCATCGGTATGCTTGTTTTCCTAGGGCTTGCCGGAATGGCCGCAAGTATGGAAGCCAAGCCATTTGCTAAAATAAATATAAAAGCTAATACAGTGCGGGCTTCTCTCAGTATTGTCCTTGGAATTGCATCCATCGTGTTGCTCGTAGTGGCTGGTCGATTCATCCAAGCTAACAGTGACATCCTCAAAGGCCAGGAATTGATGAGAAGCAGTACAAATTATAAAGAGATCAAAGAACCTATAGACAAGGGGCTTTCTATTCGGGGATCACATCCCGATGCGGCTATCTTCGAAACGTCTTTACTTCTTACAGCTTACCGGCAAACACAGAATGAGGAATTCTATACAGAGGCGCATAACCTTATCACCAAGGTGCTGAAGAAGGAACCCTATAACAAGGATCTATATAAACAACTGATCTCCGCCTATGAACTAAAAGGAGAACCCGCACAGGCCTATCAAGTCCTGGCTGATAACGCCGATAAATATGCTTGGGACATTGAATGGTATGAGAAGCTAATCTCTCAATCCTATGATCTTGGATACCAGGCACTAGGACAGGGAGATAGCGCGAAGAAAGAAGCCTACTTCAAAACAGGGCTCGCCGCCTATGAACATGTTGTAAAGGGAGTAGCCCATATCGCGACCTTGCCGCCAGGACAGCTACAAGGACGTCCTTTCTCCCTAACGCCAACCATTGCGCTAAATAGCGGCCGCATGCAGTTCTTGAATGGTGACACTAAGCAAGCCATCTCGACTTTAAAACAAGGTCTTACCCAAGACTTCTCAGAAGCGACCAATCAAGAGCTGGCCACTTGGTATCTTGCCATACTGAAGAAGACGGGCTCCTCTGATCAAACGATATATGATCAACTAATTGCAGCAAGCCCGACAGCTAAAGAACAAATTGAAAGAATCGCTCAAATCTTCTAAAGCATCTGACTAAAAAAGGTCTCCCATCCGTGTAGATGGGAGACCTTTTTTTACAGTTATTTATTTCACCAGCTGTCCGCGCGTCACGCCCAGCTGATTCGTCGCCTTCAGCGTCTTCCACACCTGGGTGCCGCTGATCTCCCCGCGGAGCGCGCGGGTGTACAGGTCAATGACCTCCAGCACCTGCTCCGGCGTCTCTTCCAGGAACTCTACCCGGTAGCTTGGGACGCCGAGCTCCAGGAAGTGGGTCAGGTACTCGGCACCCGACTGCTCGATGGCATTGTAGACCGTGTTGCGGCAGCCCTCATCCACCCGTACCGGGTGAGACATGCCGATCCGGTCCTGCAGGGAGGCCCGGTGCTCTTCGCACGGGCGGCCGCAGTTGGTGTAATCTGTACCTTCACTGAGGAAGGTACAGTACACGCAGTGCTCAGTATGGAACATCGGAAGATGCTGGTGGATCACAATCTCCATGTCCGCTGTACGGCTCTGGCCGAGTAGATCCACCATCTGCTGGATGTTCAGGTCATACGATGGAGTAACGACATCGCAGCCCGCTTCCAGGAACAGCTCCACGGCTTTGTGGTTGGCGATGTTCAGTGAGAAATCGCCAATCAGCTTCGGCTGGTGCGCGAGCGGGTTCTCCATGCGGTGGCGCAGGTAGAAGTACAGCGCCCCCGTGTTGCGCACCAAGACCGCGTCGGGCTTCAGACGCAGGATGTTGTTATGGTAGCCGTTCTCGCCCGGCATATGAATCCGCGGCGTAGCCAACGCGATCTGCTTGCCAGCGGCATGTACGGCTTCCACCGCTGCCGGGAACTGCTTGATGAATTCGAAGTCGGCGTAGATCAACTCCACGCCGGTCTTCACGGCAGCCTGCACCTGCTCCAGGCTGCGGCACAGCGCGGTGAGCTTCGCCGCGCCGCGCTCCACAGGCAGCGCGCGCTGCGCAGCCGCGTCGCCGAACACGTCTACATCACGCTTGATGTAGACGGGAGGCTTTGGCCGCTCGCCAGCGAGCAGTTCCACGGCGCGGCGGCGGATGCTGTTCAGCTCGCGCATCGGCACGATGACGTCGCCATGCAGCTCCGCCTCCAGACGCTCGAGCTGGAAGACGGTGCCGCCCAGGCGGCCGAACTGCTCCTCGAGCAGCGCATGGTCCATCGGCCGCTTCTGGGCGATGTCCAGCTCCAGCTCGGAGTCTACGCGCACCGTCGTGCCCTTCTGGACATCCGTCCAGAAGGTGATGAGCGGCTGCCCGGCATTCCCGACGGCGCGCACATGAACGGGGAATACCCGGTACGGCTTCTCCGTTTCATAGGTTTGACGCATCCGCTTGTCCAGTGCAGGATCATTCGTCTTCCAGATCCGGTCTCCGACATGCACCTTGCGCAAGTCTACGTCATTGCGGCCCGGCACGATGTCAACGATCCAGCTCTCGCCAGCTTCGCCCTCCAGTTTGACCCCTTTGCGGCGCAGGTCATATACACGGCCGCCCTCTTCCTTCTTCGTCGGGTCCCCGGCGTCGAATACAATACCATCCCCACGCTTAAGCGGAGCTTCCAGCTTACAGACTACCCCGTCACGCAAGACTTGCTCGACTCTGCCGAGATAGACGCCGCGGCTCTTAGGAAAAGTTCCTTCGACCAGCTTCTTATTGTTCGTACCCTCCAGAAACCCGTGCGTAAAGCCGCGTGAGAAGCTTTGTTGCAGCTCACGGATCTCCTCCTTGGAAGGACGCTCGTTGCTTCCTTCGAAGTACAGATCAATCGCTTTGCGGTATTTGCTGACCACGTTGGCTACATACTCCGGATTCTTCATCCGGCCTTCAATCTTGAAGGATGTTACCCCGGCCTCGATCAGCTCGGGCATAATATCAATGGCCGCTAGATCCTTAGGGGAGAGCAAATAGGCCACATCGCCCATCGGCTTCTGCTCCCCATCCACCATCAGGTCATACGGCAGGCGGCAGGCCTGCGCGCATTCGCCGCGGTTCGCCGAGCGTCCGCCCCACATTTCCGAGGTCAAGCATTGGCCGGAATAAGACACACACAGTGCGCCATGGACAAACACCTCCATCGGCAGCTTGGCCTGCTCCCCAATCGTCTTGATTTGCTTCAGATTGTTCTCCCGCCCAAGCACGACACGCTCCATGCCCCAAGGCTTGGTGAATTCCACAGCCTCTGGCGAAGTAATCGTCATCTGCGTCGATCCGTGGATCGGGAAATCCGGCGAAATCTCACGAATCATTTTTACCAATCCCAAATCCTGTACGATTACGGCATCTACACCTGCGTCGATACAAGCATCGATCAGTTCCTTGGCATCCCGCAGTTCGTCCTCGAACACAAGGATGTTGAAGGTCAGGAAGCCCTTAACGCCATAGCTGTGCAGAAAAGCCATAATCTCCGGCAGGTCGTCCATCCGGAAGTTGTTTGCCCGAGCGCGGGCATTAAATTTCTCGACACCAAAAAAGATCGCGTCCGCTCCATTCGCTACGGCCGCCCGCATGCAGTCCCAATCGCCCGCCGGTGCCAATAGCTCCACGTCTTGCCGCTGTATTGCCTTGCTCATATATAATAGATCCTCCTAATATCCGGCTTTATGCCAGGTTGCAATCCAAATGCTGAGTAATTCATTAAATTTTGAACTATACGTATCATAACTCATCTATTTTAGCAGACCTTGCCCAGCTACTCTAGCTTTTCCAGTCAATTCCGCATAATTTTTTTAGCAATAATGATTCGGGGTTATACGCAAATAAACAGGATCGATCAGCAGGAAAGGAGCCCTTCGCGAACCGGATGCTTGTGGAACACCCCAGATGGAGAAGCTCTAACATGATGTACTTATAAGAGTACGAAAGCGCCCATCACCATAATCACGCCTCTGATCAGCTTTTACTTCCCCACTGCTCCTCTATACCTCTACAACAAAAGAGGCCGCCCCTAGTTCATATCAAACTAGGAACAGCCTCCAGCTTTATAAGAAATCAATCCGTCCATTCAAAGGATTTGAGCACGCTGTCTATCGCCGCCTGCTGCTCTTCTGTCGCATTCGCATCATTCAGAGAAGCAGACAATAGATAGATCATACCCTCTTTATTAAAAATCAAGATCCGCTTGCTGAGCGGCACCCCATTCACCACCTGGTGAATCTGGAACTCTGTAGCATTTACAGAACCGATCTTCCGATCCTCACTGATCTTAAGCTTGAAGGTGCTGTCGCTCTTGGCTGCTTCAGCATAAATGCTGCGCAGCTGCCAGAGTGTTAGATCAGGATCCGTGCTCTGTTCTGCCGTCATGCGGAAGCTCCCTCCCGGGAAGGCATATTCCACAGCCGGCTGCTCGAATCTGTCTGCGACAGGCATCCAATAACGAGGAATGTTAAGCTTATATCCGTAAGTATAGGAAACTTTGCTGATCATCTTCGTCTTATCTGCAACCAGAGCGTTGTCCTCCAATGTACCATACGTGCTCTTCACCAGATCAAAATCAATTTCAATCGACCCTGCTATCTGATTAAAGCTCTCGAATGCAGAATTCGCTGACACAACGGCTGGCTTACCACTAGTCTCCCCTGTATTCGTATTCATAGCTGTAGGGTTCTTCTTAGAAATGTCTACATCTCCAGCTGAAGAGACAGCCTCTGTACCAGACTTGGCTTTATAGTCTATCAAATAGCGATAGCCGTTCTTGATGATCAGGCCTTGTTCATGGCGCATCCAGCCGCTGCCGTCATTTGTTTCATACTCTATGACCATTCCCGGTTCTCCCGAAATCTCAAGCTCTCTCGTTCCCAAGTAACGATATGCCTCTGGAATGAATAACTGCTTCAAATTCTGCTGCAGCTGTTCAGCCCATAACGTGAGAGTCTGTCCCTGCGGGACAGAGGATACGCTAAAGCGTAATGATTGATCCTCAGGTCCAGCATAAGCCGGCTGTCCGGTCACAGCGCTCCAGGATGCCGGAATGCGCAGCGTTAGGCCATATTTTGAAATATAGGATTCCTTAGTGCCTTCCTTAAGTGCAGATAGGTCCTGGGTGGATTTATCCTTCTGGTCAAAGCTAGGCTTAAAGGAGTTCAGAAGGTCAGCATGCTTGTCCAGGTCTTTATAATGAACAGCTTTCTCATCGGCCAGATACACCGCATAAATATGTCCGTTCGCATAGTAGATCCGTTCTTCCCACAAGACACCATCCCCATCTTCTGCCGCAATCTTCGCATAATCATAATCACCGCCGGTTACCGTCTCCTCATGCAGAACAGTCTCACCCTGTCCTTCTGCCTCACGAATTAGCGCATCGAGCAAAGACTCCGGATCCTGCTTGACCTTCTGCTTGACTGCATGAATTTCTAAGTAGAGCGCTCCTGTCGAATCCGAAAATGTGGCTACACTCTCATCATCTCCTCCTGCCCCTTGAATCCATCCTGCAGGATTGTTGATGCTCCATCCGAAATAGCTGTTGCCTATACGCTCCTTGGTGCTTGGGCCTTGAGACTCGCCGTTACTCCCTCCCTGATCAGGCAGCTTAATCACAAGCTCAGAGCCTTCCCAGCTTACCTGCGCACCTAGCCCTTTCGCTACCGGTCGAAGCGGAACCATCAGCGTACCTGCAACCATCACAGGCGCTGCCGGAGACTCAAGTTTGCCCTGCGGTGTCCAGATCACCTTGCTGCCTATAGTCAGCGTTACCGCACGCGAACCATAAGTGATCCGAACGGTATTGTCATCCCCCATGTTGGAAGAAGTCCCAAATGCCTTATAAAATGCGCTAAGCGGAACCATCAGCGTTCCACCGGATACATAAGGAGTTCTAGTGAGATTCCCCTTCTCCCCGTTCATCACAGCTTCCTTGCTGCCCATCTTAAGCCGAAGCTCCTGCATATCCGCTGCATGTGCAGGACTCCCCACAGCCGCCGCGCCCAGCGTTAGCATCGACGCCAGCAAAGCGGCACTTGTTACACGCATGATCTTCACGGTTATTGATCCTCTTTTCTATATTCAATAATTCAAATAAGTCCAATAAAGTCGATAAATGCCCTCACTTATCCTAAAGCTTCAGCCTCATCGCTAGTTGTATCCTGGGTCAGCTGAAGCGTTCGCTTCACAATGTCTCCTTCGGACTGCATCCACAAAACGACCTTCTCGCCAGGCTTATATTTCTTCAACAACTCGTTCACATCAACCAGAGAGGATACCCGGGTGTTATTAAGCCGGTACAGCACATCTCCTGCTTGAATTCCTGCCCGCTTTGCCGCATCAGAGTTCACTTCGGTCACTGTGAGCGGCTGAGCACTGGGTAATCCGATCATCGCGGAATGGCTCTCCTTCAAGGTTAAACCCAGCGATGGCCGCCGTACTTCACCATAAGCCAGAAGCTGATTAATCACATAATGCACCGTATCAATCGGGATGGAAAAGCCCATATTTTCCACGCCGATCGCCTCATACTTCATAGAATTAATGCCGATAACCTCGCCTTTCATGTTCAGCAGCGGCCCGCCGCTATTGCCTGGATTAATCGCTGCATCAGTCTGGATCAGCCGGTAAGACGCATTAATGGCCCGGTTCAGCCCACTTACAATCCCCTCGGTAGCCGACCCCCTCAGCGAGAAGGATACCGGTGTACCAAGCGCAATGACCCTCTCACCCACAACGGTGTTCTTCGAAGAAGCAGCCAGCTTCGCCGGCTTCAGGTCCTTAGCTTGAATTCGGATCAAGGCAAGATCGCTGACTTCGTCTATGTACGATTCTTCAATGGAGTATTGTTTGCCTGTGGAAGTCACTACTAAAGCATCCTCCAAGCTAAGAACCACATGCGCATTTGTGATAATCCATCCGTCCGAGCGCAGCACAACTCCTGTTCCATGGGCCATGGCGTCCTCATCCCCGCTTCCAGCGTCGCCGGAACCAGCCTCCTCCAGGCTCTCCTCCGTAGGCTTGCCGATAATGCCTACCACGGAAGGCGATACCTGCTTGATGATAGACGGCACTAGGCTGCTTGTCTCGCTTGATGTTGAGTTCGTCTTCTGCTGTGAGGCTTCAGCTGCAAGCTGGCTATGAAACGTCCCCTGTGCCTTAGCAGCCTCCGTTTGCTTCGTCCATGTACTTGCTGCTAAATATGCAGCTGCGGCTGTATTCGCTTTCTGCTGTGCCCCTGCCTCAAGACTAATGGCTGTTGACAGGACAGTTGCCACAAGTACAGCGGCACCTGCTTTCCCCTCCCATTTCATTCATATAACATCCTCTCTACTCTTTTTCTGTATTCTATAAGGCTTCTATAAGCCAGAATCCACCCTTCCTCCCATAATTCTCTATTTAGTAGACTCAATGTATCATAGATTTCCCTACCCGACAATTCGGCAAAAAGGCAGCTGCCAAGTCCCGACTTTCAAACAAGACTAAGGCAGCCTGTTACCCCATTCCCCTTAACTGAAAGCTTGAATCGCAGCCATCATTCATAGAAGAATAAGCCTTTTTAGATTCAGATTCCGTTCTATGCTACAATGAATCCGGTGATCAACAATATGCGAGAAAATATATACCTATCCATCTATAATCAGTTGACGAACGATATTCATGAAGGCACTCTGCAGCCAGGAGACAAGCTGGCTTCCGAACACGAGCTAGCCCTGCGCTTTGCGACAACCCGGGAGACAGTTCGAAAAGCGCTGGGGCTGCTGTCTCAGAACGGGTATATTCAGAAGGTTCGCGGCAAAGGCTCTTTTGTGCTGGACGTTAGCAAATTCGACTTCCCTGTATCTGGATTGGTCAGCTTCAAGGAAATTGCCGACAAGCTTGAACAGCCGACCCGTACCCTGGTGTATCAGCTGGAGCTCAAGCGGCCCAATGAATATGTTCGCAAACAGCTTGAGCTGGAACCAGCTGGCCTCGTCTGGGAAGTAGTTCGTGCAAGAGTAATGGACAAAGAGCGTATTATTCTGGACAAGGATTACTTTCGGAGTGATTTAGTTCCCGAGCTGACCCGTGAGATTTGCGAACATTCCATCTATGACTATCTGGAGCATGAGCTGAAGCTGAAGATCAGCTTTGCCAAAAAGGAAATTACCGTCGAGCCCTTAACTGAGGATGACCGACAATACCTGGATCTTCATCAGGATACGCATGTTGTGGTTGTACGCAATTATGTATATCTGGATGATGCCCAGTTGTTCGAATATACCGAATCCCGGCACCGGCTCGACAAATTCCGCTTTGTCGATTTTGCCCGACGTCAGAGCTGAGGACATCAGCATTCTGTCCTTGGTCCATCATTACAAAAGAAAGCAGCAGCCATCTTTAAGATGCTGCTGCTTTCTTGTTCTTAGATGTTGCTTCTACACAGCTTATGTCAGTTCCCTATCCATTGCTCATTACTGAGCCTGCAGCTCCAGACTACGCTTTGTATCCCGCTCAAGAATCGGCTTCAGGTAGCGGCCTGTATAAGAGAGGTCTACCTGCACGATCTCTTCTGGTGTGCCGGTTGCGATCACGGTTCCACCGCCGCTGCCGCCTTCCGGTCCTAAATCAATGATATAATCCGCCGTCTTGATGACGTCGAGGTTGTGCTCAATAACCAGCACCGATTCGCCTGAATCCACCAGACGATGAAGCACCTTGAGCAGCCGGTCAATATCATCCACATGCAGACCGGTCGTCGGCTCGTCCAAAATGTACATCGTCTTGCCCGTGCTGCGGCGGTACAGTTCGGAGGCAAGCTTCACCCGCTGGGCCTCACCGCCGGATAATGTGGTGGCCGGCTGTCCCAGCTTCACATAACCTAAGCCTACGTCCAGCAGGGTTTGCAGCTTCCGATGAATCTTCGGAATGTTCTGGAAGAACTCTGTGGCATCCTCCACGGTCATCTCCAGGACATCAGCGATGCTCTTGTTCTTGTATTTCACTTCAAGTGTCTCCCGGTTATAACGCTTGCCCTTGCATACTTCACAAGGTACATATATATCCGGCAGGAAGTGCATTTCAATCTTGATGATTCCGTCCCCCCGGCAGGCTTCACAGCGTCCGCCCTTGATATTGAAGCTGAAGCGGCCCTTCTTATAGCCTCTGACCTTTGCTTCATTCGTCTGGGAGAACAAATCGCGGATGTCATCGAATACCCCGGTATAGGTTGCCGGGTTGGAACGCGGCGTCCGCCCAATTGGAGACTGGTCAATATCAACGACCTTCTCCACGTGCTCCAAGCCGCGAATTTCCCGGTATTGTCCAGGGCGTACCTTCGCTCTGTTCAAATCCCGAGCTAGAGTCTTGTACAGAATTTCATTTACGAGCGTCGATTTACCCGATCCGGATACCCCTGTAACCGCCGTAAAGACACCGACAGGAATCTTGACATTGATATTCTTCAAATTATTCTCTTTCGCTCCGCGAATCTCCAGCCAGCGGTTGTCCGCCTTGCGCCGATCCGGATTCACAGGAATGAACTTGCGCCCGCTTAAGTATTGCCCTGTCAAGGAGTTCGGATCATCCATAACCTCCTGCGGGGTTCCCTGCGCTACCACCTGACCGCCATGAATCCCCGCACCTGGCCCAATATCAATGATATAGTCGCAGGCGAGCATCGTATCCTCGTCATGCTCTACGACAATCAGCGTATTGCCCAGATCACGCATATGGGCAAGCGTCGAGATCAGCTTGTCATTATCCCGCTGATGAAGCCCGATGCTGGGCTCGTCCAGGATGTAGAGGACCCCCATCAAGCTGGAGCCGATCTGAGTGGCCAGCCGGATTCGCTGAGCCTCCCCGCCGGACAGCGTTCCTGCCGCGCGGCTCATCGTTAAATAGTCCAAGCCTACGTTAACCAGGAAGCCCAAACGGCTGTTAATCTCTTTGAGGATCAGGTGGGCAATGGCCTTGTCCTTCTCGCTCAAGTCAAGTTGCCCGAAATAGCTCATCGCTTCCCCAATGGACAGATCCGTCACATGGGCGATGTTCTCACCACCAACGGTCACCGCCAGCACTTCCTTCTTCAGCCGGTGGCCGCGGCAGGTGCCGCAAGGCTTGGCGCCCATAAAACCTTCTATAAATTCACGAATGCCTTCTGATGCCGTCTCACGATAGCGCCGTTCCAGGTTGTTCACGATGCCCTCAAAGGTGACGTAGGCATCCTTCGTCTGGCCGAAATCATTCTGATAACGGAAGCGCACCTTCTGTTCCCCTGTACCATACAGCAGCACATTCATCTGCTCCTTGGTTAGTTCAGAGACGGGAACATCCTGCGGAATCTCATAATGCTCGGCGACCGATTTCAGGAACTGCGGATAATAGTTGGAATACCCGCCGGACCAAGCCTCGAACGCTCCACCCTCAATGCTCTTGCTCGGATCTGGAACCAGCAGCTCCGGATCAATGACCATCTTGGCGCCGAGGCCATCGCATTCCGGGCAAGCTCCGAACGGACTGTTGAACGAGAACATTCTCGGCGACAGCTCCTCCATGCTGAAGCCGCAGATCGGGCACGCATAGTTGGAGCTGAAGCGCAGCTCCTCCTGGCCGATGATGTCAACAAGCAGCTGGCCTCCGGACATTTTCAGAGCCGTCTCAATGGAATCGGCCAGCCGTGAGGCTACATCTTCCTTAATCACGATCCGGTCTACCACAACCTCAATGGAGTGCTTCTTGTTCTTCTCCAGCTCAATGTTCTCGGATAGATCACGCAATTCACCGTCGACCCGGACACGAACAAAGCCCTGTTTGGAAATCTCGCTGAACAAGCTCTTGTGCTCGCCCTTGCGGCCAGAAATCACTGGCGCGAGAATTTGCAGACGGGTCTTCTCAGGATACTGCATAATCCGGTCCACCATTTGCTCCACCGTCTGTGAAGTAATCTCAATACCGTGCTCAGGGCAGTGAGGCTTGCCGATACGTGCAAACAGCAGGCGGAGATAGTCATAAATCTCCGTAACCGTTCCTACTGTAGACCGGGGGTTCCGGCTCGTGGTCTTCTGGTCGATAGAGATGGCAGGAGACAGGCCATCGATGGAATCGACATCCGGCTTCTCCATCTGTCCCAGAAATTGACGGGCATAAGCCGATAGAGACTCCACATAACGGCGCTGGCCTTCGGCATAGATCGTATCAAATGCCAGTGAAGATTTACCCGAGCCGCTCAGGCCGGTCAGCACGACAAACTTGTCGCGCGGTATAGTAATATCAATGTTTTTTAAATTGTGGGCTCTGGCGCCCTTGATCGTAATATTCTCTATGGCCATATATACTCCCCCTTATTCCGCCTTCAGTTCCAGAACGGCGTCGCGCAGCTCTGCGGCCCGCTCGAACTGCAGATTCTTGGCGGCCTCCTTCATTTCTGCCTCAAGCCGCTGAATCAGCGACTGACGCTCTTTCTTAGACAGCTTCTTGTTCCCGCCGTCCGCCAAATAATCCGCTTTGCTCTCTGCGACCTTCGTCGCCTCAATCACATCACGGATCTTCTTGCGTATCGTCTGAGGTGTAATGCCATGCTTCTCATTATAGGCTATCTGGATGCTGCGTCGCCGTTCGGTCTCCTTGATCGCCTTATCCATCGACTCCGTGATCTGATCACCATACATCACCACCCGGCCATCTGCATTCCGGGCAGCCCGGCCGATGGTCTGGATCAGTGAACGCTCCGAGCGGAGGAAGCCTTCCTTATCGGCATCTAGAATAGCTACAAGTGAGACTTCTGGCAGATCGAGGCCTTCCCGCAGCAGGTTGATGCCGATGAGCACATGGAAGGTTCCGAGACGCAGATCCCGAAGAATCTGCATTCTCTCCAGGGTCTTGATATCCGAATGCAAATATCTGACCTTGATGCCAATCTCCTTGAGATAGTCGGTTAAATCTTCGGACATCTTCTTGGTCAAAGTGGTGACAAGCACCCGCTCGTCTCTGTCGATACGGTCTCGTATTTCTCCGATCAGATCATCAATCTGCCCCTCGGTTGGACGAACTTCAATAATCGGATCCAGCAGCCCTGTCGGCCGGATAATCTGTTCTACCATCTTGTCCGTATGCTCGATCTCGTAGGGGCCCGGTGTAGCAGAGACATAGATGACCTGGTTCACCTTATCTTCGAACTCTTCAAATTTAAGAGGCCGGTTATCCAGCGCTGAAGGCAGACGGAAGCCGTGATCCACCAGCACATTCTTCCGGGCCTGGTCCCCGTTATACATAGCCCGGATTTGTGGCAGCGTCACATGGGACTCGTCGATGACAACCAGCATATCGTCTGGAAAATAATCCAGCAGCGTATACGGCGTAGCGCCACGCTCACGGAAGGTCAGCGGCCCGGAATAGTTCTCAATCCCCGAACAGAAGCCCACTTCCTTCATCATCTCAATATCGTAACGCGTCCGCTGCTCCAGCCGCTGCGCTTCAAGCAGCTTACCTTGGGAGCGGAATTCCTCGAGGCGCTGCTCCAACTCCCGCTCAATATTAACGAGCGCCACCCTCATGGTCTCCTCTTGGGTGACAAAGTGGGAGGCCGGAAAGATCGCTACATGCTCCCGCTCGCCAACCAACTCGCCGGTCAGCACGTCGATCTCGGTAATCCGTTCAATCTCATCGCCGAAGAATTCGACCCGTACTGCATGTTCTCCCTTGGAAGCTGGGAAAATCTCAATCACATCGCCGCGAACCCGAAAGGTTCCCCGCACAAAATTGATGTCATTCCGCTGATACTGAATGTCCACCAGTCGGCTCAAGATCTGATTGCGCGGCTTCTCCATGCCAACTCGCAGAGACAGCAGCAGGTTGCCGTACTCCATCGGAGAACCCAAACCGTAAATGCAAGATACGCTAGCCACAATAATGACATCCCTGCGCTCGAACAGCGAGCTTGTCGCGGAGTGGCGAAGCTTATCGATCTCTTCATTAATGCTGGAGTCCTTCTCAATATAGGTATCTGAAGACGGAATATACGCTTCAGGCTGATAGTAATCATAGTAGCTCACGAAATAATCAACCGAGTTGTTCGGAAAAAAATCCTTAAACTCACTTGCCAGCTGCGCGGCCAACGTCTTATTATGGGCGATGACCAGCGTCGGACGGCCTAGCTTCTGAATCGTGTGGGCAATCGTAAATGTCTTGCCTGTCCCCGTTGCTCCTAACAGGGTCTGATGCTTCTTGCCCTGTCTGACCCCTTCAACCAGCTGTTCCACAGCTGCAGGCTGGTCGCCTTGCGGTTGAAATTCCGACACAATCTCAAATTTCTGGTTACTGACGACAATATCCGTCATTGTCCAACATCACCCTTATCGTCTAAAATGAAAATCGTGGTATATCAAAAAAGAGGCGCAAGAGCCCCATTGATGTTATCATTATTTACCCGTATCCATGGTTTGCATGACATAGGAATGCCTGTTCCCATTTATTATAATGGTTTCGACCTTTGTATGCAAACAAATTACTTACAAGAGCAGCCAAATGACAAGCTGTTTTTTTGTACGAAGGAGTGGTTTAGAAGGGCATGGAATTCATCACAATTATCGGCATCCTCATTGGGATCGCTGCACTGGTAGGGGGTTTTTTATGGGAAGGCGGCCATATGATCGGGCTGCTGCAATGGACATCTGCACTCATTGTATTCGGCGGAACGGCCGCAGCGGTTATTGTCAGCTTCTCGCGAGCGAAGCTCAAGACCTTTCCCAGAGCTATCGCTTACGCTTTCACCTCGCGCAAACAAGACAATGACCGTCTTATAGAAGACGTCGTTTCCATGGCAACGACGGCCCGTCGTAGCGGCGTGCTTGCCTTGGAGAAGCAGGGAGAAGATCACGATGATCCCTTCCTCAAGGAAGGCATCCAGCTCGTGGTCGATGGAACGGATCAGCAGCTCATCAAGCAGATTATGGAGCTGGAGATCGATGCGGTCGAGCAACGGCATGAAGGATATGCCAAGCTGTTTGAAGCTGCGGGCGGCTATGCGCCAACCATGGGGATTATCGGAACCGTCATGGGACTGATTCATGTTCTAGGCAGCCTGTCAGAGCCAACCAATCTCGGCCCTTCCATTGCGCTTGCTTTTACCGCAACGCTGTACGGAGTTGCCAGTGCGAACCTGCTCTTCCTGCCAATCGCCTCCAAGATTAAATCCCGTAATGAGGAGGATGTTCTGCGGATGGAAATGCTTCTCTTGGGTATCCTTTCCGTTCAGAATGGAGATCATCCGTCCCTTGTGCGCAAGAAGCTGGAATCCTTCGCCTCCCAGGAGAATAGGAGTATGCGTCCTTCCGTGGAGGAAGCGCTATGAGACAGCGAGGCCGCAAGCCGAAGCAGGCTTCAGGTGACTCCAAAGATCGCTGGATGATCACTTATGCGGATCTGATCACCCTGCTGCTGATCTTCTTCGTAATTATGTATGCCATGAGCCGCCTGGACACGGAGAAATATAAGGAAGTTACAGAATCGCTTCAGGCTACATTTAACAGCGGCGATTCTATACTTGACGGCAGTAAGGGCATCCAAGGCTCCATGAACCCCAGTGCTTCGAAGGCTACCAACCAGCAGGGGAAGAAAGACAGCTCTGGGACGAATAACGCTCAGGAGCTCAGTGAGCGGGAGCTGGCTTTCCGCAAGCAGGAGACTCAGCTGCAGGACCTTATGAAAGTGATTCAGCAATACGTTAAGGATAATAAACTGGAGGATCAGATCTTTGTCTCGGACGAGCCTAAAGGAATTGCAATTACGCTCAGCGACCGCTTCCTGTTCGATGTGGGCAAAGCGGATCTGAAGGGCGGCTCCGAGAAGACGCTGTCCAAGCTGGGAAGCCTGTTCGCTAAGCTGGATACTTCCATCAGCATTGAGGGGCACACGGACAACCAACCGATCGTGAACAGCTCCCGCTACAAAGACAACTGGGAATTGTCCGGGGCTCGTGCCTTGTCCGTGCTCCGTTATTTTCTTAGTCATACCAGCATGTCTGCAGACAGCTTCCAGTATGCCGGTTATGCAGATACTCGGCCTGCCGCCGACAACAGTACAGAGCAGGGCCGCCAGAAGAACCGGCGGGTAGAAATCACCGTCCTGCGCCAGCTGACACAATAGCATCCATCAAGTTAAAGAGAGCCGGACACCCTTTTCTTAGGAAGGTTGTCCGGCTTATTCTATAGTTTCTTTTAACAAAAGCGATCAAAGGTTACAAACTCGGCAACAGGCTTGCGGTAACCCCGCGGCCGCTGCTTAGAAGTATCCTCTTTGCCAAGTGTAATCATCATTACAGGAATCAGATGATCCGGGATATGAAGAAGCTCCCTCACCGCTTCCGGATCAAAGCCGATCATCGGACAAGTGTCCCATCCCTTGTCTTTAGCGTTCAACATGAACAGCATGGCAGACAGGGAAGCGTTGCGAATGGCCTCTTCTTTTTGAAATTCCGCACCTCTGGACTCATAAAGCCCGTTAATGGTATCCAGCATGAGATCATAATCCAGCTGGCTCATGATCCCAAGATCCCTCATGCCTCCGTATATCTGATCCGCCTTCTTGTAGGCATCCAGGTCGCCTAATACAACAATAGCAGCTGACGCCATAACAACCTTATGTTGTCCTCCTGCTGCCTGCTTGAGCTTCTCCTTCTCCTCGGGCTTGGTCACGGCAACGTAGTGCGTGTGCTGAAGATTATAGCAGGAAGGCGCTAAGGCAGCGGCATGGAACAGCTCGCTAAGCTCATGCTGGGATATCTGAACATCGGTCTGGAATTTCATAGCCGAACGGCGGGATTGGATCAACTCATCAAAAGCACTCATCTTAAAATCTCTCCTTACCTTACTTGGATAGAATGCGGCATGTTATGTACTACAAATAATAAATCAACTTTATTTTATTAAGTTAGCTTATTATAACTGCTAATCAGATCTTTGCCTAGACCCACGACCACTTTTATCCTTCAGAATTCATCTTTTACATGAATATTTCACTGGGATGCCACAACTGATTTAAGAGCTCCGATCTGACAAACCCTGTGAGCATAACATCCTTTTTATAAAAAATCCCCCTTATATCCACAAAGCAGCATCTGCCCGCGAATATAAAGGGGACCTCCTTACACTCCTGTCTCGTTGTGCAGCTCGTCCTGCCTTGGCCCTGCCGGGCGCTGCTTCCCGGAAGCTGCTTCCCGTCCCATCCGGCGAGTTCCCCGCCGCGGGGACAGCAGCTGAAGCAGCGACAGAGACTGCGGTCGCAGCACGGCCGGTGCATCTTCATCCGGCGCTAAAATGACGCCCAGCTGGTGATGTTCACCGGCGAAGATCGCCCGCTGCAGGAACTTGCTCTCCCCGCTGAGGTTGAGCACCTCCAGCTTGCAGAAGGCCGGATTCAGCCGGAGCGCGGCATGAAGATCTTCCTTCGTCGTGATCTTCATGCCGTTCACGCGGCTGATCACCTCGCCTGAGGCAATGCCCAGCTTCTCGGCCGGGCTGTCCGGCAGCACCGCGAGCACCTTAAGGCCTCGCGGCGAGTGCACGAAGATCGGGCTCCGGTTATGCTCTTCGAACCGGCTGTACCAGATGAGCCCTTCGTGCAGAAGGAAGGCCACCAGCGCCGCCACAGGCATCAGCGGGCTGTACCAGCGCGAGAACAGCGCCAAGGCTAGCAGCAGGAGCCCGTACGCCAGCAGGCGTCCGGAGGACAGGCGAGCCTTCGCCTTCGGCAGCGCGCTGCGGGTCATCTCGCTGAAGCCGATAATGACCGGCAGGCCCAGCAGGCTGAAGCCGCCCTGCCAGGCGTCGCCCCCGAACAGGGGCGTCCAGGGCAGCACACTGCCCGCCGTCTGCGCGGGCACTAACAGCAGCAGCGGCACTGGCCAGAAGCTCTGCATCTGAAAGCCGCCAACCGGCTTTCCCCGCTTCCCTTCGTAGAATAAGGGGCCTGCAAAGGAAGCCCCCTGCCACCGCACCAGCAGTGCTTCCGCAATATGCAGCAGCGCCGCAAGGGCCAGCAGCGCTGGAATATTCAGCTCACGCAGTGCGCTTAATACTTCTGCGCCCCACCCTGCTCCTGTCCAGGAAGGGAATCTGTTTACAACAAACTGGGCTATTCCAAGCACACCTACTGCATAGGCAAGGCATAAATACCTGATCTGCAGCAGCATCAGCACGATCGATACGGCCCACAGCATCAGAACGCCTTCCAAACTCAGCGTCATCCCGAACGCCAGCGACACAGCGGATACGCCAAGGCCGGCCAGAAGCCCCCCGAGCATCGTACGCAACGTTTGCATGACCCAGCTGTGCAGCCGCACATGGAACAGCCTGCGTTCCAGCAGCACTTGTCTGCGGTATTGCAGCGCAATCAACAGAATGGAAATATAGTAAAACGGCTGCGCAAGCAGCTGCACCAAGGCATCCGTCAAGGTCCATAGCCATTCCAACATCAAACCCACGTCTGGTCCACTCTCCTTAGATGCAATATGTAAGTCTATCAGGTTAATGTGAGTATAACAGAAAAAAAGAAGGCTGAGTTACAGCCTTCTTATCTTTTCGACGAAGCCCCAGCAATCTCCTGCCGGACTTCTTCAAATGCCCGGTTCAACTGGGCGTCATTTTGCGGGTCAGCAATTTTTTTAACCAGGTTCTCCTCCATGGCATCCGCGGTCTTGGCATCAATGTCCCCGCTAACCGGAAGGTTCTGATCTTCCTGGAACTTCCTAACTGCATCCCGCGTCCCAGCATCGAAATATCCGTCACGCCGTCCCGGCTTATACCCGAGGCCATTCAGCATAGTCTGCGCACTCTTCACATCGTCATTGTTATCATCAAATTTCAGAGTTTTCTCCTTATTGATAGGGGCAACTGAGAAATAATCCGGCTGGGCTACGGCAACATCCGGCTTGATGCCCTTCTTATGAATCCACTCCCCATCCGGTGTGAGCCATTTTGCCATCGTAATCTTCAGCAGACTGCCATCACCAAACGGCCGGTTATAGCTTTGCTGTACAGTGCCTTTACCGTAGGTATTCTCACCGATCAGCTTCGCTCCTGCCGACTCCTTCAAGGCACCGGCCAGAATCTCCGAGGCGCTCGCGCTGCCCTTGTTGGTCAGCAGGACCACCGGATAAGGCTTAACACTGCTTGGTCCAGTGGACACGGTCTTCTTCCGTTCCCCAGATTTATACTCCACCTGGACGATCAGCTTGCCCTTTGGCACAAACCGCTGAGCCATCTCCTCTACGGTGCCCAGCACGCCACCCGGGTTATTTCGGACGTCGAGCACGAGTCCCTTCATGCCCTGGCTTTCCAGCTTGGCAAGCTCGGATGCAAACCGTTCGGCCGTATTCTCCGAGAACTCCGTAATTTCGATATAACCGATCCCGCCCTGCTCCATTCTTGCATTCACAGTCTCCAGCGCGATATCATCCCGGTTAATGCTGAATTCCAGCGGATTGGGACTTCCCTCCCGCTTTACCTTCACCTTGGCCACCGTGCCCTTCGGCCCGCGAATCTTGGCTACAGCCTCATTCAGGGTTAATCCTTCAAAAGACTGCCCGTTCACAGACAGCAGGATATCCTTGGCCCGAATCCCTGCCTTCTCTGCAGGGGAACCCTTAATTGGCGATACGACAACAACGTTGCCGTTCTCCATCGAGACCTCGGCCCCAATGCCGGTAAAGGAGCCCTGAATTTGCTCCGTAAACTGCTTAGCTGTCTGTTTACCCATATAAGAGGAGAACGGATCATTAAGAGCATTCATCATCCCTTGAATGGCTCCATCCACCAGCTTGTCCGTATCTACATCCTGATAATAGTTCTGCTTCACTAGTTCCATAGCTGTCTTCACTTTATCCAGCTGGTCAGAACTTGGGCCTTGCTCCGAGCTTCTCAGCAAACCGCTCACCGGCGAACCGGCTCCCGCAAAGCTTAACGAGTCGGTAGCCAGCAGTGTCAGCAGGCTGCTTCCCAGGATCGACACCAGAATAAGCAGAATTGCCGTCTGCTTCTTAATCATAAATACTACACCGCCTTTACATATTCCCTCCGGCCTGCTTGGGGGGTCATGCTCTCCCTGAGCATACAAGCTTTTTAGAAGCAAATGCCCTTTCATCAGAGAAAGGGCATTTGCTTGATCCTATTAATTATAGTATATGTCCGGCTTGTCCGAAATATTTATATAATATTATATCATTTTAATTACAAGTAAGGTGCCGGATCAACCGGGTCTCCGTTCAACCGAACCTCAAAGTGCAGGTGAGGACCGGTAGACTGGCCTGTGCTGCCGGACTCTGCGATCACGTCCCCGCGCTTAACGGTATCTCCCTTGGATACCTTAAAGCCGCCGTTGCGAAGATGGCCGTACAGGGTCCACGTATTATCTCCATGATCAATGATTACACAATTCCCATAGCCGCTCCACCATTCAGCCACGATCACGACCCCGCCCTCGGCTGCGTGAACGCTTGTTCCCTGCGGCACCGCGAAGTCGATCCCGGAGTGAAGCTTCTTCTTGCCGGTAATCGGGTGAATCCGGTAACCGTAGTTTGAAGATATACGGGCATTACCTACCGGAAGTGAGAATGTGCCATTCCCCGATACATAAGAAGTACTGGAGGCTTTGGAGGTTGAAGAATTTCTGGAAGCAGCCGCCTTCTTCGCAGCTTCACGCTGCTTCTTCAATTTCTGCTGGTACGTATAGATTTGCTCTGCCTTAATCTTGTTCTTCTCCTTGGCCAAAGCGGACCGCTTAGAGGCCAATTGCACAAGCAGACGATCCTGCTCTTCGCTAATGCCGTCATTCTCCTCTACCTGATCGGAGTATTTGGCAATCAGCACCTGCTTCTCTTGTTCCTTCTCGGCAAGCAGCTGGCGATTGGCTTCTGCTTTCGCATAAAGAGTCTTGGCCTTCTCATACTGCTGCTCAAGTGCCTTCTTCTGCTCAAGCACTAGCGCCTTGTCCCGCTTATGCTCGTCCAGCAGCGTCTGATCCTGCTGAGCGATGGATTCGAGGGAATCCGCCCGGTTCAAGAAATCCGCAAAGCTTGTCGATGACAGCAGTACATCCAAATAGGACACCGCTCCATCCGTGTACATTAGCCTGACTCGCGAATCCAGCAGCTTGCTGCGCTCCTCAATGCGCTGCTCGGTCTGATCAAGCTTCACGGCTGTATTCCGCAAATCCTCTTCAGTCTGGTCAATGTCTGCCGAAATCTGTGCCAGCTCATTACCGACCGTCTCGATTTGCGCCATAATATCCTTCAAATAATTGACGTTCTTATTGACATAATGCTGAGCTTCCTGCTTCTTCTTCTCCGCCTGTCTCTGCTTCCACTCCGCAGACTTAGCTTGCTCTTGAAGCTGCTTAAGCTCTTTATCGATCTGATTGATCGTTCTCTTCTCGGCAAAACCGGCGGTAGGCTGAAATATACTAAAGGCCACAACGATCACGGCAACGACAGAAATCCATTTTTTCAACTTCATTTCCCCGTTCTTCATCAGTTTAATTAACTTCTCCTACACCTTAAGGAACTTGCGAATCGATACGGTGCTCCCCCATATGCCAATGAGCATGCCGAGCCCGATCAATAGAGCCGCCAGATAAAACCCGAACTGACTCATCGGAACTAGCTGGAAGCCAAGCGTCACATTATGCCCTATAGAGCTCATTAGGCCGTTATAACCTGTATATAAGACAACTACCGTAATCACGGAACCGATCAGGCCGATCAGCCCGCCCTCCACAAAAAAGGGCCATCGTATAAAATAGTTGGTAGCACCCACCAGCTTCATGATGCTGATCTCACGGCGCCGTGCAAGAATCGTAACCCGGATTGTATTGGAAATCAGGAACATTGCCATCAAACCTAAGCCTGCTACAAAGACAAAACCGATGTTGCGGATCATGCGGGTAACTTTAAACAACTTCTCAACCGTTCCTTTGCCATAATTGACTTTATAGATCGGCTGACTCTTGTATTTCTTGTTCAGATCATTGATCTTACTTGCCACAAAAGGGACGGTGGACGGTTCGATGACCTCCACCTTCAACGTATCCGGGATAGGGTTAGTCTCCTCCGTATACCCCTCCAACAGGTCCTTGCCATCCTTACCGAGCTTGTCCCGGAATTCCTTCAGTCCCTGTGACTTTGGCACAAAGGTAACCCGGCTCACTTCCGGCATCTGGCCAATTTCGCTTTGCAGCGTCTGGCGGGTGGTATCGTCCACCTTCGTATTTAGAAAGGCGCTGATTTGCACCTGACTGTCCGCATCATCAGCGAAGGAATTTACGTTAATAACTAGCAGTATAAATACGCCTAGAATAAACAAAGAGACAATAATAGAAGTTATGGATGCGACTGACATCCAGCCATTGCGGAAAATGTTCTTCGTCCCTTCCCGCAGGTGACGCAAGAAGGTCCTAAAACTCATATCCGTATTCTCCTCTCACCTGGTCTCTCACAATGTTGCCGTGCTCAATGGCAATAACCCGCTTGCGCATCGTATTAACAATGTCGCGGTTATGCGTGGCCATCACAATAGTCGTTCCGCGGAAATTGATCTCATCCAGCAGCTGCATGATACCCCATGAGGTTTCTGGGTCAAGGTTCCCTGTCGGCTCATCAGCAATGATGACCGACGGGTTATTCACGATTGCACGGGCAATCGCGATCCGCTGCTGCTCCCCCCCGGAGAGCTGGGATGGGGTCCGATTGGCCTTGTTCTTCAGCCCGACCAGATCGAGTACCTCCATGACGCGTTTCTTCATAACCTTCTTCGGCGCTTCAATTACCTCCAGCGCAAAAGCTACGTTCTCATAGGCAGTAAGCCTAGGCAACAGTCTGAAATCCTGGAAAATCACGCCGATATTCCGTCTGACATAAGGAATCTTCCTGGGCTTTAGCTTGCCGATATTAAATCCGTTGACGGAGATCTGCCCTTTGGTTGGAATCTCTTCTCTATAAATAAGCTTCATAAATGTCGATTTACCTGCACCGGACGGGCCGACGATATATACAAACTCATTCCGGTCGATCTTCACCGAAACCCCCTGCAGAGCATGGGTGCCGTTCGGATAGGTCTTCCAGACATCTTGCATTTCAATCACATCATCACTTCCTAAAACATGAGGTTAGGTCGAAACATAGCTTGGAACGTGTACATATTCGACACCTTCCAGCCAATTCCTGTAAAACTCGAGAAAAATCTTCAGCCTGTTTTTTATTGTAACAAATTTGTTACCTTTTGAGTACCGAAAGTTTTCTATTTTTATGCATATAAATGATAGGGACAGCCTAGAGAAGCTTGAAACGGGGATTTTTGGGAGGGGAAAATATTGAGAAAATGGCATTTGGGGCTTATTATACTGATCTCATTAATCTTATTCGCATCCCTGATTTTTGGGATACTTCATTTATATGCAGGCAAGCAAGAAATACCGGAGGGTGTAACACTGGGAGGGTATCCGGTAGGAAAGCTTAAGACGACAGATGTACTGGCGCAGCTGGATCAAGCCGCCAAGGATACGCTCCTTCAAGAGGTGGTCTTCACGACTGGAGGGACGGAGGTTCGCGGTACCTGGGAAGACATTGGTGTCCAATACAGCTTTGAGGAGTTTAGAACAGCACTGACGGATCTGACCCGGGGAAACCTGTGGGAAAGAGCCAAGCGACGGTATTACTTCAAGGAATTCTGGAAGCTGCAGGCGGTCTGGGAGCCGTCTCGGCTCAAACAGGCACTTAGCTCTGAATGGGAAATCCGGCAGTTCGGGGAAGCTGTGGATGCGCGGCGTCTGATCGGAGCAGACGACCAAATTCGTTATGAGCCTGAGCGCACCGTTCAGCGGATTGACTGGGAAGCGCTTGGTGAAGCCATCATGAAGCAGGTCCCCAAGCAGCTCGAATCGGGCGGCGCTTCTTCACTTAAGCCCGTATTTATCAAGCTCCCGCTCAAGGAACAAGCTCCACCGGTTACAGTGGACAGCTTGAAACAGCAGGGGATTCAGCGAAGAATCATTCAGTTCTCTACCGGGTTTAATACAAGCAGCGAGGGCAGAATCCATAATGTAGATTCAGCTGCCCGAGCTGTAGATGGTACGCTGCTGGCTCCAGGCGACATCTTCGACTATGAGAAAGCCATTGAAAAGGCCGAGCGTGAATATGGCTTTCGGGAAGCACCTGTCATTATTTCCGGGAAGTTTGTCCCCGGCGTGGGCGGCGGCATCTGCCAGGTATCGAGCACCCTATATGGAGCGGTAATCCGCGCCGGGCTCGGCATTGTAGAAAGGCGCAACCATTCGTTGCCGGTCAAATACCTACCCAAAGGCCAGGACGCAACCTTCTCGCGGGGATATATTAATTTCCGGTTCCAGAACACAACTTCGAGCTATCTGCTAATTTCAGCCAAGACCACCCCTGGAGGTCTGATTATCAAATTGTTCGGCAACGCTCCGCAGAACATCCGCTACAGTATCCATACCAAAATCACTGACACGATTCAACCGCCAATTCAATACATCAGCAACCCGTCACTGCCTCAAGGCAGCAGCCAGACAATTCGTGCCGGCCGGGTAGGCTACATTGTTGAGACCTACCGGACAAAATATATTGACGGTGTCGCCCAAAAGCCAGAGCTGCTCACCCGGGACACTTATCCCGCTCAATCCGCCATCATCGCCGTTCGCTCTGCCCAGACGGACCTCGGCAGCACCCCGGGACCGTCCCAGACCGAGCCGCTGATTATAGAAGACGGCATCTCGATACCCTGACCAAAGCTCATAAATAAAAAGAAGGCGGCCGCCTGCATGCATCGGCAGATGCAGCAGCGACCGCCCTCTTGACGTGAATCACCCTCTTGTCCTGATTCTGCGGCCTGTGCTATAGTACTTGAAGCAAAACATCAGATGTTTGGAGGTTTGGAGAGTGAATCTGCAGCATGCAAGCAAATATTCGCTCGTTGAACAAGCGGCCGGGCAGCTTCAAGCCCTAGTTGAATCCGGTGCCTGGCCGGTCGGTATGCGAATTCCGCCAGAGCCCGAGCTGGCTGCCCAGCTCTCGGTAAGCCGCGGCACGGTGCGGGAGGCTGTCCGCGCTTTGGCCCATGCCGGGCTGCTTCGGGTCCGGCAGGGCGATGGCACCTACGTCTGTGCCGATAGTACCCTCGGCTCTGCCCTTCGCCAGCGAATTACCCGGTCGGGGGCCGCCGAGACCTTCGAGGTGCGTTACGCCCTGGAACAAGAGGCGGCCAGGCTGGCGGCTATCCGCAAGTCTGCGGCAGACCTGGAGCTGATGCGTAGCTGCCTTGACCAGTGCCGCAAAGCCATTAGGGCAGAGGATAAGGCCGCCTATATAAGGGCCGACCTTGAGTTCCACCGCGCGCTGATCGCCGCGTCACACAACAGCTTGCTTGAGGAATTGTATCGTCACATGACAGAGGCCCTTCAGCAATTTATCGACGTTTCACTGGAAGAGAAAGGCGTGAACCTTGTGCTGCAAATGGAAGCACATGAGCAGCTGTATACGGCCATCCAGAACAAAGATAAAGAAGAGGCTGCCCGTGCGGTGCGTCTATATCTTCAGACTGCCTGGGCACAAATCCCTTCCCCTCCAGACACTATATAAAGAGAAACCTTTAGGAACTAAGGAGACAAAATAATGAGAAACCACACTGACAGCAACCCCCGGAAGTCAAACCGCTCTAATGTACCCGGCTGGCTGCTGGTCCTTGGCGTAATCCTCGTAGCGACCACGCTTCGTGCGCCGATCACGTCGGTAGGCCCGCTTGCCGATACCATCGGCGCAGAATCGGGGATCAGCCACACGATGACCGGTATGCTAACTACGCTCCCGCTGCTGGCGTTCGCCTTTTTCTCCCCGCTCGCTCCGCGGTTAGCCCGCCGTCTGGGCATGGAGCTTACGATGTTCTTCGGTTTGATTCTGCTGGTCGCCGGCATCCTGCTGCGCTATCTTCCGGCTGTATGGTGCCTGTTCGCAGGAACCGCCCTGCTAGGCGTTGCAATCGCTCTGAACAATGTACTGCTGCCGGGCCTGATTAAACGGGAATTTCCACACCGGGTAGGAATGATGACTGGCATTTATTCATTCTCTATGAATGCGCTGGCCGCTGTTGCCTCAGGGATCAGCATTCCCTTGGCCAACAATCCCAGCCTGGGCTGGCGCGGCGCCCTTGTGAGCTGGGTGGCACTCGCGGTGCTTGCAGTGCTGCTCTGGCTGCCCCAGCTGCGGATCAAGCATATCCCCGCTGAGGCTGCCCTGCATGGCGCGCGCAAGCAGAGCCTATGGACTGCACCGCTGGCCTGGGTAATCACCCTGGTGATGGGCCTTCAGTCCCTGACCTTCTACGTGGGCATTGCCTGGCTGCCCGAAATTCTACAGGGGCTTGGCCTAAGCGCAGCATCCGCAGGCTGGATGCTATCCCTGATGCAGTTTGCCAGCCTGCCTTTTTCCTTCATCCTGCCGCTCATCGCCGGCCGCCTTCGCAGCCAGCGCGGGCTGGCTCTCGGCGTAGGCCTGCTGTTCATCATCTCCTATGCAGGCTTGCTCTGGGGCAGTCCGTCGCTTGTCGGACTGTGGGTAGTCCTGCTCGGCATTGCAGGAGGAGCCAGCTTCAGCCTTGTAGTCATGCTGTTCGCACTGCGCTCCCGCACGGCTCAGCAGGCTGCGGAGCTGTCCGGCATGGCTCAATCCGTCGGCTATTTGCTGGCAGCAACAGGCCCGGCACTGTTCGGACTGATTCATGATGTAACCCGCAGCTGGACACTGCCGCTGCTGGCATTGCTCGTGACCTCTGTGCTTATTCTGCTGTTTGGACTTAAGGCAGGCAAGCCGGGATACGTCACCTCTGAATAATGTAAATATACCAAAACGGGTAGCCCTCTATATAAATGGAAGCTACCCGTTTATTAATGACTGCATGATCCTACCCATCTGCCTGAATCTTCGCCTAGGGGACGAATTTTATCCAAGCTTACGCTCCTGTCCGACAGAGGCCCCTTTTGCAAGCTCAAGGGTGTGCCGGTATTCCACCAGATCAACCCGGCATCCAGGTCCCAGGGACACATGTCCGCCTCGCACCACAGCTGCCTCCGTGTTCTCCAGATAGACTTTATCCCCCTCGATCAGCTCCGACTTCAGCTCGCGCCTTCCAGATGACACCATATCCACCAGTGGCACAGAGCTTCGGCTCTTCACCGTGATGTGGCTTCCGCCAATCTCCCTAACTTTACTTATTCCATGAAGACGAATATCAATCTCTTCCCCGCTCAGCATCCCGCTGATCTGCAAGGAGCCGCGTACACGCAGATCTTCAGCGTGACAGTCTCCAAGTACCTCCAGCTCTCCGGTGATCTTCACAGACTCACCCTTAAGCAGTGGGTGCTGCCCCATCTGTTCTGCGGCATTCTCGGGAATAGGCCAAGGAACAATCATTAGATCTCCCATTACCTTGATGTCCTCTGCGTTCAGAGATCCCTTAATCTCCATATCCCCCATGAGTTTCATCAGATCACAGATAACATCTCCCTGAATGACCGCATCTCCCATCACTTTAATATTTTTATAAACGCCGCCTGAAGCGCTGCCGCTGCCGGTAATTTTCAGGGACGGCTTTTCCTCCCCTGCTCTTGCATTGACTCCCATTGGTAAACCCTCCTCTTATGAGTCTAATTAGCTCTAATTCACTAAGCTTGGCTGCTGCTGCCCACACTCGCATCCGGGTCCTGCTCATAGGTCTCTGTGTACTCCACCTGACGTATCTTACAGCCCCGCCCTATATAAATCCGCGCTCCGCGCACTTTATCCGCATGGGTATTCTCTAGATACACTTCATCGCCTTCAATCACATCCGCTTTCATTCGCGGTACCCCCCCAAGGCCGAGTTGCTTCCAGAAGCGAACATGATCGGGGTTGCTAATCCGAATGTGTTCTCCCCCAATCTCCTTCACCTCTGAGGAACCGTTCAGACGGATCTCGACAGTTCCAGCATTAAGCAGGCCTTGAATGTTGATCGTACCAGCCGAGCCGAAAAGTTCGCATTCGACATCCCCCTCTACGACAGCACTCCCATCAATAGATAGCCGCTCCCCATGCACGTTCCCTTGGAACTTTCCCTTTCCGTTCACCTTAAGCTCGCTGCATTGCACCATCCCCTGAATGGTAGCCATCCCATCAATGCGAAGGGAATCACACTCCACCGTGCCTTCTACCGTGCCCATCCCGTTGATGGACACCTGCTCTCCTGTGATTCCCCCCTGCATCTTGAGCGTTCCATTTACGTCCATGGATACACAATTCAAATCGCCGTTGACTTTGCCCATACCATCAATCTTCACTACATTGAAACTGCCCCCGGCCGAGGTCGTCATCCCGGATACAATCAGGTCCGGCCTTACTTGCCAATCTTCCATCATGATTCCTCCCAATCCCCTATTTTGAGCTTCAGTTCCTCTGTACACTGCTGCATCCCTAGCTTAAAAACAACCTTGACACCACGATCAAAAAATACTTCATCCGCCTGCGACATGAGCATCAGGACGGGCACACCCATTTTGCGGATTAGCACCAGCTCACAAGCGTTGCCTGCAAAACGGGAATAATAGTCATTCATCACTCCGACCAGCATGATCCCCTCTTCACGGGTGATGGCACCGTCATGAAGCAGCTTTTCGAGTACATACATAGCCAGAATTTGTTCCCATTCATACTTTTCTTTGGCGGAAGCAGATTGTTCGTACAAATCCAATGTAATATTTGAAACAATGTTACGTTCCTTGAGCTGATCAGCCGACAGCTGCACCTCACCCAGACTAGGAGAGAACATATCAGCCAACTCGTCTAGAGACAAGCCTTCCTTCATATTCAGGATTTTGTCGATTCTCGGCAGAATCCGGTCCCGGGGAAAAAATGTTTCCTGTCCAGTAAAAGAAGACTTTCGAATAAACCAATCCTCCGGAATCAAGTTTTTTCGCTTCCAACGATACAGCTGTCCGTACGATATCCCTGTCAGGTCCAGCAGCTCTTTCTTCGAAATGAGACCCTCGCTCATGTGTACCGACCTCCTTACGTCGTTACCAGTGTAACATAACATTGTTACGTTGGAAATAGCCATTGTATAGAATGAACTAAAAAGATGAATGTTATAGAGCTCATTGCGCCGTTATAACAGGAAGTTCAACGCAAAACTTTAGTTCATCTATCCGGTAGATGATAAAAAAAGAAAAGCAGACCAAGAATAAATCTTGGCCTGCTTGCCTATGTTCTGGTCATCTCTTCGCATTGAATTCACGGAGCAGCAGTTTTTGGCCGGACATGTCTACTTCGGGTATTTGCGCTGTGTTCACTCCTTATCTTAAGGAAGCCGTGCCATAAGTCCTTCATAGAAAGACAAATCCTAGAAATGTCTTTTAAAAGGTGGACACCAGACTATATAGTGCCCCCCACCTTTTAAGTGGCTGAAGATAAGAGCGTGGCGTGAACCAAGCATAAAATTGAATTCTCGATAAAAGGTCCCTGAGATGAGGTCATGTAGATGCCCCCCCAAATCGACCAAGCGGCAAATACTGGAGAGCTGTATATCTTGTTTCAAAAAATGTGTCCACCTTTTAAAAGACAAACCACCGTAAAAGTCCGCGCTCAGAAGACAGCTGGTGAAGATTTGATAAACCTCCTAATAGATGTGCCTGCCATTGGCATCCGGAACACCTGATTTACGGTAGAAGTACGTATTGATGACATCACGCCAGTGCTGCGCATGCTCCGCCTGCTCGGCAAAACGCTTCTCAGCCGCCTCATGCAGCTGCGCATCCACCTTCCCCTTCAGCCTCGCCCACTCTTGCCACAGCCTTTGTGCCTCTTCAGCCCCTGTAAAATGAGAATCATAAATGTGCTGAATGACGCTTTTTCCCGAATGAAGGACATGGGAATAAGGAACATGATGGAAGAACAGCAGCAGCTCATCCGGGCAAGTTTCCAGTGATTCGTACTTTTCTGCATTCTGACGATGATACTGCCCCGAATAGCCAGTCCCCGTAGCAACTGTGCGGTCGACTCCTATTCCATCCCGGTCTGCGAAATGGTACGTGCCCCAGCGGGAATATTCATATCCATCCACATCAGGTCCATAATGGGTATGGGGCGTTACCATCCAGCCGACGCCAAGCGGGGCTGTATAGCTCTCATAAATGGCCCAGGAATCCAGCAGCAGGCCGCAAATGGTGCGAACGATGTCCTCACGATTTCCAAAGGTAAGCCGGACCCACTCCTCGGCAATTTCCTCTGCGGACAGGTCCGGGTTCCAGGCCAGCCTGCCATAGCCGTATAGGTTGGCTTGAGCAAGCGGATGCCCCGTCCAGCATACATCATCGCCAATGTTGGAGACAGCGGCGATCCCGCTATGCCTCATCTGAAACAGAGAGCCGTCTACAACGCTCTTTACAGAAGAACCTGTACCTGCCGCATAGGTGTCGAATTCCAGCACTTGCTTCCATTGCGGAACTAGATAACACAAATGTCGCTGCTGGCCCGTATATTCCTGGGCAATCTGAAACTCTATCATTTGATTCGTCTGCTTCATGGCCCCGAAGAGCGGTGATACAGGCTCGCGCACCTGAAAGTCCATGGGGCCGTTTTTAATCTGCAGAATGACATTCTTCTGAAACCGCCCGTCAAGCGGCATGAAGTGGTCATAGGCTGCCCGCGCCCGGTCGGTCGTCCGGTCCCGCCAGTCCTGCATGCAGTTATAGACAAAGCAGCGCCAAATCAACAGGCCTCCATACGGCTCCAGCGCCTCGGCCAGCATGTTGGCTCCATCGGCATGGTCCCGCCCGTAAGCAAACGGGCCAGGCCGGTGCTCGGAGTCCGCCTTGACCAGAAATCCGCCAAAGTCAGGGATATGGCGGTAAACAAGCTCCGCTGTCTCCCGCCACCAGCGTCGAACGGCCTCATCAAGCGGGTCGGCTGTCGGCAGCCCGCCTACCTCGATCGGGGCGGCGAAGCCAACGCTTAAGAACAGGCGGATGCCATAATCCCGGAAGATCGCTGCTACTCTGGCGATCTCGGGAAGAGCATCCTCCGATATAAACCGCATCTCAACCGCGTGAACATTCACGTTATTCATCGAAATGGCGTTTATACCTGTAGATGCTAGCAGACGGGCATAGTCGCGCACCCGCTTCAGGTCCTGTACGATCTGGCCGTCCTGGTAGAAGATCGAGCTTCCGGAGTATCCCCGCTCCACCGTACCATCTGCGTTGTCCCATTGATTGATCATCCGCAGGCGGTTCCGCGGCCGCTCAATCAGATGAAGCGCAGTCAGTTCTCTTCCCGTGGCAGCAAGGCGAAGCAGGTGGAACACCCCGTATAGGACCCCTGTCTCGGAACCGCCAGCCAAGTGCAGCAACGGATAACCTGCCTGCGCCGAGGAGTTCAGGCTGAAATCCTCCGGTCCAAGCGGATGCTCCTTGTTGGACTCCTGTTCCAAGTTCAAGTCCTGTTCTCGCTTCTGGTCCTGCTTCTGTTCTAACTTCAGCCCTAACCGCGCTTTTGGATCTGATTCTAGCCCCGGCCTTGAATCCGAATCCTGGTCCTGCTTCAAACCACACTCCGTGGCCTGCTCCGGATCAGAGTTCCTCTTCAACCTCCCTTCTACTTCTGCATGAGAACCCGATCCATTCTGCGAATCCTCCGGGCTCGTAATCTCGATGTACAGGCAGGCTCCTTCAGGTTCCAACCCTGCCTGAATCTCAGGAAGGATGCCGAACATGGAATGAACTCCCTCCTGCAGCTCTTTCAGGGCAGGGCCCAGCCTCCCCTGATCCTCGGCCTTGACGTAGACGCGAGAGAGCAGGCTCACAGCCTGCTCTCTGACCTCCCCCTTTTCCACCGGGGCATATTGCAACCAAGCTCTATAGGAGGAATTGTTCACCATCATCCCTCCCCTCCTGCAACCCTCCAGAAGGCTGGCTTGGGCTGATGCTTTTCATCGAAGAGGAAGGGCCAATTTTTGCGGCCGCGAACCGGAAAGTCGTTCAGCCAGGTATAATCATCCGCCGCCCCCCAGAATGTCACCGAGCTAATCACCTCTTGATACTCCCTGAGCAGCCCGAAGATAGCCTCATACCGCGCGGCCTGAAGCTCAAGCAGCTCCTCGGTGGGATGGAGCAAATCCGTGCGTCTGTCGTTGAATGCAAATACAGACATATCGAGCTCGGTCAGCTGCAGCTGCAGTCCGAGTGAAGCGTATTTCTCAATGGCCGCGCGGATATCGTCCAGAGAAGGATCATACAGATTCCAATGAGCCTGGAGGCCAACACCGTGAATAGGCACGCCCTGCTCCAGCAGTGATTTCACCAGAGCGTAGATTTTATCCCGCTTATGCGGATGAGATTCGTTGTAATCGTTGTAGAATAGCAACGCCTCTGGGTCTGCTTCATGCGCAAATTCGAAAGCCTTGCTTATAAAATCCGGGCCGGCGATCTCGAGCCAGGCTGAAGGGCGCAGCAGCTGGTCACCTTCATCGGCAATCACCTCGTTGACCACGTCCCAAGCATAGATGTCCTGCTTATACCGCCCCACAACCGTATGGATGTGGGATCGCATACGCTCAAGCAGGGTACTGCGATCGACGCGATTTCCGTCTTGGTCCTCGAACATCCACGCACTGGTCTGGTTATGCCAGACCAGCGTATGGCCCCGCAGCTTCAGCCCATTCTGCCTAGCAAAGTCGGCAATCTGGTCCGCGTCCTCGAACGTATAAGTATCCTCGGCAGGATGCAGGCGTTCGAATTTCATCTCGTTCTCTGCAGTGATGCTGTTATAATGATAAGTCAGCAGCTCACGCTGGCTCTCGATCGTAACAGGGTTCACCGCTGCCCCAATTAAAAACTGATTGGAGAACAGCTCTTTTAATGAAGGTTCTGTACGGTTTCCATGGATCATGTTAATAGCTCCCTTCGCGGCTTTATAAGTGACCTTTTTAAGTGGCTTATTAATATAAACGCTTAACCTTTGACGCCGCCCAGCGTCATGCCCTGTACAAAATATTTCTGAAGGAATGGATAAACCAGAATAATCGGCACACTGGCCACAATGGTCATCGTGGCGCGGATCGAAGTCGGAGTCACTAGATTGGCAGTGTTCTCCGAGCCTGCGAACATGCTGGCATAATCATTGCCACTGTTAAGAGAGGTATTGGAGTTCTGAAGAATCTTCATCAATTCATACTGCAGGGTGCTTAAATCTACATTTGAAGAGTTATAAAGAAATACATCGAACCAGGAATTCCACTGTGAGACTGCGGTGAACAAAGAGACTGTAGCGAGTACCGGCAAGCAAAGCGGCACCACCACGCGCAGAAAAGTCGTAAACTCACCGGCCCCATCGATTCGGGCAGATTCCAGAATTCCTTCCGGAAGACCCTCAATGAAAGAACGGATAATAATGACATTGAACACGCCGATCAATCCGGGAATGATGTACACCCAGAAGCTATCCATCAGTCCAAGCTCACGCACCAGCAGGAAATTCGGAATAAGACCACCGCTGAAGTACATCGTCAAGATGAAGGCAATGGATACAAATTTACGCAGCACATATTCAGGACGACTGATCGTGTAAGCTACCATAGAGCAGCAGAATACGGTTAAGATCGTGCCGATCACGGTACGAAGTATGGAGATCAGTGTGGCGTGAAAGATTGTAGCTTCCTTAAATACATAGGCATAATTATCCCAAGTAAATTCCCGCGGCAGCAGATAAATGCCGCCCTTGATCGAATCATTCGCCGTATTCAGCGAGACAGCCAACGTGTTGAGGAACGGATACAGTGTCACTACGGTCAAACAGAGCATGAAGATGATGTTGATCGTGTCAAAAATCCGGTCCCCGGGCGATTTGAACCGGCCGTAGGCAGCCGTTGATTTAGCCATAACGATCCTCCTTCTAATCGTTGAGTGGGGAGCTTTCGCTTTAGAACAGCCGGTCCTCGCCCAGACGCTTCGCTATATGGTTGGCGCTGAACAACAGGATGAAGCTGACTACGGTCTTGAACATCCCTGCGGCAATGGAGAGCGAGAAGTTCCCCATCTGAATCCCGTATTTCAGGACAAAGATATCCAGGTTCTCGGAGTAATCCACATTCATACCGTTACCAAGCAGGTACTGCGGCTCGAAGCCGGATTCCAGCAGGTTTCCGATATTCATAATGAGCAGAATAATGATGACCGGCTTGAGTCCCGGGAGAGTGATATTGCGGATCCGCTGAAAGCGGTTCGCCCCGTCGATCTCTGCAGCCTCATACTGGGCAGGATCAATGCTTGTCATGGCCGCCAGATAAATGATCGTGTTCCAGCCTACATTTTTCCAAACCTCCGAGAGTCCGAGAATGCCCCAGAAATATTTGCCTTCACCAAGCCACAGGATCGGCTCCTTAATGATCCCGAGCCACATCAGTAGCTCATTCACAATCCCGCCATCGGTCGCAAGAGCATTAGAAATAATACTTGCCGCGACTACCCAGGATATAAAATGCGGCAGATAGCTGATAGTCTGAACGGTTCGCTTGAACATCACCTTACGCAGCTCGTTCAGTAAAATAGCCAGCGTAATGGCTGTAACAAAGCCAAGCACCAGATTGATGAAGCTCATCGCCAGCGTATTTCTCATCACCTGGAGAAAATGTTCGTCCTGAAACAGGAATTTGAAATGCTTAAGACCTACCCATTCCTGCTTCAGCAGGCTCTGCGCCGGCTTGAAATCCTGGAAGGCAATGGTCCAGCCCCACAGGGGGAGGTACTTAAAGATAAACAGCCAGATCAGAAACGGAATCGACATGAATACAAGCACTTTCTGTTTCATCAGCCTCGCCCAAAAGCCCTTGGAACTTCCGGCAGACTTTCCGGGGGCAGGCAGCTTCTGCGGTGAAATCGGTGTGATGTCCACGGTTCCTACTCCTTCCTTGCCCAAAGTCCGGTAGAGACAAGGCCGGAATCCCTGAAGCGCAGTCAGTTCTCCGGCCTATACCCTCCTCTATTTTTTGCCTTGGACGATAGCGATTTTCTTGGCCACTTCTTTCGTGATCAGGTCTTCATAGCCTTTCACATCCAGCTTGTTGAACTCCTTCACGTATTCCTGCCATAGACCCTCGAACTCTGAAGGGGCTGCAAGCACCATCTTCGGGAAATATTTGCGCTGCAGATCCCCCTTCTTCTGGGTGAAAATTTGCGCCGGGGAGCCCTGCTCGATCTGAATGCTCCAGGCAGGATACCACGGCCGATCGTCTGGGTCCGAGAACAAGCCGGAGAACGATTTGGCACCATAAGCTTCTAACAGCTTCTTATCGCCTTCAGAGTAGGACATCTGCGCAACCTCAGGCTGACGTGACGCTCCAACCGAATTCCCGTCAGGAAGGGAAGATCCGCTGCCGTAGCGAGGCCAGCTGTACTCAAAATATTTAAACCCGAATGTCTCGCGGAATGATTCTGAACTCGTCTCTGCCACCTGTTCAGCTGTTCGATAGAAGCGACCCTTGTCATCCACCATATAGGTCTCACCCTTGATACCCCAGTTAGACAAAATCTGGTTCTCATCGGTCAGCAGGTTATCGAAGAATTTAATAATTCGTACAGGGTCCTTGGCACTGACGGAGATGCCAACACCCCGATTGTTGACAAAGGATGGTGGATCAAGGTATTGATCCTTGATATTGGCATCATAGACAATCGGTAATGCCAGATATTCCAGATCATCGTTCCCGGATTTCCGAGCCGCCTCTCGCAGATTTGCCATAGACTGACCTACCTGCCACTTGTAATCAAAAAATCCAAGCACCTTGCCGGAAGCAACTTTCGCCAAGTATTGGTCATAGTTATCCACAAACGAAGATTTGTCGAACAGTCCTTCTGCATTCAGCTTGTTGAGCTCCTGAAGATAACGCTTCGTATAATCGTCATCCGCATAATCATTAGCGACATGTGTTTTCATATCAATGATCACGCCGCCGTCATTAGGGTATCCAGCCAAATGCATAGGCGCATTGGTGAAGGAAAAGAATTTATCCTGAGTGGTTAGCGCCAAATATCCGGTCAGATTCTCATCCGCATGCTTCTTCACGTAATCCCGGATCAGGTTCAGGTATTCGTCGAAGGTCTTGATCTTCGGATACCCAGCTTCCTTAAGAACGCGACGCTGAATCCAGAAGGCTCCCTGCTCAATATCCGGTGCGGAGATGTAATCTCCGACCACAGCGCTCAAAGGAAGAAAATAAATGTTGCCGTCCTCCGCTTTCATCAAATTGTAATAGGGCTCATAGACGCGCTTGATATTAGGGCCATACTTATCGATTAGATCGTTAAGCGGAATGAACGCGCCGGCGCCCAGCAGCTTGTCGATAGAGCCCCCCGGAACGATAACATCCGGGTAATTATTGCTTGCAATGAAGGTACCAACCTTGGTATTCTCATCTCCCACCAGATGCTCCATTTTGAAATTAACCCCGGTCTGGTCCTCGAAAATTTTACCGATGCGGGTCTCATTCGTATTCTTGTCCCTGCCTGTTGCCGCATTAAAATACGTAAACGTCACTTTTTCCTTGCTGTCACCCGAGGATTGATCCTTATTCTTTTCCTGACCGCTCTCCTTGCTGCCAGAGCAAGCCGACAACATCGACAGCAGCAGGACCATGGTTAGACAGCTCAGCCAAAACCGCTTTTTTCCCATGTGCTTGACCTTCCCCTTTCGGCTCTCACATTATTTGTAAGCACTTTCATTATAGAAGAAGTTTAGCCCCAATTTTACCCATCAATCTTTAGGTCATCCTTAGAAAACTTTAGTTATTCTTCCAGGGGCAGGTTCAGGCGAATCATCGTTCCTTCACTAACAGAGCTTAAGATTTGAAGCTTGAACTGGCTCTCGTAATACATCTTCAGACGGTAAATCACATTCTGGATCCCGATTCTCTCCCCCATAGCTTCATCGGTGTCCAAATACCCGAGCAGCTTGCTGACCTTCTCTGGCGTCATACCTACCCCATTATCCTCTACTGTAATTGCTAGCTCTTGGCCTGTCCGAACGATCTTAACAGCAATAAAGCCGCCCTCCTTCAAAGGCTCGATGCCATGGATACTGGCATTCTCCACAAAGGTCACGATTGACATTTTAGGGATCAAACAGCCATGAAGCGCCTTATCCACCTCGATCCGGTAATCCAGCTTATCGCCAAAGCGATATTTCTGAATTTCGAGGAAGCCGAATATGAACTCCAGCTCCTCCTTCAGCGTAATCATGTCCTTACGCCAGACAAGCGAGTTGCGGAGAATTTTCGACATCTTGTGAATGATGCGTGCCGTCTCATCCTCATCCTTCATGACGCTGCGCATCCGAATCGTCTCCAGGGCATTGAAGAGGAAATGAGGATTGATCTGGCTTTGCAGGGCGTTGAGCTGAGCATGGCGCCGCTCAAGCTCCAAGCTCTTCTTCTGAATATCCGCCATGTACACGTTATCGATCAGGCTTTTGATCTGAAGGGTCATTCGGTTGAATTCGCCGGTCAGCTGACCGATTTCATCCCTGGCCCCCGCCTCCTTAATGGTCACAAAATGCTGATTCTTTACCTTTTTCATATGCTTCAATATACGAACCAGCCTTACGTTCAAGGAGCGGGTGATCCAGACAATGATGAGCGTGGGAAGAAGAATGTTCAGCAGGGTCAGCACGATCACAAAATTGCGTGACTGGCGCACCTCTCTGAATACCTCGTCCTCGTTAATCCTCCCCACCAGGCTCCAGCCGTCCAGAAAGCTGCCCTTGCTGTATCCCGTCGTGAATTCAAGCGTATGTTCAGGCTGAGGAATGCGGCCGAAGGAGAGCGGAGAACGGCCAAGCTCAAGACCCGGTTGAGTCGTAAATTCAATCTCTCCTTGTTTGTTCAGCAGATAGACATCGGCCTGGAGGTTCAGATTGCTGAAGATCTTGCGGATGTACGGCATCCTCAGATCAATCTTGAGGAACCTTCCATTCTCATCCTTGGAATAATAGAAGTAATCCATCCTGCGGATCACACTAAATGTGTTTTCGGTCTCTCCCTGCCCGGTTCGCAGAATCATCGGTGCTGACTGCCGGCTATCCGCCACTTTGCTGTACCAAGGCTCCTGCTTGACCGCATCATCGATATAGTAGACCCCTCCAGAGTACAGCAGGGTCGGATTATCCACATAGATAGAGATCCCCGCAACAGAGTTGTAGACCGGGCTGAAAGAATTCACAATTCGGCGCAAATAGCTGTCATAGGCTGCGACATAATCGGCGGGATTCTCATATTTCTTATCCAGAATCTCATTCAGCAGATGGTCCGTATAGTAGACCGAGGAAATTTCAACCGCATCCTCCACCTCTCGCAGGAACTCATTCTTGACCTGCTCCATCGCCCGGGTGATGTCCTCCATCCGTTTATCTTTGACACTGGTGGTTGTCACATGGTAAAAAATCAGATTGGTCACCAGGATCGGTACAAATACCGCCAGGAAGTACAGCAGCAGCATCTTATCACGCAGCCGGACATCATTCAGACTCAGCTTCATTTCTTCCGCCCTGGCGGCTTCCCTCCCTGTCTTAAGCGGTTGCGGTATTCCGTCGGCGTTACGCCCTCTGTCTTCTCGAACTGGGTAACAAAATAATCCGGGTTGACAAAGCCAACCCGTCCCGCAATTTCGTAGATCCGCATGTCGCTTTGCCGCAGCAGCCTCCTGGCCTCATCCATCCGCAGAGAAAGCAAATAATCGTTAAAGTACTTCCCATACGTCTTCTTAAATAATTGGCCTAAATATACCGGATTCATATAAAACTGTGCTGCGATCGTCTTCAGGTTCATATTCTCGTGATAATGCTGATCAATATAAGCCTTGACCTTCTGAATGCACCCGCCCTGCTGTTCCTGGCGCAGCTCTGCAATGTACCGCGAGCTAGCCTCGACAAACGCAGCAAAAAGGCGTGCAAGCTCTCGAAGCGACAGGTTCAGATCCTGCCAGCCCAGCAGCGGCGCGAGCTCCGCAATCTTCTCTGGATCGCCCTGCATATTCTGAACGATGGTCACTACGTCCAGCACACACTGTCCAATCGCAGCCTTGACAGCTTCAGGCGCAATCCGGTTCTCCCGGAATTGCCGGAACAGCTCGGATACCGTATCCTGCAGCAGTTCCCTTGCCCCCTCCTCTATTTGGCAGAGTAACTGCCGCTGCAAGCCCGGGCTAAGCCCAATGAATGCAAGAGGGGCTGTCTTAGATCCAGATTGAATAACCATCCCTGTGTCATCATGAATGTACTTATACTGTAATGCCTCCGTCGCACTCTCAAAGGAGGTGCGAATCGCAGCAAGCCCCTGCACAGGGCAGCCGGCATACATAAAAACCCGTCCCGCAGCTGTGGATTCAAGCCGCTGCTTCAGGCATTGTGCCCAGCCCCGTATCTCCCCGCCATAATGTGTGAGCATAGGAGGTGTCACAATTACCCCAATCCTGCTGCGGTGTTCATGCAAATGAAATGGAATGGCTGCCCCCTCCAACATCAGGTGCATCGCTTGCTTCACCTGATCCTTAAAACGGACAGAGGCCGTCTTAGCATCTTGCTGGCCCTCTCCCCAGAGATGAACATCATTCTGCTCGATAAAAACATAAGACAATTGATCCGTGGAGACTATGCCCAGCTGCTTCTCCCAGGCCCCAATCGAATCTTCAGCTGCTTCTCCCATAATGAGGGACTCAAGCAGGGTCTGGCTCTCCGCCCCGGCTTCCTTCACCTGCTTCAGCCGCTGCCGCTCAATCTTAGCGCTGAGCCCGCGTAAGGTCTCCGTGAATTCAGCTTCATCAATCGGCTTCAGCAGGAAATCATGAACTCCATAGCGAACAGCCTGCTGTGCATATTTGAAGTCGTCATAGCCGCTGATAATGATGAATGCCGGGCTTACTCCGGAGTGCGTCACCACCTGGCGGATGAGCTCAAGACCGTCAAGCTCTGGCATCCGGATATCTGTGATGACCAGCTCTGGCTGCAAGTTCTCAATAAGATGGAGGGCATCGGCTCCGTTGTCCGCCTCTTCGCGAATCCGAAATCCACAGGCCTCCCAATCAATCAGCTTCCTTAGCCCCTTCCGGGTAAACACCTCATCATCCACCAAGATGGCATTATGCAGGTGCATGATCGTTCGCCTCCTTTAACCTCTTCCACAGATGAACAACTTCAGCCGCCTTATCCAATTTATATGTTGGACAGCGCTTTCAATAAATCAGTTTGCAGCAATAATTTTAAAAGATCTACCCCATGCAAAATTCATTCATGTGGATATATATAGAATGAACTAAAGAAATGAACGTTCAATCTATATTTGGATAATTATGGTTCCATACTACCATACAAGTATGGTAGTATGGAACAAACTGGATAACATCCTAGTATTCTGAATTCTATCCAGAAGTCCAAATTTCCTGGGAGCAAGCTTTAACAGTTGTTATCCCAGCTGTCAGCAGGAGGTGAATTCATGAATTCTCGCCTTTCTCCAAGCGGCCATTCTGCCGGAAACCTAGTCTACTCCCAGTTGAAAGAACAAATTATGAGCCTTGAGCTTGTGCCTGGCACGAATTTGTCCGAGAAGGAAACGGCCCTTGCCTGTAAGGTGAGCCGGACGCCTGTGCGCGAAAGCTTTGTGAGGCTGGCCCAGGAGGGCCTTGTGGTTGTGCTTCCCCAGCGAGGCACCCAAGTCTCGCTCATTGATCCCGATCAGGTAGAGGAAGCCCGCTTCATGCGGGAGCAACTGGAAAGAGCTATTATCCGCCTGGCCTGTGAAGCTTTTCCCAAGGATCAGCTTATGGCTCTGGAGCACAACCTGGAACTGCAGCAGGAGTGCATCCGCCAGCATGACGGTCATGGCATGTTCAAGTTAGATGAAGCCTTCCATCGACTACTATTTGAAGGCTGCCGCAAGCTTGCCACCTGGTCTGTCCTTCAGCACATGAATGCCCATTTGAACCGAAGCCGTATGCTGTGGCTCACCACCGATCCGAGCTGGGAGCATCTTTACGAACAGCACTGTGAACTGATTGAAGCCATTCGACAACACGAGAGGCACCAGGCGGATTCCCTCATGCAGGAGCATTTAAGTTTGAGCATTTCTGACTTAAGCCTGCTCCGGGGTAAATATCCCGATTATTTTGCAGAACCCCGAGAACTGTAGGCAGCAGAGAGATTTTCTAACCCTTCATAGAGTCGGCATACAAATTCTATTAAGGCGGTGAAATGTATGCGCATGGTATTTCGCTGGTTTGGCGAAGACAATGATACTGTCTCGCTGGAACAGATCAAGCAAATTCCCGGTGTAGAGGGAATCGTATGGTCCCTCCACGATATTCCTGCGGGAGAAGAGTGGCCGCTGCCGCGCATTTTGGAGATGCAGAAGCTGGCTAGCCGTTCCGGCTTTCATCTTGACGTTGTGGAGAGTGTGAATGTGCACGAGGATATTAAGCTGGGGCTTCCAACCCGCGATCTCTACATCCAGAACTACATTCGAACCCTGGAGAAGCTGGCCCAGGTGGGCGTGAAGGTGGTCTGCTATAACTTCATGCCTGTCTTTGACTGGGTCCGGACCAGCCTGAACCACCCTTCCGGGGACGGCTCGACTGCATTATTTTTTGAAAAAGCCAAAATCGAAGGAATCGATCCCTTCAAGCTGGTGGAGCTGATTAATCGGGACAGCACCCTCACCATGCCCGGCTGGGAACCGGAGCGGCTGGGGCATCTCACCTCCCTGTTTCAGGCCTATCAAGGGGTGACCGAGGAGGAGCTGTGGGACAACCTCAAATACTTCCTGGATGCTGTCATTCCTGCCGCTGAGCGCAGCGGCATTGCTATGGCCATTCATCCGGATGACCCGCCGTGGCCGCTCTTTGGCCTACCCCGCATCTTGACCTGCCAGGCGAACCTGCGGAGATTCCTGCAGCTGCATGACAGTCCGGCCAGCGGAATCACCTTGTGCAGCGGCTCCCTTGGCGCTAACCCGGACAATGATCTCATCTCGATGATTCATGAGTTTAAAGACCGAATTCCTTTTGCCCATATTCGCAACGTGCGCGTTTTCGATAACGGAGATTTCATTGAAACCTCCCACCGGACCCAGGACGGAACCGTAGATATTGCAGGCATTGTTAAAGCCTATTATAACAGCGGTTTCAAGGGATATTGCAGACCTGATCACGGACGTCATCTCTGGGGGGAGATCTGCCGTCCAGGTTACGGCCTGTATGACCGCGCCCTCGGCATCATGTACCTGTGGGGGCTTTGGGATGCCTATCAAACAAGTAGCGAGCAGTCCATTTCCAGCAAAGTGAGGGAAGATGATGAACAACCTGCCGAAGCATGAAGCCTTGATGGGAAAAGTCGCTGTCATTACAGGCGGCTCCGGCGTCCTCTGCCGCGCCATGGCACTGGAGCTGGCCCATCAGGGCGCCAAGGTAGCCATTCTGGGCCGGACAGCGGAGAAATGTAAACAGGTGGCCGAAGAGATTCACGCTGCTGGCGGCACAGCCATCGCCGCTGTCTGTGATGTGACGGACGCGGATAGTGTGCGAGCTGCCGAAGCCAGCGTGCGGGAGCAGCTGGGCCCGTGCGATATCCTGATTAACGGTGCCGGAGGCAATCAGCCGGGAGCGAATACGACCCATGAACGATTCGATCCGGAGGATCTGAATCATCCAGAGGTCACCACCTTCTTCGATTTGGGTCTCAAGGACGTTCGCAAGGTGATGGATATCAATTTCACCGGCACCCTAATACCAACGCAAATCTTCGCCAAGGGCATGATCTCCCGTCCCGGCGCGGTGGTGATCAACATTTCCTCCATGAGTGCGCCCTGCCCGATGACCAAAGTGCCCGCATACAGCGCAGCCAAGGCCGCGATTAATAACTTCACCCAGTGGCTTGCCGTTCACCTGGCCGAGGCCGGAATCCGGGTCAACGCGATCGCCCCCGGCTTCTTCCTGACCGACCAGAACCGCAGCCTGCTAACCCATCCCGACGGATCCTTGACAGAACGGTCTCATAAAATTATCACCCATACCCCGATGAAGCGTTTTGGCGTACCGGAGGATCTCCTCGGTACCCTGCTCTGGCTCGTGGATGAGCGGTGTTCTGGCTTTGTAACCGGGATCGTAATCCCGGTCGATGGGGGATTTATGGCGTATTCGGGGGTATAGGTTCGCTAAAAAACAACAATTATAATCGAGTAGGAGGCTATTCATTAGATGAGTAGCCGACCTCTCACACCACCGTACGTACCGTTCGGTATACGGCGGTTCAACCGCATAAGTGCAATTTACGTACACGCTCGTATTGCGCAGGAAAGTCATAATATCCTGCCTGTACGAGCTTTTTGTTTGTTATGGAACGAGACAACACTGGACTTCCGGCGATGCGCCAGTACCCGAGACGGGAATTGCCCCACTGGTAAGCCTGCCATTCCGGTATCCCCAGCTTCCGCAGGTTTTGTACTTTTGTTCGCGGCTTTTTCCACTGTTTCCAGATGTACATCCGCAGTCGTCTTCGCAACCATTCGCTCCAGCTTTGCAGGATCCGTTTCATGTCGGCCACATAGTAGTAACCAATCCATCCCCGAATGTAGACTTTCACCTTTTCCATGACTTGGCGAACATTTCTGCCCTGGCTGCGACTTGTGAGTTCTTTCAACTTCTTCTTCGCTTTTGCGAGGGATTGTCCATGGGCACGGATATACATGCCGTTCTTGTTCTTTCCCAGGGCAAAGCCGAGAAATTTGAAGTGCTTTCGAGCCACTACGCTACCGACCTTACTTTTCTGCGTATTGATCTGGAGTCTCAGTTTGGTCTCCAGGTACTTTCCGCAGGATTCCAGTAGCCGCACCGCTGCCCGTTTGCTTTTGGCAAGCACCACAATATCGTCCGCATAGCGGATGACGTTCACTCCGCGGCCTTTCATCTCTTGGTCAAATTCGTTCAGGTAGATGTTCGCCAGAAGCGGCGACAGGGGGCCTCCCTGAGGGGAGCCTTCTTCTGTTTTGCAGTGCACCCCGTTCTCCATAACCCCACTTTTCAGGTATCTCTTAATCAGTTCGGTTACGCGTCTGTCCTGAATTTGTTTGCGCAAAAGATGCATAAGCAGCTCATGATTCAGCGTGTCGAAGTATTTGGAGAGGTCGATTTCTACTGCGTAGCCGTATCCCTGTTCTGCATAGTCTTTCACCTTGCGAATGGCCTGTTGTGCGCTCCGACCGGGGCGGTAGCCATAGCTTCCCTCCGAGAAGAGCGGCTCGAACAGGGGCTGGAGCTGCTGGGCGACTGCCTGCTGAATCACTCGGTCTACGACCGTGGGTATGCCAAGCTTCCGTACTCCGCTTCCATCTGCTTTGGGAATTTCCTTGCGCCGTACTGGGCTGGGCTTGTATCTGCCTTCCCGGATCTTTTGCAACAGCTCGTCTCTATGTTCCTGCAGCCAGGGTAGCGCGTCTTCTACGGTCATTCCGTCGATTCCTGGCGCTCCATGGTTGCGTTTGACCTGTTTGTAGGCTCTGTTCAAATTGTCTCTGTCCAGAATCTGCTCCAGCAGGTCTGTTGCACCGCCTCTTTCTTTACGTTCCCGAGTGCCGGCGCTCCGCACTCCCGCATGCTCTTCGCGTTCCACGCTATTCCTTTGCAGGTAGCCCTTTCGGTATTCTGCTTTCATCGCGTCAGCTCTCCTTTCGGTATGTACTCGAGACTTACGATTGTTCGGCCCTTCCCCGAAAAAAAAACCCTTCCGGGTACTATGGCCTCTGCTGACTTCTCACAGCAAGCTTTACTCCGTCTTTCGGTTTTTTTTTCCTACTTGTCGTCTGTGAGACCTCCCCGGGTAAGAGCGATAACCTTCCCCTCATCTATCTGCCACATTTACACCATGGGATTCGGGCAGTATTGGACTTTGCTTTGTAGTGCAAGCTCGTCCGTCCCATGATGCCTTCTATGTGATTTCTGTTCGTCAGACCGAGGGTTTGCCTCCGGCTTCCTTCAGATTCCGCCTCGCGGCGGACACCCTTGCCTTCAGCTAACAGTTCCTACTGCCAAGCCTGTAGCGGACTTTCACCGCCGAGTTATCGCCCATGCCGGGCGCACACTAAAAAACAACAGGCACCGCAAAGTCCGGCGGAACCTGTTGTTTTTTTACGATTAAAGCAGCCTAGTCACAATAGATGGTACAAGCAGCTGTAGGCTATCTTACTTATTGAGTGGCAGCCATGCCTAATGTCTCTCTTTTCAACTAGTTCTCATTTTTCGTCTCATGCGCCTGAAGCCACACTTGCGTCTCTGCAAGCTTGCTCTCCGCACGGGAGATGGCTGCTACGACCTGAGGAGTTGCTGTTCCGCCGTATACATTGCGAGCATTCACAACGGTCTCCGGCTGCAGCACGCCGTAGATGGTGTCGTCAAACAGTGGAGAGAACTGCTTAAACTCCTCCAGCGTAAGGTCCAGCAGGTACTTTCCGTTCTGAATACAGTACAGCACCGTCTTGCCGATCACCTCATGCGCCTGGCGGAACGGGAGCCCCTTGCCGACAAGGAAGTCCGCAATATCCGTTGCATTGGAGAAGTCCTGGTTCACCGCTTCGCGCATCCGTCCGGTGTTCACCTTCATCGTCGCGATCATCGGTGCGAACAGCTGCAGTGCCCCCTGCAAGGTGGCTACAGTATCGAACATGCCTTCCTTATCTTCCTGCATGTCCTTATTGTACGCCAGCGGCAGCGACTTCAGCACGGTCAACAGCCCGAAGAGATTGCCATAGACCCGGCCTGTCTTACCGCGCACCAGCTCAGCTACGTCAGGGTTTTTCTTCTGCGGCATGATGCTGCTGCCTGTACAGAAGGCATCATCCAGTTCAACGAAGCGGAACTCCGTGCTGCTCCATAGCACCAGCTCCTCGCACAGACGGGACAGGTGCATCATTATAATGGAGGCCCCGGATAAGAACTCCAGAATGAAATCCCGGTCGCTCACCGCATCCAGGCTGTTCTCATAGACGCTGTCAAAGCCCAGCTGCTCGGCCACAAAATGCCGATCAATCGGGAAGGTCGTTCCCGCCAGCGCGCCTGCTCCCAGCGGAAGCACGTTAATGCGTTTGTAGCTGTCCTGCAGCCGTTCAATATCCCGCTGGAACATGGACACGTAAGCCATCAGATGATGAGCGAACAGAATCGGCTGCGCCCGCTGCAGATGCGTATACCCCGGAATGATGGTCTCCGTATTAGCTTGAGCCTGACCGATTAGCGCCTCCTGCAATCCATGCAGCAGGCCCGTAATTTCCACAACGCGTGCACGCAGGTACAGATGCATATCCGTCGCAACCTGGTCGTTGCGGCTGCGCCCAGTGTGCAGCTTTCCGCCTACAGGCCCGATTTTCTCGATCAGATTCTTCTCGATATTCATATGAATATCTTCATCCGATACAGAATACTCCAGCTCCCCCCGGCGGATCTTGCCGAGCACAGCATTCAAGCCTTCCTTGATCTTCTCAACATCCTCTGCCGGAACAATCCCGCATTTGCCAAGCATCGTCACATGCGCCAGGCTTCCCTGCACATCCTCCTCCGCCAGTGCTTTATCAAAACCGATGGATGCAGTATATTCCTCCACCAGCCGATTGGTCTGCTTCGTAAACCGGCCACCCCACAGCTTGCTCACCTGGTCCAACTCCTTGTCATCTTGTTTTTGCAAAAATAGCAAGCCGCCTCTCGCCCATACTCCAGCGGAAAGCGGCTGCTGTCGGTCTATCGGTCTATCTTTCTAACTGTCTGGTTTGTTTTATTTGTGTTTATCTCAATAAGCCCCTAGGGCACTCCCTGTCTTAGCCTTTATTCTGTTCCACTCCGGAACCTACCTTCAGACGAAGGGCGTTCAGGCGGATAAAACCAGTAGCGTCCCCCTGATCATAAGCCTGCGTTGGGTCGGCCTCCATGGTCGCAATATTCGGGTTGTACAAGCTGACCGGACTTTTCACGCCAGCGCCGATGATGTTGCCTTTGTACAGCTTCAGCCGCACCGTTCCGGAGACATTCTTCTGGCTCTCCGTAACCAGTGCCTGGATGGCGATCCGCTCAGGAGCGAACCAGAAGCCGTTATAGACAAGCGTGCTGTAGCGGGTAAGCAAGCTGTCGCGGACATTCATCACTTCCCGGTCCATCGTCAAAGATTCCATTTTGCGGTGTGCGGTAAACAGAATCGAGCCCCCTGGCGTCTCATACACGCCCCGGCTCTTCATGCCGACAAAGCGGTTCTCAACCATATCGATCCGGCCGATGCCATGCTTGCCGCCAAGCTCGTTCAGCTTCTCCATCACGCCAAGCGGCTCCAGCTTCTCGCCATTGATGGCGACTACATTGCCCTGATCAAATTCTAGCTCCACATATTCCGCCTCATCCGGCGCATCCTCCGGATCGACGCTGAGCAGATACATATCCTTGCTCTCAGGAGCGCTCGCATCGAACCAAGGGTCCTCCAGCACGCCGCTCTCATAACTGATATGCAGCAAGTTGCGGTCGGTGGAGTAAGGCTTGGCCGCAGAGGCCGTTACCGGAATTCCATGCTCCTCTGCATAGGCAATCATCTCCGCACGTCCTGGGAAGCGCTCGCGGAACGCTGGCAGCCGCCAAGGCGCAATCACCTGAATCTCCGGCGCCAGTGCCGCCGCATTCAGCTCGAAGCGCACCTGGTCATTCCCTTTGCCTGTCGCCCCGTGAGCGATCGCTGTCGCGCCTTCGGCACGGGCAATCTCCACCATGCGCTTGGCAATCAGCGGGCGGGCGATACTGGTGCCGAGCAGGTACTGCCCTTCATACTGCGCACCCGCCTGGAACATCGGGAAGATGAAATCCTTGGCGAATTCTTCGCGAAGATCGTCAATATAAACCTTGGAAGCGCCTGTAGCGAGCGCCTTGGCTTCCAGGCCGTCCAGCTCCTCCCTCTGTCCGATGTCTGCCGTGAAGGCGATAATCTCTGCATCATAGGTTTCCTTGAGCCACTTCAGGATAATCGACGTATCCAGTCCCCCGGAATACGCAAGTACGATTTTTTCTTTTGCCATTGTAAAATATACCCCTTCCGATTCAGCATCTTACGCTTGAAATTCTACAGTCATTTATCCTATCAAAGCGGCCATCAGCGCCTTCTGCGCGTGCAGCCGGTTCTCCGCCTGATCAAAAATAATCGAGTGCTCGCCATCAATCACCCCGGCGCTGACTTCCTCACCGCGATGGGCAGGCAGACAGTGCAAGAACAGATAATCCGGCTTCGCATGACGCGCAAGCTCCTCATTAACCTGATAAGCTGCAAACGCCGCTTCTCTTGCTTTCTGCTCCTCTTCAAATCCCATGCTAGCCCAAACGTCCGTATAAATCACATCAGCATCTGTAACGGCCTTAACTGGGTCCTCCACAATCTCAATCTTCGCCCCGGTTGCCTGTGCGATCTCCTGAGCATCCGCTGTAATTTGCGCGTCCGGTTCATAACCCTTCGGACAAGCCACCGTTACGTCTACCCCAAGCTTGGCCCCGCCAATCATCAGGGAGTGCGCCATATTGTTGCCGTCGCCGATGTAGGCTAGCTTGAGCCCCTTCAGCTTGCCTTTATGTTCATAAATCGTCTGAAAATCCGCCAGCACCTGACAAGGATGGGCCAGATCACTAAGGCCGTTGATGACAGGAATCGTAGCATAGCGCGCCAAATCGACAACATTTTCATGCCCAAAGGTACGGATCATCAAGCCGTCCAGGTAACGGGACATCACGCCTGCAGTATCATGAATCGTCTCGCCACGGCCCAGCTGAATGTCATTCTTGCTGAGGAACAGCGCGTGCCCGCCAAGCTGGAATACCCCAACCTCGAAGGAGACCCGGGTTCTTGTGGACGATTTCTCGAAAATAAGACCCACCGTCTTCCCCTTCAACGGCTGATAAGTCTCCCCGGTCTTCTGCTTATGCTTGATCTCTATCGCCAGATCGATCAAATATTGAATCTCCTCGGTGGAATAGTCGGTTAGTTCGATGAAATCGCGTCCGCTGAGGTTGTGTACCTTGCCTGCTTCTGCCAAACTCATGATTTTACGCTTCCTCCTTTGCCGTGTGGCCCTCGATCAGTGAAGCAATCGTGGCCACAGCCTGGTCAATTTCTTCCTCGGTCACATACAAGTTCGGCAGCAAGCGAATCACATTCGGGCCTGCCGTCACAAACAGCAATCTTTGCTGTTGCCCCTCCAGCACCAGCTGTCCCACAGGGCCGGCACATTCGATGCCGATCAGAAGACCTTTGCCGCGAATCTCCAGGACAAAAGGCTGGTTCTCCAGCTTCTGCTTCAGCTGGTCCGTCAGGTAATGCCCCATCGCCTCGGCTCTGGCCGGAAGATCATCCTCCAGCATCGTCTCTACCGTGGCAATGATCGCTGACGTGGCAAGCGGCGTACCGCCAAAGGTCGAGCCGTGGCTGCCGGCCGAGAAGGCCTCGCGCAGGTACCCCTTAGCCAGCATAGCTCCTGCCGGGAAACCGCTGGCAATGCCCTTGGCGAGCGTGAAGATATCCGGCTCGATGCCGTAATGCTGATGCGCGAACCAGCGGCCGGTCCGGCCCATGCCAGTCTGCACCTCGTCCACGATCAGCAGCAGCCCCTGCTCCTTGCATAAGGCTTCGACTTCCTTCAGGAAGTCCGGATCGACTGGATGCACGCCGCCTTCGGCTTGAATCATCTCCAGCATCACTGCCGCTGTATGCGGGCCTATGGCTTCGCGCAACGCCTCAATATCATGCAGCGGCACACACTTGAAGCCTGCGGGAAGCGGGAGGAAGCCCTCCTGCACCTTGGCCTGCCCCGTGGCAGTCAGCGTAGCCAGCGTCCGTCCGTGGAACGATTGCTTGAAGGTAATGATCTCGTAGCGATCTGTCCCCTTGATCTTCTGATGATAGCGGCGCGCCAGCTTGATCGCGGCCTCATTCGCCTCTGCACCGCTGTTGCAAAAGAACACCGCATCGGCGCCGCCAAGCTGGGTCAGCAGCTTCGCCGCCTGCTCCTGCTGCGGAATGTGGAAGAGGTTCGAGACATGCCATAGCTGGTCCAGCTGGGCATGCAGCTTCGCCCGAATCTTCTCGGGCGTATGTCCCAGATTCGTGACCGCAAGCCCGCTCATAAAATCAAGGTAGCGGTTGCCCTTGTCATCCCACAGCCAGCTGCCATGCCCCTTCACGAGCGATAACGGGTAACGCGAATAGTTAGGAAATAATGCACTGCTCTCTTCGTCTGCCTGATCAGCCGGCATCGCTTCAGATAGATTCACATCAGACAGCTTCGCTTGTTCCAGATCCGTATGTGTCAAGGTCTCCAGCTCCTTTAAGATGAATTATACACCTGGCGGGCTGTGCGCCTCGCGCGGCCCGCTCTATCTATAACCTTCTTCTGCCTTCTTCGTCTTCCGCCTGCTCCAGCATCAAGCTACATGCGAACGATCCGCGTACCGATGGCCTCCCCGCGCAGAACGCGGCCCAGCACTTTTGGCTCGGTACCGTTCACAATCACCACTTCCTTCACCTTGCCGTGAATGCAGGCAATGGCTGCCCGCACCTTCGGAATCATCCCGCCATAAATTTCTCCGGTCTGAATCATATCCTCAATCTGCTGTACCGTTACACAGGGCAGCACTTTCTTCTCCCCTTTTACGGTCTTAAGAATCCCTGGCACGTCCGTAACCACAATCATCTGCTGGACGCCGAGGCTGGAAGCCACGGCTCCCGCCGCCGTATCGGCATTGACATTGTAGCGCTGCCCCTCGGGACTGATCCCTAGCGGGGCAACAATCGGCATGTATCCCATGCCGAGCACGCCCTCGACGAGCGAAGCATTCACCTGGCTCACCTCGCCTACCAGTCCCACCTTGGCGCTCGACGCCACAGGCTTAGCTTGCAGCAGCAATCCATCGATGCCGGAGAGTCCGAGCGCCCGGCCTCCTGCGCTGTGAATACGACGGACAATCTGCTTGTTGATGCTCCCCGACAGTACCATCTCCACCACATCCAGCACTTCCTCGGTCGTATAGCGGAGCCCGTTTACGAACTTCGTCTCGATTCCGAGCTTGGCCAGATTCTCCGAGATCGCCGGTCCTCCGCCATGCACGATGACCGGCTGGTAGCCGCCGCGCTGCAGCTCTGCCAGCTCTGCAAAAAAATCCTCCGGCAGCTCCGCCAAGGTGCTCCCGCCGCATTTCATTACAAAGGTCTGCTTCGAGATCTCGCCAGGCAGCTGCTCCTGCCCGGCAGCGTGATTCTCCACTGCCGTATTCATCATTTCATCCCCGCCTCTACTAGAGTTTTCTCGTTACTTGCCGCTGCTGCATCTATACGTTAAGTACGGTAAGCCGCATTGATTCTTACATAATCATAAGTCAGATCACAGCCCCAGGCCGTTGCCTGACCTAGACCGCCATGCAAATCCACCTGGATGTGCACCGTATCGCCCTTCAGATAGGCCAGTGCTTCCTCCTCATCGAAGGCCACCGGCTTCGAGCCGTTTAGCACAATAATGCTGCCAAGCCGGATATCTACCGTCCCTGGTTCCATCGGCTCCCCGGCACGCCCGGCCGCAGCGATAATCCGGCCCCAATTGGCATCTGCGCCGAACACGGCCGATTTAACCAGACTTGAGCCGACAATCGTCTTGGCGATTCTCTGTGCCGACAGGTCACTCACCGCACCTGTTACCCGCACCTCAATCAGCCGGGTGGCTCCTTCGCCGTCGCGAGCGATCTGCTTAGCGAGTGCTTCGCACACATGCCGGAAGGCCGCAGCGAACGCGTCCCAATCAGGATGCTGGCTCGTCAGCTGCTCGTTCTCCGCAAGGCCGCTCGCCATCACCAGCAGCATATCGTTCGTGCTGGTGTCCCCATCCACCGTGATCATGTTGAACGTGAGGTTGGTGGTGTCCATCAGCAGGCTTTGCAGCGCCTGCGACTCGACGTTCGCATCCGTCGTGACAAAAGCGAGCATCGTCGCCATGTTGGGGTGGATCATGCCCGAGCCCTTCGCGGCGCCGGCAATGGTCACTTCCCGGCCGCCGACCTCAAGCTTCACGCAGGCTTCCTTCTTGACGAGATCCGTCGTCAAGATCGCCTGCGTGAACTGCTCGGCACCCGCAGCGCCGCCGCCGAGTGCCTGCGGCAGCCCGGCGATGCCGCGGGCTACGCGGTCCATCGGCAGATTCTCGCCGATGACGCCGGTCGAGGCGACGGCTACGTCCGCCTCGCTGAGGCCCAGCACCTCTGCCGCCTGGCTGCGCATGGCGTAGGCATCTGCCTCGCCCTGCATGCCGGTGCAGGCGTTGGCATTGCCGCTGTTCACAACCACAGCGCGCAGCAGCCGGTTCGCCAGGCTCTCCCGCGTCACCTTCAGCGGCGCCGCCTGGAAAATATTCGTCGTATATACGGCCGCCGAGACGGCAGGCACCTCACAGAGGATGACGCCGAGGTCGTTGCGGGTTGTTTTTTTGAGGCCGCAGTGAAGCCCGCCTGCCTGAAACCCCCTCGGCGTTGTGAGCGACCCGCCTTCTACCACGCTAAACAATTGAACCACTCCCATGTTGATCTCCTTTCGCCCCTACGGGTACACCGGTGTATGACCAAGTCCCAAACTCTCGTCCCAGCCATGCATCAGATTCATATTCTGAATCGCCTGCCCAGCTGCCCCCTTCACTACGTTGTCAATAACAGAGATAATCGTAACGCGCCCTGTGCGCTCATCCACCGCAAAGCCTATATCGCAGAAGTTAGAGCCGAACACTTCCTTCGTTGCTGGCCAGACGCCTTTTTCACGAATGCGGACAAAGCGCCGGCCCTGATAGAACTCCCGGTAAAGCTCAATAAAATCCTCTTCCTTGTAGGTTCCGTTCAGCTGTGCATACATCGTAGACATAATCCCTCTGGTCATGGGCACCAAATGCGTGGTGAAGGTTATCGTAACCGGCTCGCCCGCCTGGAGTGCAAGCTCCTGTTCAATTTCAGGGATATGCTGATGCTTATTCACCTTATAGGCTTTCAAATTCTCATTAATTTCCGCATAGTGGGTCATCAGGCTTGCTTTGCGCCCCGCACCGGACACCCCTGATTTGGCATCAATAATAAGACTCCTCAGGTCTAATAGACCTGCCTGAACCGCCGGAATCAATCCCAGCAATGTTGCAGTCGGATAACATCCCGGATTGGAAATAAAACGTGCACCCGCCGCCTCTACGCCGTACACTTCACACAGCCCATACACCGCATCCTGAAGCAGCGCGTTGTCAGGCGCTTCATGCTTATACCAAGTCTCGTATACAGCGCCATCCTTGATCCGAAAATCACCTGACAAATCAATCGTCTTCAGTCCAGCCTGAAGCAGCTGGGGCACCAATTTGCCGCTCACCCCGGACGGCGTCGCCGTGAACACCAGGTCTGCCTTCGCCGCGATTCTCTCGGCATCTACTCGATCAAGAGGCATCGTAACAATTTCCGATAAGTGAGGAAAACCTTCTGTTAGTGGCGCGCCTGCACTAGAAGCAGAGATGACAGAGGCAATCTCCACGTTGGGATGCCCTGTCAGGAAACGAATCAGCTCCACGCCGCCATATCCGGTAGAACCCACAATAGCCACTTTTAGTTTGTCATTATTCAATGTATAGGCCCCCTCTATCGCCAACCCTCGTCTATTATTCGTACGAAGGAATCTATGAATATCCGAAGTAGAAAGTATGTATTATTATACATGTGAGTTAATATAAATACAATGTTAATATATGATAAACCTTCCGCAAAAGTACCTTGGAATGTGAATTAATTAAAACACAAAAAAACAGACCTTCCGGTCTGCCCTTCTTCAGAGTATAAGTTTAAATATTTGCCGATGATCCTGTCCTAAATGTTGCTTGGCTCATACTGGCTAGGGTTCTGCTGTATCCGATGTATCTAATGTATCTACTGTGATTATTTAAATTCCAAATGTTTATGGGCAAAAATATCTTCACCCGAGCTTCTAACCAGAATAAAGTGATCCACATTGTCCAACCCGTGCAGGCAGCCTAGGGAGGAGATTTGATAAAACTAAAATTCCGCACATTAAAAAAAAGAGCCCTCCTGTACCTTCCGCCTGCTTAGGAATCAGCTCAGCTTCATCGGTAGCAAAAAGGGCTCTGCCTGTATAACAGGAGGTTTATCGTGGTTAGTTGAAAATATCATCTGCTGCTTTTTTTGTGAGATTACTGTCCTGCTATCCTGTAATCGCTATTCATGCCGCTTAAAGCCTAAACCCAGCACCTCGTGAGCATTGGAAATGATCACAAAGGCCGAAGGCTCTGTGCGCTGCACTAGCGTCTTCAGCCGGCTTACCTCGCTCTGATTCACGACGACCATCAGCACCGTACGCGGATCTCCCGTATAGCCGCCCTGCGCATTCAGCTTGGTCAGCCCCCGGTCGAGCTCGTGAAGCACGGCTGTGGAGATTTCCTCCGTCTTATCTGCAATAATATAGGCGACCTTGGTATAGTTGAAGCCCAATTCCACGGTATCAATGATTTTCCCGGTAATATAGAGACCAATCAAAGCATACAGAGCCCGCTCCCAGGACAGCAGGAAGCCAGCGAGCGTGATGACGGTTCCATCCATCAGCACGACACACATGGACAAGCTGAGTCCGCTGTATTTCTGGATGATCTGTGCCAGAATCGATAAACCGCCCGTTGACCCGCGCCCTCGGAACACAATGCCGAGTCCCAGCCCTACCCCTATACCTCCATACAGTGAGGCCAGCAGCGGGTCCGTGGTTGGCGGCGCCCAGTCTTTGGTCAGGTAGACAAAGAGCGGCAGCACAATGGTGCCCAGCAGCGAGCGGATGGCGTAATTGCGGCCGAGCAGCAAATATCCAGCAGCAAACAGCGGGATGTTCAGCGCCCACTGTGTATAGGCAGGCTCAATGCCAAGCATGGATCTCACAATCACCGATATCCCGGATACACCGCCAGAGGCGATATGGTTAGGCAGCAGGAACAGATTGAATGCCAGCGCCGTGATGAATGAGCCGACCACGATCATGGCTGAATCCAGCGCATGCCGCCCAGGGCCGCTAATCGGCAATAATAGTTGAGATTTACGTCTGCGGCCTACTGGCGGCATAACTTCCACTCCTTCAGTCTAATGCACCTCAATGAATCGTATCTCCCTCTCACAAAAAACTCCTGCACCTGACGGAATCAAGTGCAGGAAGCAAAATGGCTTAGTTCGGCTCTACTTGAATCTGGCTTCGCAGATAGCCGTCAATAAAGGCATCCAGATCACCGTCCATCACCGCGCCGACATTTCCTGTCTCCACGCTCGTCCGGTGGTCTTTCACCATGCTGTACGGATGGAAGACATAAGAGCGGATCTGGCTGCCCCAGGCGATGTCAGATTGCTCACCACGGATCTCATCCAGCTCCTTCTGCTGCTCTTCCAGCTTGCGTTCATACAGCTTGGAGCGAAGCATCGTCATCGCGCGCTCCCGGTTCTTGATCTGGGAACGTTCATTCTGACAGGTGACCACAACTCCGGTCGGAATATGCGTAATCCGCACTGCAGAATCCGTCGTATTGATATGCTGACCGCCAGCACCGCTGGCACGGTACGTGTCAATCTTCAGATCCTCAGTCCGGATGTCCACTTCAACCTCATCCGTAATCTCCGGAACCACGTCGCAGGATACGAACGAGGTGTGGCGTCTGCCAGAGGCATCAAACGGGGAGATACGGACCAAACGATGAACACCCTTCTCCGCTTTCAGATAGCCATAGGCGTTATATCCCTTAATCAGCAGCGTTACGCTCTTAATCCCTGCTTCATCGCCCGGCAGATAATCCAGCGTCTCCACCTTGAAGCCGCGCTTCTCTGCCCAGCGGGTATACATCCGCAGCAGCATAGAGCCCCAGTCCTGGGACTCGGTGCCGCCTGCACCCGGGTGAAGCTCCAGAATCGCATTCATCTTGTCATATGGCTGGTTGAGCAGCAGCTGGAGCTCGAATTCATCCATCTTCTGCACCAGTGCACTCACGGATTCTGCAATCTCTGCTTCCAAAGATTCGTCCCCTTCTTCTTCAGCCAGCTCCAGCATCACGGAAATATCATCGTACTCCCCTTGAAGCTTGGTGTACTGATCCACGGAGGACTTTACCGCATTCATCTCACTTATGACCTGCTGGGCAGCATCATTGTCATCCCAGAAATCAGGCGCAGCCATCTTCTCCTCGAAGTTGGCGATCATCTCCTGCTTCAGATCTAAGTCAAAGAGACCCCCTAAGGTTTGATAACTTCTTGGCCATTTCACGCAGATCTTGCTTTATACTCGGGTCGATCAACATATTTATTCACCTCAGGTAAAAGTATGTGTACCTACCTAAACCCTCCCTGTATATTCGCAGGGAGGGTTTAGGGGTAGTCAAAGGCATAAAGCCCGATTATCTATAGATTAGATTATGCATTCTGTCCGTGGCAATGTTTGTACTTCTTGCCGCTGCCACATGGGCATGGATCGTTGCGTCCAATCTCTTCGCCGCGCTGTACCGGACGCTTCTCGGCCGGTTCGCCACTTGTGGAGATTTGATCCTCGTCTACCACCGCTTGACGCTCTTGGTTCGTCTCGATTTGAGCCTTCATAATGTAGGTCGCAACTTCTTCCTGAATCGCTGCAACCATCTGGTTGAACATCTCGAAGCCTTCAAATTGATATTCGCGCAGAGGATCGGTACCACCGTATGCACGGAGGTGAATCCCTTGACGAAGCTGATCCATCGCATCGATATGGTCCATCCACTTGCTGTCCACGGAGCGAAGCACGATGACCTTCTCGAATTCCCGTACCATTTCCTCACCAAGACGCTGTTCACGCTCTGTGTATTTATTCAGAACTCTATCGAAAATGAACTCAATCATCTCTTCCGGTTCCTTGCCCCAAAGCTCATCTTTGGTCAGTTCACCGTCGAGCAGCTTGCTGTTCACATATTCCGCAACTTCTTCAAGTTCCCAGTTCTCAGGAATGTCGTCACTGCAGTGTGCGGTAACCACCCGCTCAATCACCGGCTTGATCATATCCAGAACAACCTGCTTGATGTTATCGGACTCCAGCACTTCACGGCGCTGCTTGTAAATGATCTCACGCTGCTGGTTCATTACGTCATCATATTGAAGGACGACTTTACGTACGTCGAAGTTGTTACCTTCAACACGCTTCTGTGCAGATTCTACTGCACGTGTAATCATCTTACTCTCAATCGGTGAATCTTCGTCAAAGCCCAGACGGTCCATCATGTTCAGTACATTGTCCGTACCGAACCGTCTCATCAGCTCATCGCCCATCGAGAGGTAGAACTGAGTCGAACCTGGGTCACCCTGACGACCTGCACGACCGCGCAGCTGGTTATCAATCCGGCGCGATTCATGGCGCTCGGTCCCGATAATATGCAGACCGCCAAGTTCAGATACACCGTCACCCAGCAGGATGTCCGTACCGCGCCCCGCCATATTCGTGGCGATGGTTACCGCACCCGGCTCCCCTGCGCGGGAGATGATCTCAGCTTCTTCCGCATGGTACTTCGCATTCAGTACCTTATGCTTCACGCCTTTGCGCTTCAGCATTTCGGAGAGCAGCTCTGAATTCTCGATCGAGACCGTACCTACCAGCACGGGCTGGTTATTGGCATGACGCTTCGCAATTTCCTCCACGACCGCACGGAACTTGCCCTGCTCGCTCTTGTAGACGATGTCTGCCATGTCCACACGGCGGTTCGGACGGTTCGTAGGCACTTGAAGTACTTCAAGACCATAGATCTTCTTGAATTCCTCTTCCTCTGTCTTCGCCGTACCCGTCATACCAGCTAACTTGCGGTACATCCGAAAGTAGTTCTGAAACGTGATGGTTGCAAGCGTCATACTCTCGTTCTGAACCTCAATGCCTTCCTTTGCTTCAATGGCTTGATGAAGACCATCACTGTACCGACGTCCCGCCATCAGACGGCCTGTGAATTCGTCGACGATCACGACTTCATCTTCAGTAACCACATAATCCACGTCACGGCGCATAATCGCATTCGCCTTCAGCGCTTGGACAATGTGGTGGTTCAATGTAACATTGGAATGGTCATACAGGTTCTCAATGCCAAAAGCCTTCTCTGCCTTAGCTACACCCTTCTCGGTGAGCGAAACGGCTTTCACCTTAATATCTACTGTGAAATCCTCTTCTGCTGTCAGTCGCTTCACAAAACGGTCAGCCGCATAGTACAGCTCGGTTGACTTCTGAGCTTGTCCGGAAATAATCAGCGGGGTCCGTGCTTCGTCAATCAGAATAGAGTCCACTTCGTCAATGATACAGAAATAAAGCGGACGCTGTACCATTTGTTCCTTATACAGAACCATGTTATCGCGCAGATAGTCAAAACCAAACTCGTTGTTTGTACCATAAGTAATATCGCAAGCATAAGCCTCCTGTTTGTCGGCATGCTCCATTCCGCTCAAGTTCACGCCTACCGTAAGGCCAAGGAAGCTGTAGATCTGGCCCATTTCAGCGCTGTCACGCTGTGCCAGATAGTCGTTAACGGTAACGACATGGACGCCTTTACCGAGGAGTGCATTCAAATAAACCGGTAGAGTTCCGACCAGCGTCTTCCCTTCACCGGTTTTCATTTCTGCGATCCGGCCTTCATGCAGAGCCATCCCGCCGATCATTTGCACGTCATAATGACGCTTGCCAAGAACACGCTTGGACGCTTCACGTACCGTTGCAAACGCTTCAGGCAGCAGGTCGTCCAGCGTCTCACCCTTGTCGATCCGCTCCCGGAATTCTACTGTCTTTGCTTGCAGCTGCTCGTCCGACAGCGCAGTAAATTTGGGTTCCAATGTATTAATCAAGTCTACCGTCTTCATAAGACGTTTGACATCACGCTCGTTCGTGTCGCCAAAAATCTTCTTTACAAGTCCTAGCATGGTTTTCCCCTTTCACGCAAAACAGGTCATTTGCCTAAATTGTAACAGTTTGTAAGACATGCCGCAACACGGGCCTTCATTCTAAAGCAGCCTTATAATATCTATACGAATAAAGAGCCTTATCCGGTGCGGATAAAGCTCGTTTTTTTGATAAAACAATTTAATATTGCAGATAAAATTTCAAAATACTGTCACATTCCTTGCAGCAAATCAGTTCTGTTCAATGAGTTAATCCTGGGCAATCAGACCATATCTGCCGTCATTCCGCCGATACACAACATTGACATCCCGTGTGTCGATATTGGAGAAGACGAAGAACGTATGGCCTAATAAATCCATTTGCAAAATAGCCTCTTCCACATCCATCGGTTTCAAGGTAAACCGCTTGGTGCGAACCACTTCAAGCTTGTCATCATCAATCAACGATTCATCTTCGTCTACGATGAGAGCACCATCAACGGGCTCTTCGACAAACAAAGTCTTCAAGCTGCCTTCCTGACGAAATCTACGGTTCAGCTTGGTCTTATGTTTGCGGATCTGGCGTTCGAGCTTGTCCACAACGGCATCTACAGAAGCGTACATATCATCGCTCTTATCTTCAGCGCGGAGCAGAAGACCCGGAAGCGGAATCGTCACTTCGACCGTGTGAATTCCTCGTGCAACACTAAGTGTCACAGTACCATCAGAGGTGGGGGGTGCATCAAAGTACTTCTCTAGCCGGCTGAGCTTCTTGTCTACATAATCACGCAAAGCATCAGTCACTTCAATCTGTTGACCACGAATACTTAAATTCATAGGGCACTCCTCCTTTGCCCCTTCATTATACCACATTCATTAACCCAGTGTAAAAATTGTTAAATAAAAAAACCCCTCCTAAGAGGGGTCTTGCTAGCGATTCTCAATTGTTAACCATCATACCGTATATGTAGGTCGGCTGTGCCGGGATGATTATAATTTGATTACGTTAGCCGCTTGAGGTCCGCGTGCACCTTCGACGATGTCAAATTCTACGTCTTGTCCTTCTTCCAAAGTCTTGAAGCCTTCGGATTGGATTGCGGAGAAGTGTACGAATACGTCTCCACCTTCAGCAGTTTCGATGAAGCCGTAACCTTTTTCTGCGTTAAACCATTTAACTTTACCTTGCATGCACTAACATTCCCTTCGTCGTCAAATAAGGTGAGCCCGGCTCACATGTCTGACTATACCACCCGTATTTCCAAGTTGTCAATTGGGTAAGAAAATGTTTTCATGTTAAAAACTTGTAAATGCATGTCTAACCCCAAGAGACGAATGTGTATAGCAGACAAACAAAAACGGGCCTGTAAGAATACATAACCCGTTTTGGTGGTGGTGAAACATTATCTAATCAAATAGATATATTTTTAAAATTCAATTAAAACAAAAGGATAAAAATCAAGTTTAGCTATATCTTCGAGCTTTGCAGCATTGGGGTTCCCCTCATTATCTAAATAATACAAATATCCCCCAAAGCGATTCATCAAGTCGTCAATTAAACTTAAGAAGGAATCAGCATCACCAGCTAACATAGATCGATTCCACTCAAAGGAAATCTTCTTAATCCTTTTAGACTCTATTAAGGACTGCATCCCCTTGAATGCATGATACTCTCCGCCCTCAATATCAATTTTCAAAAGGTCGATTACACCCTCATAATTTGATAATTCGCGATCCAATGCCACAGCTTCAACCTTATGGGTAATGTAAGTATCAACTAGATTATCATCTGCTGGTTTATCATGAATGGATGAATATCCATGAAATTTCTCTGAGGTATTAAATTCAAGAAACTGGTTACAAGAGTAGCAAGCTTTGTTAATGACGCTCACATTTTCAGTAATCCAGTTCATAGCAAGATTATCTTTAATATAATCTACTAACTGTGAATTAGCTTCAAAAGCAATTACCTTTCCCTTCTCTCCGACAAGTTTTGCAGCCAACAGCGTAAAATATCCAACATTAGCCCCAATATCGACAATAGTCTCGCCTGGCTTAACATTATTAATAAAATACTTCGTTAAAGGAACTTCAAACACCCCGGTGCTAACTAAAGTAGGCATTAAACTTAAGTCTTGAGATGATATGGTCAAATAACCTCCATACCCTAAATTAACAAGCATTTTATTATTTCCAATATAGGTGCCGTACATGTGAACACTCCTCTTTTACTTAGATAATTGTTCTTCCACATTAAAGAACCATTCTGATTGACTCATACTATCGCCAATCAGCCTAATCGTATCTGCAATTTTGCCAGCTTCTCCATTGGAATTATTTAATTGTAACAACAAGTAATACAAATAATATACATCTGAGAAGTGCTCATAGACTTTTAACGTATCAAGAATCACATTTAAGGCATCTTTGTCTCTTTCTAACTCAATTAAGCAAAGGATAATCCATTTACTGCAAATTGGCTTCCATTCTTCATTCAGATTAGAGTATTCACTTACAAAATAATCGAGAGCTTCGTTATACTGCTCATTTTTTACTTTGTAAATCCCCTTGCCTAATATAGCAGACTCGGGGTCAAGATCATTCCCCCGCACCGGGAGGTTAATATATATATAGTTTTCCGATATCTGTGTTTTACGTATGGCTGCTACTTCCCATCTAGCAATTGAATGTTGATCAATCCAGTCGTATACTACAGGCAAATATACAAGGTCATCCGGGACAACTGTAAGTTTTTGTAGAAATTTATCCCAATCTGCTGTTTGGGAAAACATATCGGGTTTGATTTTGATATCCCATTCAGACAAACTTGTATACGGTTCGACAGAAAACTGTGCTGCGCGACTTAAATATTCCATTAATTCATCTATTGATTTGTTCCATGAGTAATTTGCAGCTGTTTTCAATCCATTTGAAGACAGTTTTTCTCTAAGCCCTTCATCCTTGAGTACTAACTTGATTTTGTTAATAAGATCATTGTCATTCCCTATTTCTACAAATACTACGTTAATATTGTCAATTCCATACTCCAGTACGCCAGTATTCTTAGTTGACACAACTGGACAACCCGAAGCCATTGCTTCAAGAACTGGTAAAGAAAATGATTCGTACTCTGAAGCTGACACAAATAGAACTGCACCACGATATAATTCAGCAATCTCTTTCTGAGGGGGATTTACAAAAACACGATCCGCAGCAGAAGCCCATGGCTCTGATGGTGAAATAGGACTAATCCAATATAGCTTGATTTCCGGAAACTGTAACTTAACTGTATTAACAGCTTTTATTATTCGCCTTATACCTTTAAAGAGAGTATTTTCGTTACCAATCATTAAAATATACGGTTCACCTGAATATTCTGGAAAGTCATCTTTTTCAAAAAACACTTCATGATCAATTGCATTTGGAACAACAGCAGAATCTACTTCAAAATTTTCTTTCAATAAAATACCTGCTTGGTTAGAGACTGTCATTATAAACTGAGGTAATTTTAGTTGACTGCTAACGAAAAACTTCATATCGTGTTGAAAACGCTCGGGATGGAAGAGATGTTCATCTCCTTGTTCAAAATACACAACAGGGGCAATTCCGGTTTCAATACATGCTTGTATATGATCCCAGTAAGTAGCAACAATCACATCACAATCGGGTATTCCCTGAGCAACCTCAATTCCAAATGGAACTTTAATATAATCTGCTTTAGTAGGAAACCAATTCGGACGTGGATAGTGAGAGACTAGAACAACCTCCCATCCCCGATTAATTAAACGGTTTGCTTGCTCTAATATAATTTTAACACCACCACCAACACTTACATGACTCAGAACATAAACTACCTTCAAAGTTGGCTTTAATCTTGGGCTTTGAGCCAGTTGCTGAGGCCTAGCTTGTACTAACCGATTATATCGTTTAGTAAATTCACGTTGTCTTAGATTTAAGAGCATTTGAGTCTCCTATGCATTTGATTTTTTTTAATTAATGAGCATTATTATTTTATGTCGAATATTAAAGTTGCCCTTGTTCGTTGTAACCTCTTTGGCTTCATACCACTATCTACTACGTACTATCCTTACCCAAGGATAGCTGAGCCTCAACTATCTTTAAATCCTCTATCTGATGACACTAAATAAATAGTTTAATAAGGAATTAAAATAATTCAGAGCATCCTTCACAGCAGTTGAAAATTGTTCTTAATCCGGTTGTTGCGCCTTGCTCCTTTCATTAATTTCATACTTTTTTCTTCAGATTCACCAAGGCTCAAACATTCTGATAAATTTCAAGTAACTATAGGAAACCAATCTGGGATTCCATACCTCAATAATTTTTGAAGCGTACATATAGTATAAATCGGTATAATCAGGATGATTTTCGAGAGCAAACTCAATAATATATAAAATTAATTCAAATCGTCTTTTTAATGTGACATTTTCAACAAATATGCGTATAACATCTTGAGCATGCTTCAGAGTAGCTGCAAGCCTCATCCCTTGCTGGGACTATGAATAACTATGAAATATAAAGATTAGTACCTAGTACCTTGATCCTGTTTTCAAACCTAAGTAAATCATATCATGTCCGGGGTTAAAGACATTATAAAACGTACATGACGTTTTTTCTTACTTGAGAATCACCCAAACAACTCACCACTCTCATCAACGATTGAATAGTATTGGTGTCGTAAGCTTGGCCAGCTAGCACATATTTCTCTTTAGATCTATCGCCTGAAGCACTGCCCTTCCCGGATCGTCCAATAACTTGCTTTGTTGACTTAAAAACACACCCTAGTTTATGATAAAATTGCGAATTCTTAAAACACAAACGTCCGAGCAGATTTACTGTTCGAACGTTCTCACATGGCATCTATTAACTTACTAATCCGTCAAGCCAACGAGATTTGATCCCATTAGTTTTTAGATTGTTCAACAAGGATTCCCCTCGATCTAAGCTCCCAGCTTTTTGAAGCAAAGACAAGAGTACATAGGCATTGTTATAACTATTTTCAATTTTGTACACTTGTTCTGCATAATATATCGCATCATCAAATTGACCTAATTGCATTAAAATGTGACTTACTAAAGTGTAAATCAACTTATTATCTTTTTGATGTTTGGATTCGACAATGATTTCAAGCGCAAGTTCTACGAAGCCACGATTCGACAGCTCTTTAGCTATTAAATAACGAAGTTTTGCGTTGTTGGTGTTATTTACGAGTTTCTCCAACCACTCAAATTCCTGAAGTTGAACTATATCTCCACAGAGCCAAGTCCATAACTCTTCTGAATCCCCGGAAAGTTCGGTTCCATCATCAATGCCCTGCTCAATAAATTTTTTCCACCATTTCCATTCCTTTTCCCTAAGCCCAAAATCACCTTTGAAGCGAGCAATAAGAAATTCATTTCGAATGAAACTCAACATTAATAGGTCTCTTTTGGCAAAAGGCTTCAATTCGGTGATCTGTTCCCACCTCTTTGCAGCTAAGTCATAGTTATGTTCAACCATATCAACCCAAGTTTGAATTTCAGGTTCTATGTTCACATGATAGCATTTGATCAGTTCGTAAGTTGCTATGTGCCTTCTATCATATAATACGGACATATACTGCCGAATCTTAATTGGATTAGAGAACGGGAATATTTTCAGCATTGAGGCTAAAAAGTCCTTTCCATTGACATTAGGGTTCAAATCTGCAAAAAGTTTGACCAAATATAGTAAATCGGGAGCTTCTTTTACAGCAGCAAGGAAATATTGCTGTGCCTTCTCCCGATCACCCTCCTCCAGGAAAACTTCACATAGCTTCGAGTTGGCAAGAAAAGAACCTGAACCCTCCTCATGATTATATTCCTGGACTCCCGCCTCTTCTCCAATTTCTAAACAGCGTTCAAAACATAATTTTGCGTCTTCAGCAAATCCCATTTTTTGATATACGTTGCCTAAGCCATACTCCATATTTGGACTATCAGGATACAATAGTGTGCTATCCGCAGCTACATCCATGGCTTGTTTATACTGCTTTAATTCAAGTAAAGAATTAAATAGTAAAATTAGCATTCTAGGTGTAAATGTTTGATTATTCGCAAGTGAAAAAGACTTTTTGAAAGCTTCTACGGCTTCTTTATAATTTTTCTCATGAACATATTGCAGACCTAAATTGTAATAATTAAAAGAGGTTGGACTGGTCTTAATAGCCGCTTTAATAATATCCATATTTCTTTTTGACTTGTTCTTATCTTTTACGACTTCATCCATATAGCCATCGTGATAAATCACACAGTCCATAAATCCAAATGGCAAGTGTCCATTCGTGTCAAGGTTGATTTGTTCGTGAAGTTTTCCTTCATATCTCATGGAAGGCTGGTTCCGGAATAATCGAACAAATAGATGTGTTTGTGCCCGTCCTTGTCCCAATTCATTTCTAATACGCAAGAAATAATAACTTTTGTCTAACTCCTCCTGCAAACACTCCGTTCCCTCATATAAGTATTCATCGGCATCCAGATGAAGAATATATTCCCCCGTTGCATGATCGAGAGCAAAGTTCCGCGCTGCTGAAAAATCGTTAATCCACTCAAAGGAGTAAATTTTGTCCGTAAACTGCTTGGCTATTTCGATCGTTCTATCTGTCGAACCCGTATCTACAATAATAATTTCACTCACTATATTTTGGACGCTGTTAAGACATCTTTCCAAGCAGCGTTCCTCATTTTTGACAATCATACACAGTGAAATGGATGGGGACTTCATCATTAAATTCCTCATTTCTTGTTGTAATTAAGAAGCTTTATTCTGTCTTTAGCCTGATCAAATCCTTGCTGACCACTCATCTCATAGTGATATAAAGCTTCAGATGTATTTCCGGTAAGCTCATAATATAAGCCTAAGTTATAGTGAGATCTATAAGAACCCACACCCTGAACCGATTCATATTTTCCCCGAGGTACTTCTCCAAGGTGAATGCAGTAAGAGAACACATCCGGGATTTGATCGAACCATTCAGGATTTTTGGCTTCAATTATTGCACTGCCATATATATAATATAAATCGGTATAATCCGGATAAATTTCAATAGCAACATTAATAATATTTGATAGTGACTCCCAATCTTTCAATTTCAACAATGTATGAGCATATTCCATAAATAATGCGCTATAAAAATGCGGGTAAGGCTTCTGACCGACTCCCAGAGCTCTTTCAAACCACACTTTAGACTCCAATAACTCATTCATTTTCCCATAAGTTTTACCTAATTGAAACATTAAATAAGGGTTCTCCGGATCTGATCCTTGATCCAACAATAATAATTCTAGATTTCTTTGATATTTATCCTTCTTTTTTATTTCTTCTGGACTGTATCCGTAGTGATTGAAGTTTAAAACCGTACTAACTAATTTAGGATATTGACTTTTGTAGTGTAGCTGCTCATGAATTCTCCCCTTGTACTTAAAGTCCGAATGATTAGGAAACAATCTAGTAATCCATGATTGTACCCATTGGCCATTACTTGTTAAACTTTGTATTCCTACACTGGCAGCAGTACCAGGCTCTGAACTCACTAATTGACTGGCATCCTGTAGAGCGAGACCATCATCCAAATATTCTTCATCTGCGTCCATCACTAAAATCAGTGGGCAAGACGCTTGTGAAATGCTAAAATTTCTAGATTCTGAGAAGTCACTATTCCAACTTTTTCGAAAAACTTTCGCCCCTAAACTTCTAGCGATTTCAAACGTTCTGTCCTCTGAATAATGATCAACTACAATAACTTCCTTAACATAAGGTGTAATTGAGCGAATTGCCCTCCCTATGTACTCTTCCTCATTTCGAGTAATGATGCATACTGAGATCTCATTCATTTCAATCTCCCCCAACCAACACTTAGTATAAAACACAACAGGCACCCTATGAAGGATACCTGTTGCTCTTTTGCTTTGTTACTTGTACATATAACCGTTCACCAACTCAGTAGTCTGACCATCAGCATTAACTACCTTAATAGTGACAGGACCCACAGATGGCCAGACAGGTGTAAGGGCCTTAATGGATGTCTTACTGTAGGTCGTTGATTGAATCAAAGTGTCATTGAAATATACCTTGGCCGCGTTATCAAAGTTTTGCCCCGTGAGAGTTATAAGGGTTCCCCCTTTTATTGGACCCTCTGCTGGAGTCACACTTGTAATAATAGGCGCTGGTGCTTTAGGTGGTGCTAAGTAATTATACCCTGCGGGTATAATCGTTGACTGACCGGTTGAATTTACGATCTTGATATCTACCGGTCCGATAACGTTCCACTTAGGCGTGGAAGCCTTAATTTGAGTAGAGCTATAAGTTGTTGAAGAAAGTAACGTGTCGTTAAAGTATACCTTAGCGCCGCTATCAAAATCGGTGCCTATTATGGTAATTACTAAACCTCCCGTTAATTCTCCTTGATTTGGAGTCACACTTGTAATCGTAGGCACTGGAGGTACCTTATAAGTAAATCCATCTGCTTTTTCAATAGATGATCCATCCGGATTTACTACCCTAATTGTTACCGGTCCATAACTAGCCCACTTAGGCGTACGCACCTTAATCTGAGTTGTACTATAAGTCGTTGATTGAAGCAGCGTGTCGTTGAAGTATACTTTAGAGCCGGTCTCAAAATTTTCCCCTGTAAGAGTAATTATTAAACCACCGGCCATCTCGCCTTCACTAGGGCTAACAGTTGCTATTGATAACGGTGGTGGAGGTGGCGGAGCTAGATATTTAAACCCATCTTCCAAAGTAGCTATCCGTCCGTCCCCATTTACTACTTTAATATTAACTGATTCGCTCGTCTTCCACGCTGGAGTTTTTGCTTTTATTTGTGTAGCACCATATACAGTTGATTGAATTAAAGTGTCATTGAAATATACTTTAGCACTATTATCAAAGTTTTTACCTGATATAGTGATAAGCAAACCTCCTGCCATCTCGCCTTCATTAGGAGTGACACTTGTCAATTCAATTGGCGGTGGCGGTGGTGGAGCTAAATAGGTGAACGCATTGCTTAGAACCGCTGTCTGGCCATCACCATTTACCACTTTAACATTAACTGGTCCGCTAGTAGTCCATACCGGAGTTTTTGCTTTTATTTGTGTAGCACCATATACAGTTGATTGAATTAAAGTGTCATTGAAATATACTTTAGCACCACTATCAAAATTGTTACCTGTTACAGTAATGAGCAAACCTCCTGCCATTTCACCTTCATTAGGACTGACACTCGTCAATTCCACTGGTGGTGGTGGTGGCGGTGTTTCAAACGTAAAGGCCTGCGCCAAAGATGCCGTCTGGCCATCTGGATTTGTTACTTGGATATCTACTTGTTCCGCAACACTCCATACTGGAGTTTTAAACTTCAACTGTGTTGCAGATACGAATGTAGTGGCTACCTGCTGATTACCAAATGTAAGTTTTGCCCCATTCACAAAATTCGTACCCTGTACAGTAACCTCTGTTCCACCAGTAATCATTCCCTTACTAGGTGACAAAGAGCTCAAGGTTGGAGCTGGTTCCTTTAAATAGTTAAAGCCGTTAGCCAACGTAACTGACTGTCCATCGCCATTCGTCACTTTAACGTCTACAGGGCCTGAATTCGTCCACTTTGGTGTCACAACCTTTATCTGACCAGATCCGTACACGGTTGCTTGGATTACACTGTCATTAAAATAAACCTTGGCTCCCGTATCGAAGTTTGAACCAGAAAGGGTAATCACCAGGCCTCCATTCAATTTACCTTCGTTCGGGCTAATGCTTGTAATTACTGGTGCTGGCGGTGTTTCAAAGGTATAACCTTTTTCCTTTATTGCAGTCTGGCCGTCTGGATTTGTCACGGAGACATTCACAACTTCCGCCGAGTTCCATGCTGGTGTTGTAATTTTCAGCTGAGTTGAGGATACAAATGTAGTTGCCAACTCTTGATCCTTCAACTTAACTTTTACCCCACTTACAAAGTTCGATCCCGTGATGACAACGCTCGTCCCCCCTGTCACTAAACCATGATCAGGAGCTACAGTTGTGATAACTGGAGCTGGTGGTGGCGGTGGCGGTGGTGGAGCTAAATAGGTGAACGCATTGCTTAGAACCGCTGTCTGGCCATCACCATTTACCACTTTAACATTAACTGGTCCGCTAGTAGTCCATACCGGAGTTTTTGCTTTTATTTGTGTAGCACCATATACAGTTGATTGAATTAAAGTGTCATTGAAATATACTTTAGCACCACTATCAAAATTGTTACCTGTTACAGTAATGAGCAAACCTCCTGCCATTTCACCTTCATTAGGACTGACACTCGTCAATTCCATTGGTGGTGGTGGTGGCGGTGTTTCAAACGTAAAGGCCTGCGCCAAAGATGCCGTCTGGCCATCTGGATTTGTTACTTGGATATCTACTTGTTCCGCAACACTCCATACTGGAGTTTTAAACTTCAACTGTGTTGCAGATACGAATGTAGTGGCTACCTGCTGATTACCAAATGTAAGTTTTGCCCCATTCACAAAATTCGTACCCTGTACAGTAACCTCTGTTCCACCAGTAATCATTCCCTTACTAGGTGACAAAGAGCTCAAGGTTGGAGCTGGTTCCTTTAAATAGTTAAAGCCGTTAGCCAACGTAACTGACTGTCCATCGCCATTCGTCACTTTAACGTCTACAGGGCCTGAATTCGTCCACTTTGGTGTCACAACCTTTATCTGACCAGATCCGTACACGGTTGCTTGGATTACACTGTCATTAAAATAAACCTTGGCTCCCGTATCGAAGTTTGAACCAGAAAGGGTAATCACCAGGCCTCCATTCAATTTACCTTCGTTCGGGCTAATGCTTGTAATTACTGGTGCTGGCGGTGTTTCAAAGGTATAACCTTTTTCCTTTATTGCAGTCTGGCCGTCTGGATTTGTCACGGAGACATTCACAACTTCCGCCGAGTTCCATGCTGGTGTTGTAATTTTCAGCTGAGTTGAGGATACAAATGTAGTTGCCAACTCTTGATCCTTCAACTTAACTTTTACCCCACTTACAAAGTTCGATCCCGTGATGACAACGCTCGTCCCCCCTGTCACTAAACCATGATCAGGAGCTACAGTTGTGATAACTGGAGCTGGTGGTGGCGGTGGCAAAAGGTAATTAAATCCCTTTTCAAGAGTTGCCGCTTGTCCGTCCGGATTTACTACTTTTACGGTTACGGCCTCGGCAGTATTCCATACAGGAGTCTGCAATTTGATTTGAGTGCTACTATAAAATGTTGCATTCGGCACTAACTGATCGTTAAAGTAAACTTTAACTCCACTCTGGAAGTCCCTACCAGTGATGGTAACCAGAGTCCCTCCTGTTGTTTCACCCTCATTCGGAAGGATTGATGTTAACATCGGTTGTGGCCAAGAATAGGTATAGCCTTGTGTCTTCTCAGCAAATTGTCCATCTGGATTTACTACTTTCACGGTTACGGATTCTGCTTTATTCCATGATGGAGAGGATACAGTCAATGTAGTACCGGATACGTAAGTAGCCGCTACTTCTTTATCATTGAAAAACACCTTAGCCCCTGACTTGAAACGGCTACCTGTAAGAGTGACTAGTTCTCCACCCTTTGTGGTACCTTTATTAGGTTCTACAATATTCAATTCAGGTCCTAAGACATAGCTATAAGCATTTGGCAACTCAGTGCTGTATCCATCAGGATTCGTAATACTAACAGCAACAAGGCCCGGATTAACTGCTGCTGGCGCCTTAACTATAATTTTTGTAGGCGTTGTAGAGACAACACTAGCTGCTTTATCTCCGAATTTAACCGTCGCACCCGTCATGAAGTAGTTTCCTTCAATGCTTACCTCGTTGTTTCCTGCAAGTGGTCCCTCTACAGGTGTGATTTTAGTAATTTCCGGGATAGCATAGTATGTGTATTTACCTGTTGCACTTTGATTATCATCATTTGTTACCTTTACATCGACATTCCCCTGTGTTCCTGCAGGAGTAATAACAATGATTTTAGTAGAATCAACAAATTGTACAGAGGTTGCAGGCTTAGTGCCAAATTGTACTTTTACGTTAGGCCTGAAGTGTTCCCCCGTAATCGTTACACTTTCCCCACCATTGATTAAACCATTATCTTTTACAATTGAAGTAATCGTCGGCGCAGCATATTTAACATTGATCTTAGGGTTAGGAACTGTAAACTCGTGAAGTGCACCTAAATAATCATCATACTTCACCTTGATATCTTGTGCCCCAACAGGAAGATCTCCAATCTTAGCTCCTGTTTTATGACGAATTTTGTAATTAAAAGTCAGAGTATCTCTTTTGAGCTCATTAAATTTCCAGGTTAAAGTGTTCCCAACCACCGTTGGTTGTGGTATGTTATCTTTGTAAGAATCAGGAACTATTTCAAATTCTGGAGAAACTGTGTCTGTTACTACGGCGTTATAAGCACTCGATAAGCCTATCTCATCAACAATTGCTGCGTAGATTTGAGCCAAACCGACAGACCCCAATACAAAATGGTGATGCTGTGCAGTAGTTGCCATAGCTTTCATTAACAAGTTAGGTGCACTTGTCTCAGGATTTTCAGATGGCAGCAGAAGAGCAATCGTATAAAATACCACGTCTTCAGCCTTTGCTGAATTAGCTTGATCTAATGCAACTTGACGTGCATATGACTCAGGCCCGGGTTCAGTAGCTTGTCCATCCGTCATAAGCAGGATTACTGGCTGAGCATCCGGTCTATGATTTTTCAACAGCTCTTGAGCCTTTGCAATGGCTGCTTTAGTTCCCGTTCCGCCTCCTGCTTGAATAGTGTCTACATAATTTTTCACTTCTGCCGGATTATCAGACAGCGCTTTATACTTAACATCGCTAGCGAAGTCCACAATACCAACACGATGCTTGCTAAAGTCTACTAAATCAATGAAGCCTTTAGCAGCATTTTTGGCATTTTTCATTTTGTCTTCGCCTTTATTAGGTGCATAGCTGGCTGCCATACTTCCAGATCGGTCTATAATTAATATAATGTCGTTAGGCTTAACAATACTGACATCAGGCGAGCCTTGTACATTCAATTGTACATTGGCCTCTCCCCCTTCTACAATTGCTGAGGGGTTTACTACTTTGGTTACCTGAACAGCCTCACTTGCTGCACGGGCCGTACTTCCCATAGGAAACGGCGCTACCAGTAGCAAAGTACTCAGTAAAATATACAAAATTTTAGTATACCTAGCCTTCACACTTCATTCCTCCCTTATCATTTTTTAAAATCCACAAAAAAAGCGCCGACATCATAGTTGTTAGACAACTTTCCATAATCCTGTGTCATGCGCTTTCTTTTCTCAAACATCACAATTTCTTGTGATAATTTCTCTTTTTCTAACATAATCAATTGAATGATTCGCTCATGCAACACTTTAATATCTTCTAGTATCAAGCTGTCTTCTTCAGACGGTTCCTTGCTCCCTACCTCAATATATAATTGATCTAATTCCTCCGAATATTTAGTGTACTCATCGAAGGTTGCAGACTCACTTAGGATCAATTTATATATTTCTAATATTCTTTGAAACGCACTAGGGTCATGATTAACCATGTTGCTCACCTGTTTTAAGAGAACTAATTGCTTTCTTCCACGTCTCAGCAAGTCCACGAGCAAATTCCAGAACGTCATCCAGCATGGATTCTTTTCTCTTAATCATAAACTCAGCAATGTATCTATTATAAAATTCATACAATTGACGCAGATCATTAGCAATAGGGTAATCCATATTTAGAGTAATAATCAGCTCACTAATAATTGCACGAACTTTATGCAAGGATTCATTCATTGCTTCAAAGTTACCTTGAGCAAATTGACTTTTTGCTAAAAGTAATGATTTAACCATTCCCTGATACAACAACAAAGTCAATTCACCAGGACTCGCTGTCTCAACTTGAACTTTTAGATATTGCTGCTGAATTGCATTTTGCATGTTACCTCGCTCCATCATTCATTTTATTGATCAGTCATTTCAAGTGCACGATAATTAATAAAGACTACATAGAGGAAAAGATCGAGCTTTTACTATTCAACTTTTGCAGGGCCTGTTCCATAGCCGAGAACTGTTTGTAGTACCTATTTTCAATATCTATCAGTTTAGCTTTCCAATCTGATTCTTGAGTACTCAGTTCTTTAAGTTCTTTCCCCATGATACTATCATCTTGAGCTTCTGCTAGACCAGTACTACCAATTTTTTTCTTCATAGCATCCAATTGCGTATTAATCGTATTATAGAGTCGGTCTGCTAGGCCTATATTACTTTTGCCTGGCACTTCAGCTGCTGACGAATTATCCATCAAAAACAACTGTTTAACCTGATCGAAGTTACTATTCACAGCTTCCGTTAATTTCTCTTCATCAATCTCTAGTTTTCCGTTTTCTTTATATGACGACATAACGGTAATCCCAATCTGAGATAACAGTGAAACTTGATCTTTTGGAACATTAAGCGGTTTGCTCATTCCTGTACGCATTGCACTCAAAGTATCTTTTAAGATGGAATCATTGTACAAAGTGCCTTGTCTTGCTTTCATTTCCCATTGCTCGATTTGCTTTTCGCTCATGGACTCTTTTTGTTCGTCCGTTAGAGGCGCATAATCTCGGTTCTTTCTCGTTGTAGTAGCCGTAGAGAACGTATCAATCAATTCATTATATTGCTCTACAAAAGCTTTTATTTTATCTACTACGCCACTACGATCGGTCACAGAACCAATAGTCGCTGTTCCGGATCCCTTTAAAGCTACCTGTGTGCCGTTAATTGTCACAGAATTTGTAGACGATGTTAGGGACACACCATTTACTAAATACTCAGCGTCAGCACCTTTTTTGCTAGTACTAGTAAGCCCCAAAATACCAACATCACCAGTCATTTCGACTAATGAAGTACTGCCCGATTCCATTGCAGTAAGATAGATTGATCCATTGTTGGTATCAAGGCTTGCACGCACTCCCGTTTTAGCCGAGTTACTATTAATATCTTTTACAACGGTCTCGAGTGTCGATTGCCCTGCTGTATAAGTAATATCGACGTTTCCTTTTGAACCTTTAATATTAAAAGTACCGCCTGTAGTAAGGGTGGCTGTAGGAGAAACTGTAGTTTTCCCTACAAGCATTGCTGAGGAAGCTAAACTTTTCACTTCCACACTGGTAGTCGCAGCTATAGTACCTGCTGATGTAACATCTAGAACAGATGTATTTGATGAACTAGCAGTAGTCTTCTCAAAGTTTTTTTCAAACCGCAAGTCATTCACTGTATTACGAAAAGAGAGAAGCTTCGTATTCATCGACAGATAATCTTCTCTTTTCCATACGTTCAATTGTTTCTTTTTAAGGATATTATCTAATGGCATTCTTTCGGTACTCATTAGCTTTTTGATAATAGATTCTGTATCCAGACTGCCACTGAACCCGGTCAAACGGGTAGGTGTAATACTTGCCATTGTATACCTCCTCTACATTTTCTCATCTAAAAATATTCCTACTTTTTGGCTAAGGTTATACATTACATCGAGCATCTTTTCACTCGGAATTTCTCGAACAACCTCGTTCGTATCGTCTTTCAGCACAACAACCATAATCGTGTTGGTTTTTTCGTGAACTTTCACTTGAATATGAGTTTCTGATTTCTCAAGAGCTTTGTTCACCTTATCTACAAGCTGTGGAATTGTATGTTTGCGCTGTTCCTTTAATAGAGAATCCGAATCAGCCATATTATCCATAAAATTCTCATTTGTGAGATTTTTAAACCATGGCATTAAGGACGTCGATGATGAATTGGAATCAATCTTCATCATTGTTCCTCCCAGAACGGTTATTGGCTTATATTAAAAAAACCGGCCGGTATCCCGGCCGGCTGTAAGGCGAAATTAACGAAGCAATTGCAGAACGCCTTGTGGCTGTTGATTTGCTTGAGCCAACATTGCTTGAGCAGCTTGTTGAAGAATACCATTCTTCGTGAACTCGGACATTTCTTTAGCCATGTCAACGTCACGAATACGGGATTCAGCAGCTTGAAGGTTCTCTGCAGTTGTTCCCAAGTTGTTGATTGTGTGTTCCAGACGGTTTTGAACAGCACCGAGGTCAGAACGCAGTGAAGATACAGCGTTGATAGCGGATTGAACCTTATCAAGGTTTTGGCTTGCTGTAGTATTCAATTCGTTAGCAGCAGAATTCCCGAGCTCTACAAGAGCTCCTGTGCCAAAGTTTACACCCAATGCAGTGTTAGTAGCAGACGAAAGGGAAAGAGCAATAGTTTCGCCGGAGTTAGCACCAACTTGGAAGGACAGAGTAGTTACAGATCCATCCAGCAATTTCTTAGTATTGAATTGAGTTTGGCCTGCGATGGAGCCGATTTGAGCAGAAAGCTGTTGAGCTTCTTTGTCAATTTTAGCAGCATCAGTAGTTGTCAAAGTTTCGTTCGCACCTTGTACATACAACTCAGCCATACGTTGCAGCATAGCATGAGTTTCGTTCAGTGCACCTTCAGCCGTTTGGATCAGGGAGATACCATCAAGGGAGTTCTTGTTAGCTTGCTCCAGACCACGGATTTGGTTACGCATTTTCTCGGAGATTGCCAGGCCAGCTGCATCGTCAGCTGCACGGTTAATTCTGTAACCGGAAGACAGCTTTTCCAAAGATTTGGATTGTGCACCGTTGTTGATAGACAGTTGACGTTGTGCATTGTAAGAAGAGATATTGTGGTTAATACGCATTGAAAATTCCTCCTTGGAATGTATCGGTGATTAGCATCCTTGCTTCACCCATGTATTAGGTTTATCATCCGTAGCTTACGGCCGTTATAGCTACTTCAGTAACCCTTAATTTATATATCGGACAAGTTGCTCTGATGTTTATAGCAATTTTGCATTTTATGAAAAAAATCAGTCTTTTTTTGAGGATATAATTCTGCTCAAAATATTTGCTACATCTTCATCCAAGTTAACAGCGGATTTGTTTTGATCTTGAATCGCAAGATAGATTTCCTCTCGATATATGCTTATATCAGGGGGAGCTTCAATCCCTATTCGCACCTGATCACCGACAACGTCAATGACGGTTATAGAAATGTTGTCTCCAATATTAATTTTTTGTCCCTTATGCCGTGATAGGATAAGCATGCTACTCGCCTCCTTCGTCCTTACTAGTGATGATAGAAAACCTAGTTGAATAACTAGCACTATCCATAATAATTTGAGCGGCCTTATTATTTTTCTCATTGATGATAATTGGAGCAGCTAAATTAATCGTAATATCTGTTGCTGATCTAACTGTTGTAATGGCCTTCACAGTAACATCTTCTTCACTGTTAATTTCCAACTCACGGATCCAATGTTCCTCAAGAACAAAGTCATACTCTTTGTTGAATTGAAAAGGATCAGCTAATACAAACGTCAAGTTAGGCTCCGTAACAGACTGCATATACTGGAACGAATTTTGTTCAAATTGATTTACAATAATATATTTTCTTTCTTCAGCGAAGCCTAATATAGGACTTATAAAATTCACTACATCCTTCTCTTCGATATCTATATCCCCAAATCTAGAAGTATTAACGAGCATGATGTTCCTCCTCCATATTTATAAAGAGGTAGCTAATGAAACAATGTTCATCCGCTACCTCTGCAACACCATATTTATACAGAACCATCCAAGTTAGAGCCGATTGCTGTAGAAAAATGTATATAATTTTTTTGGGCTACATATATATTGAGCTGCCTAGCCGTATACTCAATCTCGGGCTCATTCAATACAGGATCAAAGCTCACTCCCTTTGGAGTATAACTAATATCCATAGTGCCTGGCATATATTGAAATTGAACGTTATTAAAACTCGCCGGACCACGCAGTTCCATAGGATATTGTTTAAAGACAGCTTCTCTTGCAAGATCTGCAAAGACATTCCCTTTATTCTGGATCTGCATCATACGATCTCCCGCTTGGGCAATCTCTGCAATTCGCTGGCTCGCTATTGCGTGAGAGCTTTCTGCAATTCGATCCATCATTTCCAGCGAAGGTCCGTACCCTAAAGCAGACCAAGCTTTACTCTGATCAATCTGCATCTCTCCCGACGTTGTTCGGATCTGCATATCGCCAGGCTGTTGATGCATATTGAGCTCGGCTTTAGGCTGTTCTATACTTAGTTTTCCAGGGGCAACATCCATTCCAATCTTAGTATAGCCTTGTTGAATTCTAATCTGAGGGATCTGCATAGTCGCAAGTTCCTCCTTATCTCAGAAAATCAAGAAGGCTTGGCCGAATAATGCGAGCCATGGTATCTAAGGAAGCCTGATAGATACTCTCAGAAGTTTTAAGGTCTGTAATTGCTTTCGCCATATCAACGTCTTCAACTTTGCCTTGCAGATCGGTATAGTTAATACTCAGGTCATCTAAACGACTCATTGTAAAAGTCAGTCGGTTTTGTTTGCCGCCAACTTCTGACTGTCTTGTGGTTAAGTTCTGAAGATTATTCTGAAGCTTTGAAATAGCAGCTTGAATGTCACTAGTATTATCAGCCATTAATGACTTTTTAAGCCCATCCACTACTTTAAACAGGCCGTTCGGATCTGAAAATTCACCAAATACTTTTGTTCCACTAAGATTCACGGGAATAGTGATTCCCGCTCCAATCTGGTACTCAACTTCCCCTTCATCTAGCTCATAAGACACATTAGCAGGATCTGCAGAAAAAGGAGTCTCATCTACTCTTTCGCCATTAAAAATATATTTCCCTTTAAATTGAGAGTTTCCAAGAGAGACTAGTTGGTTGTACAACTGTCCAACTTCTGACGCTATATTTTCTCTGGCATCCTTTGGAACGGTATCCGTTCCCCCTTGAACCGCAAGCTCAGACAAACGCTGAACGATTTGAGTCGCTTCATTAATTACGCTATCCGTGAACTGCATCCAAGAATCAGCATCTTCTGCATTTTCCGAGAACTGGTTTGTGGATGAGATTTCCTGACGATAATGCAGCGCACTAGCCACTCCGACCGGGTTGTCCGAAGGACGATTCAATTGCCGATTCGTACTCAGCTGTTCCTGAGTTTTGTCCAACCTTTTATAGTTCCCTTGTAAATTAGTCATCAGATTCCGACTCATCATAGACTGAGTAATACGCATATTATTTCATCTCCTATCTACCGACAACACCCGTGCTGTTAATCAGCTTATCGAGCATTTCATCAACTGTAGTAATTAAACGTGCAGATGCGCTGTAAGCCTGTTGAAACTTAATCAAATTAGCCATTTCTTCATCCAGAGATACACTGCTTACGGATTGCCGTAAATTCTCCGCATGGTCCGCAAGCAAAGTTCCATTCTCAACCATTTTAGTCGCATGATCTGATTCAGACCCTAGCTGTGCAACAACGGATTGCATATAGCCTCCAAAAGTTGCCTCGTCTGTAATAGCCCCTTTGTTATTTAACGGGTCAAAGCTAAACTTTCGTTCCGCCAAACCAGCAATAAGTAAAGCCAGGTCTCCATTCCCTTGGAGAACTCTCTCTGTCGGAGTACCATTCACATTAATCTTCTCTGTCCGCATGGAGGCTGCAATGTTCGCAGCATCGTCCAGTATATTCTGATTCACCCGGATATTAGCCGCTGTAATCGTCGTGCTTCCATCAGAGGTTACGAAGAAATCTCCGCCAGTTTGTACTGGATTCTTCAAGGTATAACCTAATTTATGCAGTCCATTAAGCCCATTCACTTCATATTCCACCGATTGATCCAACATCTGTGGATTGTTAGCACTCATCACCGCATTTGGAATGATGACTCCGTTAGGAATAATCGTTCCCGCTGGAAGAGTAACCTTTACTTTCCCATTGGCAAGCGTATCAGCCATAATGTTCAGCTGTTTGGTGTACTCAGCAACATGAACATCCCGAGAGTCAATATAACCGCGAATTTCACCCTGTGTTAAACCCGCAGCATTTGCTAGTGTAAATGGCGTAGAATCCATGTTATCTACAACAACAACACCACCAAAAACAATTTGATAATCATTATCCGTGGTTTCAGAAACCTGCACATTGCCTAGTTCTGCGAGTTTATCAACAATCAAATCGCGCTGATCCCGAAGATCATTCGCATTATCCCCCAGCCCCTCAATTCGTCTGATCATCTGCGTTAACTCAGAGGCTTGAGTAATGTAATTATTTGCTTCAGAGATTTTCACGTTAACCCGTTCTGTCAAGTTATTCCCCAGTGTATCCAATTGGGTGGCCATGTGGTTAAACGTTTCTGTTAAAGCGAGCGCCTTTTGCTGGACAACCGTACGAGCGGACAAGTCTGTTGCACTCGGGTTTTTGCTTAGTTGCTGCCAAGCATTCCAAAACTCGGAGATGGTCGTAGATATGCTGTCCTCTGACGGTTCATTAATAATCCCTTCAATGTTCCCCAGTGTCTCCTGCTTCATCTTCCATGTAGACAGGTCGGACGCCTGATTGCGGTATTCAATATCAAGCAGAAAATCCCTTACGCGATTAATACTGGTTACTTCAACCCCCATGCCAAGCTGATTAGGGTTAGTAGACTTGGTAAGTCCCGGAAATTCAATTGGCCTTGCTGCTTCCATCTTAGCAACCTGCCGGGAATACCCCGGAGTATTTGCATTTGTTATGTTCTGACCAGTAGTGCTAATTGCCGTCTGTTGCGCAACAACACCACGCTTACCTATTTCAAGGTTATGAAAAGTAGAACGCATCTTATTATTCTCCTCGCCCTCTATGCCTTTGTGTCAAAATAGCTTCGATTTGGAACATCTTGCTTGGCTTTAGCCGGATTTTGATATAGCAAGCTGTCATCAGGATGACTAACAATTAAATTCAAAGAATAATCTATAAAGGAAATGGATTGTTCTGTCAGCTCTTTATTCATCGCGTTCAATTCCTTGAGAGCGAGCAATACATCCGATAATTCTCTCTGTTGTTCCAGGAGCTCCGCTTTCTCGTTCGTGTCAAAAACCAGTCTACTTAACTCTGTGACATTAAGCTTTAAAGCTGAGCGTATTCCCTTTTCTTTTAAAAAGTTATTAGAAGCCTTTACTCTGTACTCATCAGCTTCGGCAATTTTTCTAAGTACTTTAGTTTCTCGATGCAATATACCTTGTAAACTAGCTATATCATTAACAATGACGACCTGTTTCTTTTCTTCACCAAGATGAATCAACTCTTTGTGCAACTCTGTCAACTGCTTCAGTGAATCAATAATTTGTCGGAAGCTCACTTATTATCCTCCGAGGCATCCGATACCATCGATCGGAAGTAGGGAGCAAGCTTCTCAACCAGCTTTCCAGTCTCCACATGGTAAGTGCCTGTAGACACCTGTCTTTTCAGTTCGGATATACGCTGAGCGCGATCAGTGTTATTTGTTTCTTGAAGCATTTGCATGCCTTCCCGAGAAATGGATACTTCATCTTTACGGCGGCTCTTCTTCTCCTCCGCTTGATTGTTCTCATTAGTACGTTGATAAGAATTTATCGCTCCAATGCGGTTGGTCTCGTTAATTCTCATAACTTCACCTTCCTTGTTTCAAATAAGTAATACATTTAAGTAATACCGATATTCATTACTACGTTTATCGGTACAAATTCAAACATTTTTAATAGTGCTGTAGAAGCGGATTTAATCTCTGCGGAATTTATCGACCGCCCCATAGGTATTAGAAGAAGCGTCTTTCTTCCTATGTCCGTCATCTTCCTGCGAAGCCGCTAATAATTCACGAGTGAGTCTCGTGCGGCAGCCATCACACATTGTCCCCTCCCGAATGAGCACCCCGCAAACTTCACAAGGATACATCATATTCGGATTGTTTGCGATGGAAATCCGGCCTTCCTTGATGAACTTTGTAATTTGCTTTACTGATACTTCGGTAGCTTCCGATAGCTCGACAATAGTCGCGCCCTTTTGATCACGCAGGTATTTCTTACACTTCTCATATTCCAGCTCTATATCCTTAATGCAATTTCCACACAGCTCTTTAAAGTTTTTGGCATATAGTTTACCGCAGCGAGGACAATTATCTAAATTCATGTCTATACCTCCATTTTGTCCTGAACAATAAGAATCAATCTATACTCAGATTACCTGATAGCCCTTAGCGCGTCCACCTTAATTCTCATCAAGAAGCCCCCGCATTTCACGTGTCAAAATCAGCTCAAGGGGCTTCCGTTTAACGTATTCAATCCACCCTGTATGGAGGAGATCCTCAGAGGCTTTGCGGACAAAATAAGCCGTTTTACCCAAGAGTATCGTCAGCTCCTTTAGCGGCAATCCTCCTCCTTGAGCACTGTAAATATAATGCTGCCCAAGGATATAGGTAACGGCTCTGCCGTCCTCATCTTCAATCTGATTCAGCAGCTCTTGCAATTTCCACAGCTTCTTCTGCTTTGTCTTCAGATCGATTAACAGCTCCTGCTGCGCTATATATATCATATTAAAGAACATTTCACAAAAAAAGGTTAGCTCCCCGTGATTGCGAGCATCCCCGCAAATTACGTAACTCTCTTGATAGGAGGCCTTATTCTTATACATAGTAGCCGATAAAGCGATACCCGTTAAGGAGTCCAGCTCATGAATAAGATGCAGGCTGCTGAAATACCGGGAGACAAAATCATTTCCCTGACGATCTGAACTCGAATGTGACATAAAAAAATGAATAACCGCTATTTTATAAAGGACCGGGGCCGGATAGTCATTAAGATAAGCCATAATTCTTGACGTATAACCAGGATCGCGCTCATGCTCCAGCGCAGAGTGTCTAAAATTAAACTTGTGATAGATGGCTATAAGCACATCAACCGCTTCCTCGATATCATATACCTTGGCATCCAAAGCCTGATAATAGGCTTGAACAATCTCGAAGTACCCTGCCCGATTAGGCTTGACCCGGTAACCTTCCAATTGTTCAATTGACTCTAAAATATCTGCGGGCGAAGAGGGGACCCCTGCCAAAGCTAATGTCCCCAATACCTCCTCAATGAGTTTGGTGCTGGAGTAGGCCTTGAATGCGGGTGCTGGAAGCTCCTTGTACAAGCGCTTAATGATTTGGCTTCGATGTATAATTTGATCATGCAGCAAATCCAGAGCCGCATGATTGACATAAAAAGCTTCAAGCAGTTCTTCCCCAGAGTCGGCTTTAATCAGGAACGGTAATTTGACCGAGGAGTAACTATGGATTCTTCGGTTATATTCCTTCAAATATTCTTCATGACTGCGATTGTAATGTTCGAGCAGGGATTGATACAAATCTGTTCACCTCGCATAGGACCTTTCGGCTAAATATAATTCACTTTTCTATATCGGTTGGCCTAATAAAAACAATGAGAGTTTTAGCTAGCATCTATGTAAAAGATCACACATTAAGCTCTAAGATCGAGCCCAGGTTATACTATATACTTCAATGGAACAGCAGGCCTTCTCGCCCAGCTGCTGTAATACAGCCGAACAGGCACTGGCTGTACTGCCCGTCGTATAGATATCGTCAACCAAAACGATTCGCAAAGGAGCAGGCATAGATGGAACGGATAGGGGGTCACGCTGGCGGGACAAATACCTGCTCTGAACGAGTAAAGCCCTCATCATTCCCTCCGCATCTGCGCTTGCTCGAAAGGCAGCCTTCATATTTAACAGCCGTTCTCCCCGGCTTTTCATGCTCTGCTTCTCCGTATCCCGCGTGCGTTCCAGCAAAGCACACAGCGGGGCTTTGGCCCGAAGGGCTACCTCAGCCGCCATAGCCTCTGCTTGATTAAAGCCCCGTTCCAGAAGGCGTGAAGGGCTGACGGGCACGAAGGTTACTGCGTCTGCACTCCAACTGCTTCTCCGCCTGCCCTGTCCACCCCAGGTATACATTTCCTCAGCCAGCAGACCATAAGCCTCACCTGTCATCCGGGCTAAGAGCGGCGCCAAGGACTCCCGGCCACGATACTTATACTGGGCCAGCCATTCGCGCATGACCGGGGAATACATGACAGCACTGCGGCTGAGCGTAAAGGCCCTATGCTGCGCTGCGCTCGGCCGGCTGCAATCCGGGCAGCCTGTAGCCCGGCCGCACACCTTGCATCTCGGCTCTCTGATCCAAGGGATGGCGTGGTAGCAAGCTTCGCATAGCTCGGGGTAACGCCGATGGACAGCACGTGATCGCTTCCCGCAGGCAAGACAAGTGATCCCCGGAGGTGCAAGCAACCCGTTCAGCTTAGAGATCCAGCCACCGCCTATCACTTGGCTTCCCCCTTTCTAGTTCGCTCCGGCTTGGACAGCAGAAACCCCTTCTTGCGGGCCAGAGCGTTCATCCGCCGAATCTGCCGGATTGCCCCGCGCTGAGAACGAGTCCAGTCGGCAGAGAAGAAGATCACCCGCCCGGCCGGATCCTCCTTCGATCGCCCCGCACGACCGGCCATCTGCACCAGTGAGGCTTCGTCGAACAAATCGCTGTGCGCATCAAGAATATACACGTCGCTGCGCGGAACAGTAACTCCGCGCTCCAGAATAGTGGTCGTCACCAGGACCCGAATATCTCCGGCGCGGAAGGCGAGAACCTTCGTGGATCGCCCGTCATCTTCGGAAGACGTCCCTTCCACAGGAACGCCGGATAATTGTCTGCGCAGCAGCAGGACCAGCGGATGGATATGACGAATGCGCGAGACAAACACAAACACCTGCGCCCCGCGCTGAACAGACTGTCTCAGCTCCCGCAGCAGCCTCTGCGGCAGCCTGCCCTTGCTGAGACAATCCCCAACGGAAGTACCAGACAAGCGCGCAGGCACCGGGAGCGGATGACCATGAAAGCGTGCAGGCACCTTGGCATGCGGCAGCTTCCCCCTTGCACTCTCCCGCTGCAGAGCCGAAGGAGGCGTGGCGGACAGATAGATAAAGCGGCCGCTTGGCTTGCAGCAGGCCTCTGCGGCAAAGGCAAGCATAGGGTCATTATGGTAAGGAAACGCATCGAGTTCATCGATGATCACCAGATCGAACGCTTCGCAGAACCGCAGCAGCTGATGTGTGGTGGCCACAACAAGGTCGGCCGCCTCCCAGCGCTGCTCGCTGCCTCCGTAGAGAACAGCCTGCCTCTCGCCCGGAAAGGCCTTCGCGAGCCGTGGGGCAAGCTCAATCACCACGTCCCGTCGCGGCGTTGCGACAAGCGCCGTCCCTCCTCGATCCAGCACATAGCGCAGCAGCGGGAAGATCATCTCTGTCTTGCCTGCGCCGGTGACGGCCCAGAGCAGGAAGCGCCGCCCTGCAGCAGTGCTGGCCGGGGCTGCCAGGAACTGCAGGGCAGCCCCCGCCGCTTCGCGCTGCGCCGGGCTTAACCCCCACCGGTCCAGCCCTCCGGTGGGGCCCGGAGCGGCGGCATGCCCCTGTGCCGCCGCCGCATTCAGCGCGCTGCCCTGCACCAGCAGCGCGCAAGCCCGGCTGCGCCCGAGCGCGAGGCAGGCCTCGCAGCAGGCGCAGTGCATGCTCCCGCACGAGGCGCAAGGCGCCGTGCGGACCACAGCGCTGCCGCAGCGCCGGCAGCGGGGAGCCGCGGGCCGGCCGCGCAGCAGCCCCGCGCGCCGCTCCGCGGCAGGACCAACGGCCGCCGTCAACCGGAGGCGGCCGCACAGATGCGCAGCTTGAACCGCGCTGCGCCACACCGGGGCCAGCTGCGGCAGACGCTCGCGCAGCAGCTGGTCAAGCTCGGACGTGAGCAAGGAGCGTCCTGCCAGCACTGCCGCGAGCTGCTCTATCTCAGTCGCAGCGGGAAATCCAGCCGGTGCGCATGCTTCTCCCGCCGGAGCAGCATGCAGCAGACGCATCCCGGCAGAAGTTAACCCCTCCGGCATGCGAATTAGCCGGACAGGTGAAAGAGAGGGACCGCTGATTTCTACACCAGTAAAGTCATGCGGCACACTTCCAGTAATTACAATTCTCCCTCTCCCTGCCCTTGCCCTGCTAGCAGCATAAGGATAAGGCAATCTTTTCCCCACGAAGCCCCATTCCCTCCTCCTTGTTGGGTTCAATAGGCTTGCAGGCAAGACATCTCCCAAATTACTCAGGCTTTTTCTTCCGTTTTGTTGCTCTACTCGCTTGGTTCCTCTTGTCTGATCGTGTGCCCCTGTCTTCATCAGCTCCTTATCCAGCCAGTGTTGCCATGCTTCTTCGTCCCACTGGTTCATCTCAGGCTTTGATCGAAACGCGTCTCGGAACAATACTGCCTGTCCTAACGGCAGCTCCACGGAAAGCAGAAGTAGTGCATCTGCCTGGTTGTTCTGGTTGTTCTGGTTGTCATGCCTGTTCAGCGTGTTCTGCTTTCCGCCTGCCTGAGCTGTGCTAGTTCTCCCAGTCCACCACATGAGATCAACTCGAAGATCAAGGCTTACCGCAGCATGCCACCGCTGGCTTTGTCTGTATACATATAAAGCAACTCGCATGATATTTCCTCCTTGGCTATACCCTTCTTCAACAGTGGCGAAGGAGTCGAATTAGGGAGTTAAACTATAATTAACTTCGTTATTTCGCCAAATTACAGCAAACTGTGCTTGTTCCTGGAACAAAGGAGATATTTGTTGAAATTTCCCCGGAAATAACTGCCTACTTTAGCCTGAATACGACATGACTGAGAGGTTGAGTCCCCTTTATTTCTATGGAATAATCATCTAAATCTAAAAACACAAAAAAGCACACTCACCGGCGTTAATCGCCTTCGGAGTGTGCTTCACCCTGAGTGCTCTCTTTCGGATGAGAGCATATTCTTCTGTTTATCCAACATGTACATATGGAATTTTCGAGGCCTCCCCTGGCAGGCGGAGATCCACAAACCGTGCATTCTCCCCTTCGCCGGTCAGCTTGACCGGGTCCGAGTCCATATCCATGCTCCGCAGCCTTGAGAAACCGATTACGGATATATCCAGTTCCCCGGAACGTCTCATACACTCAGCAATTTCCCGGGTCTCATCCTCAGATCCGTCATCCATAATCGTAACTTGAAGCTGCATTCCTCTCAAATCCGCATACCAGCGAATGGCTCGCAGGTACCATTCCATCTGATGAGCATGGTTGCGGGTGATCAGCACATAGTGTACGGTACGCCTGCGATAAGCTTCACTACGATCAAACCGCACAAACGATAGATGTACACTCATTGCCGCCAGTCCGTACACGAACAGCACCCAAATGCCTAAAGGGATTGTAATCATCGTGCTACCCTCCTGTCCTGGGAACGAAGCCAGCCTCCTTCAGCAGAGCCTGCCCGCTATCCCAGTCCGGCCTTGGCCGGTTGTCTTTCACACCTTAGCTTCATTCGGTGTTATAGGGCAATATATGCCACAGGAAGGAATAGGGTTACTGGGCGGCAAAGGTGCTGCAGTAACCCCGCCTGAATCTCCCATTCCATTGACGCGTCAATAGACTAAACTTGAAAGCCAAGAGGGTATGTATGCTGTTAAAGTCTTACCCAGCCAAATTTAATCGCATTAATTACGGCCTGAGTACGATCATCTACTTCCATCTTTTGAAGAATACTGCTGACATGGTTTTTAACCGTCTTCTCACTGATGAACAGATGCTCGCCAATCATTTTGTTACTGCGGCCTTCTGCCATCAATCGGAGCACCTCAGCCTCGCGGCGGGTCAGCGGATTATCATCGCCGGCTACAAACTTAACGCCTGCCTCACGAATGGAGCCATCCTCCGCGATTGCACCGGTTTCATTCAAATATTCCATACGGCGCAGCTGCTGAATCAGCTTGCCGGTCACTTTAGGGTGAATAAAGGCATGTCCTTCGGCTACGGACCGAATCGCGTTAATCAGGGATTCAGCTTCCATGTCTTTAAGAAGATAACCTGTCGCTCCCTTGCGCAGGGTCTCAAACACATAGCTCTCATCATCATGTATGGAGAGAATAATCACCTTGATATCCGGCTTGATCTCGCGTAGTTCCTTAGTTGCATCAACGCCATTCAGCACCGGCATATTGATATCCATAAGAACGATTTCGGGTTCATACCTGTTGCAGCAGTCCAGCACCTGTGAACCGTCACTGCATTCACCTACAACCTCGATATCTTCCTCCATATTTAGAATTCGCTTCAGTCCCTCCCGAAACAGCTGGTGATCATCAGCCAAGAGAACTTTGATTGCTCGATTACTGGAATTTACGTGATCCATCTCCTATTGCTCCTTTCTCTTCTCTACGTTTGTCGGGATGTGGATAACGATTTTTGTCCCCTGGTTCTCGGCCGACTCGATCTCCATTCTGCCGTCTAGCAATTCGACTCTTTCCCGCATACCGATCAAACCGAAATGGGAATGCTCTTTCGTCTTTGCCTCCAGAAGCTCTACATTAAATCCAAGCCCATTATCCTGCACGACGATCTGAATCATTTGTGCCTGATACGTAATTACCACACCGACGAACGTAGGATACGCATGCTTCACTGCATTGGACAGCGCCTCCTGCACAAGACGGAATATCGCTGCTTCCATTGCAGAGGACAGCCGTTGTTCCTTACCCCTCGTCTCAAAGGTCGCACGAATCTTGGTCTTCTCTTCGTAGTCATGAACGTATTTGCGAAGTGTCGGTATCAGACCCAAGTCATCAAGCGCCATAGGCCGTAGATTGAATATAACCTTGCGCATCTCCTCAAGACTCGACCTTACCTGAGCTTTCAAGTCTACTATTTCGTCTTGGACCATCTTGAAATCCTGCTTAATTAACATCCTTTCTACAATTTCCGTCCTAAGAACCATATTAGCAAGAAGTTGGGCAGGACCATCATGGATTTCCCTGGAAATCCGCTTCCGCTCCTCTTCCTGAGCCAAAATAATCTTCAATCCAATCAGCTGACGGTTCTTCGCAGACTCCAAAATACGGGTCACTTGTCCTAGTTCTCCAGACAAATATTCTAGCACAACATTCATCTGTGTACCGATTGTTTCTGCACGTTCCACCGATTTTTCGACATTACGAGCACGCTTCTGCAGCTCATCCCGGCGCGCTTTCAGGTACATTTCCTTCTCACGGTAAATAAGCAGGTCCAGTTGAAGCTGTGTCGCTCGCTCGTAAGCCTGCTTAATGTCCTCTTCCTTATAACGCACAAAATCCCGGCTGACTTCTGTCAGCCGGATACGGGAACGTCTGTAATTTAATTCCAGTTGATCGACCTTCTCCACCGTCTCAGCGGTTTCCTTCATCACCTGCTGCAGCTCCGTATTAAGCGTTTTGAGCTCATTGCGGGCGGAGTCCAGGATTTCGATCATTTGTAGTTTGCTGTCTGTCATGACATTGATGGCATTCTTTATGACGCGGTCTATGGCATCGGCTTGAAAATCCACGTGAGCAATTCTCCATTTCTTTCTTCCGTGTTATGTCAAACCTTATCATATCATGATTGCAGCGTAATCGCCTTCGTTTTCTGTTCCCATTTTACGGAGATTCCGAGCTGTTCGGAGACCAAACGTAATGGGACTAGAGTCCTATTTTGTAAAATAAGAGGGGTAACTTCTGCCGTCTTGCGCTTTCCATTATATACATAATCCTTGCTTCCTACAGTCAGCTCCAGCAGCACACTGCCGCGTAAAGCCATGATTCGCTGATCTGCAGCCGACCAACCCGTCTGTCCGCCAAAATAATCAAGCACGTACCGGATCGGCACATAGGTCGTTTCATTGCGTACAACTGGTGCTACCTCAACCGCCCGCTTTTGACCATTAACCGTCACGGATTTCTGCCCAACCACCATCTGTACATTCGCGCTTGGGAGGCTTAATCCACCGCCAGATGGCACGGTAAACCGGATATTGTCAAAGGCCACACTTCCTGTCATAGAGCGCTCATCCCGGCCTTCGTCAACATTCACGATATACAGCCGCTTCAGCTTGGCCCCGGTCGTGATGCCGTAAGAGGACAAGTCGATATCTACCGTCTTCCAGCCGCTGAAATTGATCGGTCTCGCCAGGTCCACATAGACGGTCTTTCCGTTCACTTCAAACTCTGCCCGGGCCCAATTTAGACTTTGATCCCCTTTCACATCAATCGACATGGCCGTAGCTCCTGCCGGGATGCTCCGGCCGGTCGTACCGTTCAATTGCGCATAGGCATATTTGTTGCCGGTTCCTGCAGTTAGATCATAGTCGATTTTGAGAACTTTCTTATGCGCCGCGTTGTCTGTCGTCAACTGTACCTTACCCGTCACCTCGGCTGGACTTGGTGTAAAGGTAATGCCATAGTTTACATTCTCAAAATCTTCCCAAGACTGTTCGCCTGCGGCCGTGAACATGATCGGTGCACTGAATCCGTCATACCGGGCAATCGCATAACCCGTCTTCACTCCGGAATTTACAGACTGAACGGTGAGGACGCCATTCTGCACACTGCCTTTAATCCCAATGAACTCCCATTTCAAAGCACTAGCCGAAATATTCACCGTTCGCCCATCCTTTAGCTTCACGGAAGGCGTAATGGTGACCGTCGATCCCTGCTTCAAACTGCCAGTTTGCGCCCCCAGGCTTAACGTACTTATGCTATCCGCGCCCAGTACAGTGACCTTCTTCGTAGCTGTGGCCTGGCCGCTAACCGCTGTAATTTGCGCAGTCCCAGGCTTTACGGCCTTGAAGGCAGAGCCTGTCCATACAACATTGCCGTTGCTCGACTTCCAAGTCGGCTGAAGCGTTGAGGTATCGATCGGGTTATAGTAAGTATCATAGCCTTTGAGAGAGTACTTCGCTTCTTGCCCCATAACAAGGGTATCTGTACCATTCACCGTCAAGCCCTTGACCTGTCCCTGCGGCGCGGTTGTATACACGCCCACTCCATTGACAACCTGGCGCTGTACGGTACCGCCGTTGGATGTAGTGAAGGTCAAATCCGCTTCCGTCTCACCCAGAGGTCGGGTTACCATCGTCGTCGATCCGCCTCCATCAAGATCAAGCCCTTTCCATACACCAATAGAGGTCATGAAGTTCTGCAGCTCGGTCAGCTTCATGCCGCTGCTGCTACTGTTGTCCTGTGCGGTGATCAGATAAGCATAACGCCCGTCCTGGGAATAGCCGATGGCTGTCCGCGCCACCGCACTGCCTCCGCTGATTCCGCTGGTGGAACGCGTAAAGGAGGATGGCTTGCCGTCATTCACAAGCAAGGTATGGCCGCCTACCATCATTTGCAGGCTTGCCGGGTCTACCAGCTTCCCGCCGGAAACCGTACGCAGCTGATAATCCGCATTCACATGCTGGCCTACCGACAGATGGGTCAGAGCATAGTTCGCTGCCGTACCATGAGCCCGCAGGATATACCCATCCTCCGGTACCGGTCCTGAAATCGCGGACTTAGCGGAAATTTGCTCCACAACACCGTTGCGCACCAGAATTTCCGTCGGCGTGGTAGATCCGTCCTTCGGACGGCTGGTAGATGCCCATGCACTGGTATAGATATACATCGCGTTATAATGGCTGGCCGTGCCGTCAGGCTCGGTCTTGTAGGCTTCCTTGTTCATTCCCGCCAGCGGGAACGTGGAGCCGTCCTCGGCCTTTACGCTGCCCTCAAATGTGAAGCGGTCAATGGCCGGCTTGCCGTCCTTCGTCACATAGAATGCATACATCCCCTTCAGCTGGTTAGGGCTGGTTAGCAGGATCCCGCTCGCGACTGAAGCGCCCATGGCTACCCCCTGGCCGCTGGTGTTGAAGAAGTCCGCATTCACCCCGGCTACCGCTCCCGTCTCCTTAGCCATGCCTTCCACGGACTGGCGCGTGGTTACCTTGCCGCCTTTGCCTGTCATGACATCAAGCTTGACATAAGGGTTGTCCAAATCAATCCGTATCACATCAGCCAGTACCTTGACCGATTTGCCCGAACGAGTTGTTGTATATTGATACTTAAGGAGCTTAGCTCCTGACGTAATGATCTCTTCAGACAGTTTCTTGCTTGAGGCTGCATGCACGATTGCGGTTCCGCCAAAAATAGGCGTCTCACCAAGCGCAGGCCCGATCCATATTAATCCTGCGAGTGTCACAATCGCGAGTTTTCTCCCTTTGCTTCCCCAGCTCTTTCTCGGCTTACTGCCGTATCCGTACTCATCCTTCATAATTTATTACTACTCTCCCATCTGCTTTCATACACATTATTACGTCTTGTTCCCCGGAAAATATCAGCAGCTGCTAAAGCGCTAATATACTATTAATAGACTACAATTTACGAGAAAAGTTACGTCATTTCGAGAGAAAGGCGAAAATAGGCCCGAGGACACAAGTATATATGCCTAGTCTTACTTTTAATGAATATAAAAAAGGCGACCTCCCCCATGTATTCTGGATTGGAGATCGCCCTTCACTTCATTGGTTTTTTACTGTAAGTAATTCAACTTGTCCAGCACGCGTTTAATCATTACAGCGGCTTCTGCTCTTGATGCGGTTCCTTTTGGATTAAATGTCCCTTGACTCGTGCCTTGAATGATTCCTTCTTTTACTGCCTGAGCCACGGTATCTTTAGAGCCGATCTTTTTACTGTCTTTAAAAATGGATAAGGTCTGTGCCGGGGTTCCGCTAAGCGTGATATGATAGCCGGCTGCATTCATTGCACGTACCATCATCAACGCCATCTGCTCCCTTGTAATACTGCTGCCCGGCTGGAATCTTCCATCCGTTCCTCCGTTTACAATCCCCGCTTTAACGGCAGCGCCAATATAAGGGGCGATATTCGAACTTGTAGGAACATCACTAAACCGGCTAGCACTGCTCGCATCTGGAGCTAACCCTAGCCCCTTTGCAATAGCTGCTGCAAATTCAGATCTTGTGATATTTTGTTTGGGCTGGAACATGCCTGCTGAACGAGGCTCAAGAATGGCCTTGCTTGCCAGTTCAGTAATAGCTGCCTTTGCCCAATGGTCTGTTACATCGCTAAAATTCGCGAGCCCAGTAGTTGGACCTATAATTAGATTTCCTTTAGATGCGTTCCCGCTAAATACTGTATAAGAACCTGGTCTGCTGATTTGTGTCGGCAGGAAAGTGATGGTTCGCTGAGTATTATCAAATTTATTAAGAGAAGACTGACCTGCGTTAACAGATCCGCCTGTTCGAACATACAAAGAACCCTTCAAATCAAGCAAGGTTTGTGTAGATAATGAACTTGGACCTGTTGTGATATAGAGCTCTACCGGATCTACTATCGGCAGTAGATTAACACCCTTTTGGCTTAACGGCACACTCAGCTTATCCTTCGCTACTCTCTCCAGTTGAATCCACAAATTGTTTGAGGAGAACGAGGCGCCTTGTGTCCGAGATAAATCCGTAAATGGAATCTGATCCAATGCTACCACATAGAGGGCGTCTCCATAACGTACACCAATCTTCATGGAGTTATTTCGCATATAAGCTTCTTTCAGAGGCTGTAACGGCAAAGCTACAAAGGCAGCCTTCTCTGTAGCAGGAACCTCAAATATGAGATTTCGCTGATTTACATTAGCTGAGTTCATAACTTCATTCAATGCACTGGTTAGCTTCGTGCTATCCACAATATATTTATTTACAGACTGCCCTGCTCTGGACTGGGTACCTGAGGCTACAGCACTTGACGAAGGAATAATATATCCCGCCAGACCAAACTCACTAGTCGCTAGCTGCGTTAACCCTGCAGCCGATCCCGAACTGGTAGTGGTCCCTGTGTTAGTTACATTATTAACCGGCATCTTACTAATTGCCGCCACCGTCTTGCCAGAACTATCTGTCATTGGCGAAGTGTAATCAGGCATATAGGACAACTCTACCGTTTGCCCCTGACTTACCGCAGCAGCAAGTTTTAGCGTAACGGTATTTCCATTAACAGTTGCTGAGTTGAGCTCTTTGGCCACTTGGTTTACCGTTACATGGAACAGTCTGGTAGACAGTGCAGGTGAGCTGTAATTCAAATTATTATTGAATACTATGGTTAGGGTATCCCCGTTAATTGAGGCAGAACGAACACCTTGTGCAACCGCCGCGAAATTTACAGGCTGCAGGTTAATATAACCTGCAAGGTTGCCATTCAGATCCGCGACTCCCCCTGTACCTGAGACATAAGATACGGTAACTGTCTGAGCTGAAGTAAATGGTGTAGTCAATGTCAACGTGACTTGATTCATAGAAATATCTATGGCCGTTACATAGTTAGGCGTGTTATTGACCAACACAGAGTACTGACTCTTCATGGGCACACTTGTTGTACTTAATGCCTCGTTATAGATTAGAACAATTTTATTAGCCGATCCCTCAACCTTCTGTAACTCTGGAGGTTTGGTATCATTATAGTTTCTTACGAAGAAATCACTGAAACCAGCAATATTCTGTCCCCGATAGTCTTGCAGAGGAGAAGTCCCTGGCGTATAGGAAACCTTAACAACTGCTCCATTAGGTACGGAATTTGAGAGATATAGTGTCACAGATGATCCACTGAGGGTCATGCTGCTTATCCCTAAAGTAGCGTCATCAGCTGTTACGGTAAACTGGCTCGGCGCATAGCCCGAAGGGCTTTTTAGGCTCTCTTTAAAACGCAAGCTCAGTGTATTGCCGGATACATAGCCAGATTCAGGCTTCGGAAGAACAGAATCAATTCCATTGGTTACTTCCTTATTAGCAAAGCCAATAGCTTTATTAGAGGATGTATCTTGAATAGCCCCCGTGCTTCCAGGTGTATAACTGATACGTACAACCTGACCTACAGCCACTCCTAAATCCAAAACAACATATACGCTGTCTCCTGAAGTATATGCGTAGCTTAGTCTCCGTGTTTCACCGTTTACAGTCACGGTAAAGTTAGACGTGTACAAAGAAGTTGACTGACTTAGGATCTTGTCATATTGCAATCGTATCGTATTATTGCTATACATTTGGGCCTTCTGTAATACGGGAAGTGTCTTATCTAGAGATGGCGTGGAGAAGCTCCAGCTGCTGCTCCCATTGAGCCCTGTATATGGACTATTGGTAGTAGCATCAAGAATCACACCAGACGAAATATCCACGTAATAGGTCGACCCATTATCCAAAGATTGTCGCGGTGTGATGATCAACTTTGTTCCACTAATCGTCACCACTGCGGACGGAAGTGCTGAACTACCAGACTTTCGTAGAGTTACACCATTTGCTCCGTTCTCAAAGCTCGTTCCATTGTTTGCCCATTTAATTGAATTACTAAAGGTGAGCGTAGGTGCTGTAGACGTGTTAATATTTGTGCTTCGATGAGCTGGTGAATAATTAGTCACAGCCAGCTGTGTTGAAGTCTGTGTTGCGGTCGTAAAGTTCCACCCGCTAATAGCGTAGGTTGAGTTACCTTCAGTATCTTTAAAAGCTCCTTGAGGTACGTTAACAGTGTAAGTTTTGTTCGCCATCAGAGGTGTCTGCGGCTGAATCGTAATCTTGTTCGTACCTTCACCTGTAATGGATGTCGAGGTAGCAACATCTATCTTTTGTCCATCTGAGATTTGAATTTCTCCAGTATTGCGAACCACTGGTCGGCTAAATGTAATAATTAAGGGACTTCCAGGGGCAATTCCGGTTGCTCCCTTCGCAGGTGAAAGTTCAGGATTAGCTTGAACCGGCTCCCCCTTCATAGAAAAGGTCCAGCTCAGTCCATTGGAATGAGTTAAGCCTGCAAATGGAAAACCATCGGCGTCTTCAAAAGCACCTGTTTCAATCGTCACATAATAAGCTTCTCCGCGGTTTAACACCGCTGCAGGGACACTTAGATTAATACTCTGGCCAGTTAATGAGCCCGCATCCATAGAATGAACCTTCTGATTGTCGGCAACACGTATAATATCAATTTTCTTGCCAGCTACGCCGGCTACGGGTTTATCAAAATCAATCTTTAAGCCAAGGCTACCGCCTAAAGTTGCCAAATCAATGGGGCTTGCTACTGAAGTACTATAGTTTGTAGCTTGAGGCGCTTTGCTCCCCTTCGCAGTTAACGTCTTAAAGCTCCAAGAGTATGCCGGAGTCGTATTCACGACATTAAGATCCATGAACGATCCAGCCGCAATGTCAACACGATATTCCTTATTGTAATCCAAAGTAGCGCCGGTTAACTTCACCAAGCTGCCTGAAATATTAATGTCCGCTCCGGAATAAGTATAAATTGGAGCAGTTGGATTATCAGTTAAATTCGTTAAAGTAATATTAGCTGTTCCTAATGCCAAATCCCGATCATATTGCAGCTGAATTTGCAGCACGGCAGGATCCGGATCAACCCCTTTTACCTGGTTCATAGGCAAGGTATTAGCAGGAACAAATTTAGGGTCTTCTACCGAGCTTGCTGCATAGGCAAACACACCTAACATGAGTTCCAAAGTCAACATCAGCGCTAATAAGCAGGATATTTTCTTCTTCATCTTTATGCCCACTTCCTTTCTTATGTCTTGTTCTATGTACAAATGCCTGTCAAGAGACACTAAAGCACACACTCTCTTTTTTGTCGGCAAAATCCGCTTGAAAGTTTAGAAAGATGGCAACTTTTCCTATCTGTAAGAAGAATCACCCTTTCTCCATAAAAAAAGGATATCTCCCCTATTTTCAGGAGAGATATCCTTTCTTTTAAAAACCACCATTCCTTACAGGCCCGCTTGCTCCTTCAGTGCCTCAGCCTTGTCTACGCGCTCCCAAGGGAGATCCAGGTCGGTACGGCCGAAATGACCATAAGCCGCAGTCTGGCGGTAGATTGGACGACGCAGGTCAAGCATGCTAATAATGCCCGCAGGACGCAGATCGAAGTTGTTGCGAACGAGCTCAACCAGCTTCTCTTCTGCAATTTTGCCTGTTCCGTAAGTATCTACATTGATAGATACCGGATTAGCTACGCCGATCGCGTAAGCCAGCTGAATTTCCACTTTGTCTGCAAGGCCTGCAGCTACGAGGTTCTTGGCTACGTAACGTGCGGCATAGGCTGCAGAGCGGTCAACCTTTGTCGGATCCTTACCGGAGAATGCACCGCCGCCATGGCGTGCATAACCACCGTAGGTATCGACGATAATCTTGCGGCCCGTAAGGCCAGCATCCCCTTGTGGTCCGCCGATCACGAAGCGGCCTGTTGGGTTAATGAAATATTTGGTCTCCGCATCCAGCAGCTCGGCTGGAACAACTGGAAGAATAACCTTCTCTTTGATGTCAGCCTGGATTTGCTCCAGGGTTGCTTCTTCGGCATGCTGTGTAGATACAACGATCGTATCCACGCGCTTTGGCTTGCCGTCTACATATTCAATCGTAACTTGAGTCTTGCCGTCCGGGCGCAGGTAGTTCAGAGTACCATCCTTACGTACCTCGGAGAGGCGACGTGCAATGCGATGGGACAGTGCGATTGGAAGCGGCATGAGCTCAGGTGTCTCATTCGTCGCAAAACCAAACATCAGACCTTGGTCACCGGCACCGATGTTTGCAGTCTCTTCCGCTACTTGTGCAGGATCGCGATCCTCCAGGGCAGCGTTCACGCCTTGAGCGATGTCTGCAGACTGCTCATTCAGGGATGTAAGTACCGCGCATGTATTCGAGTCGAACCCGTATTTCGCACGGGTATAACCGATTTCTTTGATGGTATTGCGTACGATAGATGGAATATCCACATATTCCGACTTCGTGCTGATCTCACCGATCACCAGAACCAAACCGGTAGCTACAGATACCTCGCACGCTACCCGAGCATTCGGGTCGTTCGCCAAAAAGGCGTCAAGTACCGCATCAGAGATCTGGTCACAAATTTTATCCGGGTGTCCTTCGGTTACGGACTCGGAAGTAAACAGATGTCGCCCTTGGATGGACATGAATTCTCAACCTCCCATATGGATAGTATGGCAAATGCCTCACGATCCTACACAAAAAATGAACCTTTTCCGACAGGAAAAGGTTGAAGTACAAGCCTCAAAAGTCATATTAACTTATTTACAAACCCCTGTCAATCAAGGGATTCAGCAGTTCAGACAGTTGCTTTAGCTATACCTGTTCAAAGAATAAATTATAAGATAAATTGCTTCTCTGCATGCGCAACGAGCCGCTTGGTGATCTCTCCGCCGACAGAGCCATTCTCCCGCGAAGTCAGACGGCCCCAGCTGCTCGTATAAGAACCCGAAGACATAGTCCCCAGCTCACCGGCAAACTCCGTGTCCTGCATGCCCTGCATAGCACCGTAGCCAACCGGCAGTCCGAACTCTGCGGCGATCTCATACTTCATCTGCTTTAAGGCGTCACGACTCTCAGGGATTAGCTTACGATTATTTCTTGGCATCTCACCTTCACCTCCTGTAGGATTCATCCTGCAGGATTAGTATGGCACGTGCCTGCTGCTCTACCCGTATAAATGATTGTATCCTTGGGAAAAACATACCTAATAACCTATGCAGCTGCTACTTCAGTTGATACGCTCCGCGCACCATAACCGTCAGGCTGTACTTGTTGCCCGCTTCAACCTGAATACCGCGCCCGTCCCGTGGAAAAGATAACAGATGATCATTGCCCACCGGCTTGCCATCCAGGATGCTCACCCCATCCGTCAGATCGGCTACGCCGCTTGGGTCCGGGCTGTATACAACGGCCTTGCCGTTGCGGACGACAAACTCCGTCCCCGCCTTGGCCATTAGAATCTGGCCCGGCTTCACAGTCACTACTTCCACGGCATCGCCAGAGCTCGCCTCTGAGCCGCCAGTAGTGCTGCCGCCCGTAGTCGGCTGAGTTGTCGCTGGCGTCGTAGCAGCCCCGCCCTTCAGCGCCTGCTGGATCTGCTGATCTACATAGCTCTTCGTGACTACAGGATCATCCGTAGACCCCGGCTGACTCGTCACGCCCGCACCCTCGGCGTTCTTATTCAGCAGCGATCCGGCCCATAGGCCACCGCCAATCAATACGGCCGCCGCCGTCACTTTCCATACTCGGTTCATGTCGCTCCTCCTTGGATGTCTATTTCCTAGTAAATTACTCCATGTATTCAATGATAGAGGTTTTGAGAGGGGGAGACAAGACAAAATCCCCTTAAGCGGGGATTTTGTCTTAGGATATCTTGAATTATTTAATCAAATAAATGAGAGTTGTCATAGTAAGCCGCTTGAGATGCCAGCTTGATTTTCTCCCCTTGATACAGATCATAAATGGTAAACTGGAATGCTCCCGTACGACTCGTAGCGAAAATCGGATCCGAAATAGGGAATGTGAACGTCTTATCATCACCCAATACGAAATCCTTCTCCAGTTCAATTTCCTTCACAAAACTAGCCCCACTAGAATCTGTTACCTCAAGCAGGAACTTGTGCTTGAAAGCTCCCATATCATAATCAGCATCGCGCTTCAAATCATATTTCATTTGAACATTCAATCCGGAACTTGTCGTGCTCCCTTTGACGTTATCGACATTCAGCGTATAAGGAAACAGCTCAATATTCTTAAGATTGGTTTGTACAGTACGGTTAGTCAAGGCAAGTTCCATGGCTTGTGCATTAACATATCCATTGGATTTACCACCTAGATCTGTGAGCGCATTATCCGTAATGCTCTCACCAATGATCAGGCGACTATTCGAGATGATAACACTCTTTGGTATTTTTGCCGAGAAGGAGACAATGCTTTGGGTTTGAGGACCCACAGCATGATCGACCTGATTAACTTCTGCTTTGTAATATTGACCATCCTGGGTCTCAAAATAACCCGTCAACTGGGATAAGTTAACCTGAGTATTCTCTAGGTTCTTCATAATTACCTCGGTATTTACCAAATCCGCAGAAACCCCTGTATAAACCTGTGTGCTTCTAATTTTGACGTCTGCCTTACGTCCACTCGTTTCTAAATGAGCCAGCTCACCCATCTTAATTGTAGCAAAATCGTTAATGCTGCCAAGGCTTGTAAATTGCACCCAATTGCTTAACTTATCCGCTGCTAATTTTTGCTGAAGTATGATTTGAAGCTGAGAGAAGTCAAGGTTCGTCGGAACTTTGGTAACTACATATACATCAGAAGAAGCACCTGGCCCCAATATTTTAGTTGTGTTGCTGTTAATAAGCTGTGTCGTTGTGGCAACCGGTGAAGCATCCATCTTATAAGCTCCTGCAAAATCCGGCAATTGGACAGTTGCAGTCCCACGATTCGCAATAGAGATTTTCGTTACTAGCAATCTGCCATCCTCCCAAGGGAGACGTTGAACACTGCCCAATGTCACACCAAAAGTCCCTAAGGAGTTCTTAATGATACGCTCTTTGCCCATGGTGTTCTGCATAGCCGTTAGTTCCGGTACAGCATAGATCGCAACAGGATAGCTATAAGCTACGCCTCCACTAGGTACTGGGGCATTTTGTTGCTCGCCCGAAGATGGAGTGGATGGAGCACTTGTTGGTGTTTTCACGACCAACTCCAATTTCCCGAGAGCGGATTTAGAAGGAATATTCCCACTCAAGGAGATCGTCTGTTCCTCGTCCGGATCCAAGGACAGTCCGTCCATCCCTATGACTGATAGTGGATAGGATAGATTTCCGGCTTTAATCTCGAAAGTGTATGCCGGAATATTAACCTTCTGTGTTCCAGTATTGCGCAGGACGTATTGAATAGAGATATCACTTTTGTTAAAGCTCTGATTCACATAAGCATCCTGTATGTTCGTTGTTATCTTCTGATTTCCAACAGCTAGCACCTTAGTTTTGTTTATAGGTGTCTTAGAATTAGCAGAACTAATGGAGCCTAGATTAAGAGAAGCTACGGGAAGATCTGATTTCAAGGTCTCATCGTTCTGCAGGACAAGCAATTGTAATCCATTCAAGTTGACCTTGCTTGGAATTTTAGTGATTAAGTTTACAGTCCTGTTATCCTGTGATTGGATTGTGTAACTGCTGCCATCTGCATCAGCCAAAGTAAATACCGTTCCACTTTGCGTCTGAAGCACATACTTCATATTAGGGTTATCCAGCAACTTAGAACCTATGTTCTCGATGTTCAAACCTATATTTACATAATTATAGCCTCCAGTCCCCATAGCGCTGGCGCTCACTATTTTAGTTTTAACAGGGCTCTGATTGACCATCAGCTTTGCAGCATTACCATATGGGGTCGCGATCGTATAGTAAGCTGGAATTTTGAAGCCTCCCAAACTGCTTTCATAACCACTAGCAGAGAAATCCCATTTGATGATTTGGAAGTTTAGGTCACTGAATTTTAAACTTTTAGCTATTTTTGTGGTGTATGTAACCGACACAGATGCCCCAGGCACTACACTTTTCTTATCTTTGTCAATTGTCACTACAGTAGCATTATAAGTCGTACCTGAGCTGGTTTTCACCTTAGTCCAGTAATCAACCAAGGATAAGCTTCTGGCATCATTATTCTGGTAAGTGAGTGTATAAGTAAGTATATTTTGCTGATCTTGGGAAAGAATATTAACATCGCTAAGGCGTACAGTACTTTTTGAAGTTATTTTAATCGGGGCCAAATTATTCACAGTATGAACAATAGCTTTGGTTTGTGTGGTTTTAGTTTTTGAAGTAGTTTTGGTTGAAGCGGCATCTGCGCCCAAAGGAACATGACTCACTAACAAAGCTGCAACAGCTGTTACTGAAAGGAATTGAATCTTCTTCAAGGTTGAACCTCCTAGTGTTTGGTATATCCTCTATATTATATACGCAATTCGACTAGGAAAAGTTTTCAAATAAGTAACTTCCATTAATAATAAAACAAAGGGTCGGTCATATGACCAACCCTTTGAGATAATTAATTTAATCTTAGAAAGAACCTTGTTTGTTGATAGTTTCAACTGGTGTTTTAGGCTCTTCAGTGCTTGTAAGCACTTTGCTACCGTTAGTACCAGCGTTTGCAGTACCGTTGAAGTATACAGAGTAGAAGTCATTAGAAGCTACATCATTAGTAGTATCAACAGTCAATTGAATTTGGTTAGCTGTAACTCTAGAAACTGAGTCAACTGTACCGCGTTGGCTACCAAGATCTACACTGAAGAGGTTTTTAGCAGCAGGATCAAAATCAACATTTCTGTCGAATGTCAAAGTTACAGTGTGACGTTTTGCAGTAACAGCAGCAACTTTAACATCAGTTACAGAAGGAGCAATTTTGTTTACTACTGTAACATGTTGAGCATTGTTGTTGGTAGTATCTGGGTCAAGCGCTACAACATTGCCGTATGCATCACGGTTACCAGTTCCTACAGTTCTGATAGTACCACTAAAGTTAGCTGGAAGTTTTCTGTCAGAGAAATCCAAAGTCAAGGTTTCATTGTTATTGGACAGCTCATAGCCATTAGCAGTGTAAGTGCCACCTGTTGCAGTGTCACGCAATTCAAATTGGCTTGCAACAACTGTATTCAGTTGACCAGCGAAGTTGATCTCAACTTTGCTAGTGCTGTTTACATACACAGCACCTGTAACGCTAATTGCCCGGTTAGCATCATTTACTGTTTTGGACACTGTATAACCACCAGCAGAGTTACCCAAGATATTGCCATCAACATCTCTCAGGTAGCTTGCATCGACAACAGCATTATTCCAGCTAAAGTCAGTTGGAATATTACCAGTAACCTCGATCCGAACAACGTTAGCAGTGTTCAGTTGAACATCATCATTACTCTTCGCTGCTTGGAATTTCGCACCAGAAACACTGTCTCTTAAGAAATACTTAGTAGCATCCTGAGCATTACCTTGACCTTCTGTAGTCAAAGTTCTGTTGAATTGAATGTATAGAATGCGAGTTGCACCGCTAGTTTCAGTCCAAGCACGGGAAATTACACCTGTTTGAGCTTGAGCTACAGACAACGTAGTTGTGTATGGCAGAAGAACATTGCTTACATAAGCAGCGTCTTTCACACCAGAAGCAGTGAGAGTGTAGTTATCGTTCTTCAATGCAGAACCAAAGTTGATAGTTACAGTTCTCTTAACAGCGTCATACACTGGTTGACGAACAGGGTTTCCATCAACAGTGATTCCAGCAACGGCAGGAATTTTACCGTTAGAATCTTTCAGCACATAGTTCGAAGCTTTTTCAGCACTTTCTTTGTTAAGAGCTTTGCTGAAATGCAGAGTAGCTACATAGTCAGTACCCTTTTGTTCGAATTCAGTGTTAACTACAACCGGACGAACTACATCCAGAGTAGGAGTTACTTTCACATCAAGATCAGCGGAGTTATCGCTGTAATCCTTAACACCAGTCAAATGAATGTTGTTTTCAGAAGCATTCAATGGGCTGGAGAAGTTAAGAATAAGTTTGTTGTCCTTAATCACACGAGAAGATGTAGTGAAAGAGGAAACATTTGCATATGCTCCGGAAACGGATTTAATTGGCTCATCAAAAGTAATTTCTACTTGTGTCAAGTCGTTGGACTTCACAGAAGTTACAGTTGGAGCTGTAGTATCAACAGAAGCAGTGAACTCCTTGGAATCAGGAACAATGGTCAGACCGGAATAGTCTTTAACATTGCTCACACGAAGAGTGTGTGTTCCTTCAGTCAAAGAAGTAGTCAAGATTACAGTGTTAGGGTAAGTGTATTGAACGTTAGCTGCAATTGCTTTGTCATCAATACGGAAGTTGCTTGCAATCACGTCGGATTGTTGTACTGGCTCGCTGAATACGATCTTCACAGCTTTAGTACCCAGAGCTTTAACTTCTTGAACTGTAGGAATAGCTACATCAGAAGGAACAAAGCTTACAGTACCGCTCAAAGTCTTGGAACCATCTGAGTTCTTCACGTTGTTAACAACAACAGAAGTTTGCTTTTGGTTAACAAGTGCTGTGCTGGATTGGGAAAGAAGCAATGTTACGGACTTCTTGTCGTTTGCCAAAGTAGCACTTTCGATTGTTTTACCGCTGATGGAGTAGTTGCTAGCTACAGTTGCACTAGTTTCGTCTACAGTACCGTCGAAAGTAACAACTACTTCTTTCAGGTTAGTAGCGGCAGCAGATTGTACTTTAGTTGCGCTATCTACTTTCCAAGTAACCTTAGTAGCGATTTTTTGACCAGCTTTGTTTTGGAACTCAACTGGAGTTTCAACGTTAGCTACAAGAGCTTTGTCAAGTTTAACTGCAACTACTTCACCAGTAGACAGTGTGAACTCAACGTTGTTAGCGTCGATTACTTTGTAAGAAGCAACCGTTGGGATGGATACGAATTGGTCAACAGCGTAAGCTGCTACAATCGCTTGGGAGCGAGTTGCGTTAGCTGTCCAGTTCAGGTTAGCTTCAACCAGACCTTTGTTGATTGCTGCTTGAACTTCGCCTTGAGCCCAAGTTGCTGCAGTGTTGCTGATGCCAGTAGTAGGCACTTCAAGCTTCAGAGCACGAGTCAGAACGATAGCCAGTTCTTGAGCCGTTACATTAGCTGTAGGGTTGAACATTTGCTTACCGTTAACTGTAGTGCCTTTCATGATGTTAGCTGCAGTTACAGCTTCGATGTACGGAGCTGCCCAGTAGCCAGCAACATAGCCTTTGTCTTTGTAAGTATAAACGCCAGTAACCTCTTTCAGGTCCATAGCTTTTGCTACGATTTTAGCAAGCTCTGCACGGGACAGAGTTTTTTCCAGGTGAGCCAAACCATCTGGCAAACCGTTTACGATGCCTTTAGCTTTCAAAGCATCAAATTTTTGTTCTGGTGTAAGAGTCGTGGACTCAGCACCGAATGCTACAGAAGCAAACATGGAGAATGCCATTGCTGTAGACAGAGCTACGGATAAAATTTTCTTCATAACCTTTTTTTCTCCTCCTTGAATAACTTTCATGTCATGAGAATTTTCTTTAGTTGGATAGTCACTGATACTCATTGTGAATGCACCCCCTTTCCCGAGTTGAGCGAACTTCCTATGAATGATGTCTGTGAGATCATCACAGAAACTTGTAAACAATGGAACATGTAGAAATAGAGTAGTTTCCTAATCCTACCTAACACATTATACAATGTGACTCCTTAGCCGTAAAGCTAAATTTTCTAATAGATAGACAAGTTTCCCTAAAAGGGACGTATTGGATTGTCTAATTCAGTCACTGTACTTCTGTGTTCTACATCTTAAACGCAGCAGAATCTAAAAAGTTGCGGGTTTTTAAAAAAAATTACGGAAATGTTACCCTTTGCACGGTTACCCTGTTCTTCAACAATTTAGAAACAGTGGTTACTGACGGAAATTAGTATAACATCCCGGTTTCTCCCAGTCACCAAGCAACTTTTCCCATATCAATACCCTAAATATATACAGTTTAAACGCGAAAAAGACATCCTCTTTTGGAGGATGTCCTATAAATCTCTTCCTATATATAAGTACAGAATAATTAACGAACCTTCATCGCCAGCTGAATCAGCTGAGCGCGCATCTCTGGATTGGTACCCAAATTCGCATACATCCGGTCGATCGCCTCTTTATTGTCCTTATAATCCTTCTCATGCTTCATCGTGTTATGAGACCACTGGATCAGCTCATCTTCTGCACGGGTCAACGTTACATAGGCATCATGGAAGCCCGTCTCAACAACAAGTTCCTCCATTACCTCTTGGCTGATCTCCTTCAGCTTCTGCGTTCCTTCGATCTTCTTCTCCAAAACTTTCGCTCTATCCTCAAATTTCGTCTTAGCTTTCATATAATCCAGCTGCGGTTTTGATAAAATCGGTTTCATGTTCTGCTTCACCCTTTTGCAAAAAATGTCTTTCCTTCTGCTATTGTAGCGTAAACTATACCAAATTACAAAAAGATGTAACTGGTAATTCCCTTACAAATAGATACCGCCCGCGAAAAAAGGCTTCGCAGGCGGTATATAGACTATCGATTAGCTGAGGGTTTTAGGGAAAATCTTCGAGCTCTTCTTAAGAAGCTCAACCGCGATCTTACCAGCTTCAGCTCTAGTCATGCTGCTATCTGGATTAAAGTTGTATCCAGGCTTCTTCTGACCCGTTAGTGTTACGGCAGTGCCAGACATGATCTTAGCCTTAGTTACAGCTTGAATAGCAGGACGGGAATATCTCTCCATCTTTCCAGCATCCATAAATGATTTACTTAATGCTGAATAGAGTTTGTCATCATTCACGCTGAGCTTCAGCTTAAGTGCTCTAGCGATCATGACAGCCGCTTGTTCGCGGGTCACAGGGTCATCGGCACCAAAGTAGCCATCGCCAATACCTGTTACAATCCCTAGTTTAGATGCTGTTTCGATATATCTCCAATCCCAGGTTGCTGTCTTCGCCCCTGGTACCACATCAAAATAAGTTTGCTTGTTCGCACTGTAATTCAGCGGAAGACTCAAGCCTTTTACAAGCAAAGTTGCAAATTCGCCACGAGTCGTTAGATCATCTGCACCAAATGCATCGTTACGCATATTATTCATAATTCCCTTAGCGTATAGAGCATTTAGGATTTCACGTGCCCATGGATGCTGCGTAATGTCACTGTACCCTTTATCCTGCTTCATAACCATATAGTATCCGAAATCATCGAACGGCACCGTAATAGTATGAGCTTTGGTATCGACAGCTCCACCAACGTTCTCCCACTCATAATTATCATTTAAATGGAACACGGTAATAGTTGTTCCTGCTGCATCAACAACATTGGCGTCAAAGCCAAGCTTAAGCGTTCCGCGTTGTGAAGGAGCCAACTTACGTTGTGGCTGGTTCTCAATTAATTCCTTGTAATTTCCTTCAATAGAGTACGGCGCCAAGCCGTTGGTTGCAGGAATATTCCCCGCATCCCCTTTATACCCTACCTCACCAAGGCCGCCATTAACCCAGTACACGTTCGATACTCTGCTGAAATTATAATTATTAGCCGTAGAATTATACAATTCAGCTAAATATCTCGGAATTGTAACTGTGCTCTTACCTTCTGGTGTTCTTTCATCTTTATTCACGTTAATGATATTCCCATAATCATTCCGACGCTCCACAACCCCGTCTGATGGGTCTGCGATAGCAAACAGAATCTTGTTGTCTGGATAAAACTTAACTACACCATTATCTGCAACATTTGCAGACTGCAATACAGTCCCCTTAGGGAATGTGAGTTCAAGCGACTTATTGAATACACTGTACTTATTGCTGACCTTCTCAGGCATATACTGTGAATCAACAGCAACTGCGCTGGTGTAATAAACATCAATCGTATCATTTAGCGTTGTGTTAGCACGAACAATTTGAATTTTAATTTTGTTCGATTTATTTGGCTTCAGCCCAACATAATCGAAGAAAAAGCGGTTATTCATGTCAGAGCGTTTGGTAGCTTCCTCTTTGCCAATCAGGACTTTGGTTGCTCCCTCTGCCTCAATATCAAAACGAACAAAGTTCTTGTTTACAACAATTTGATCCCCGGAAGTAGGTTTAGGAGACAAAATACGGTAAGGAGACAGCTCCCGAGTAACTTCTAGTCTTTGACTTGTTCTGGCCCCTGTACTATTAATCAGCTCTAGGTTATAAACATGGCTTCCTGGCTGTTCAAACTCAACATCTTTAATGCGCAGCACAAAGTCCTTGCTTCCCCCAGCAAAATCATAATTATATTCCTTCTTGTCATACATGAACTTACCGGAGGTTACATAGTTACTTCCTTGCGTTAAGTCTAAGTTCAAGGTTTGTGAAGAGAAGAATGGCTGGGACCCAAAATTAACATTGATAATGGAGGCACCATTACCTCGAAGTACAAGGTCGTACTTCTGACTAGTCGTTATATACTTATCGTCCTTGTACTCAAATTCTGGTGATAACTTAAGAATGTTATCCAGCTTCGTATTTGGTGTTGTAGCCAAGTCCAGGCCAGAGAAAGGCTCCCGTTGATCACTGGCTAAAGCCGGGTGAAACTGATTAATATTTGAGATGTTTGAATCGATAATGTAAATACGAAGCTCTTTACGAATTTCACGAGTGTTACCAGCACCGTCACTTGATGTGCCTTTAAATACAATTCGGTTCTCACCGTAGTAAAGCGGGCCTGCAGCGTCTACCTTAAGGTTCAGGTCAAAAGTTTTATTAGTTGCTGTTACACCCAAAACCGTATCCGTTCCAGCACCGTTTGGAAGTGCATTTAATTGAGCTTCAGAGAGACCATTCACAAAATACTCGGCATGCTGTAGATCCTGGAAACCTCTATACTCCCCGTTAATTTTCATGGATTGGGCAGTGTTTGAGTTAAGTGTATAAGTTTGCCCATCATAGAGGTCAGCTACATAAATATATTCTTTGGACACATATGCAATGTTTGCAATATACGATGCCGCAGAGTTGCCATACCAAAATTTCACTTGCTGATTACCTGTTGAGAAGCCAGTTACATGGTACAAAACATTATTGCCGGAAGTAGTCACTGGACTGAGATTTAAGTTTACACTACTCAGCGGCAGATAGGTTCCGTTCAAATTACCATTTGGTGCATTATCGGAAGATGCGACGATATAAAAATCGGGCGAGCTAACTTCCGTGCCGTCCAGCTTAGGCAGCTTAGTTACATCTGGGAACGGATCTCCACTCTTATAATCCTTGGCATAGTACATATTGGAGATTGCCGTTTCACCTGGTAAATACTTAAACTTCGCAGTATATGTGCCTCCGAAGTTGCCGCCATAGTTGACGGTCACATCAACGGACTGATCTTTAACAGGCTGGTTGGTGCTTGGATCAAGAGCAAAGTTAAATGGAATTTTCAGAGTTACCATGCGGTAGGCGATTGTCTTACCATCAGGTCCTAGAATAGTTTCTTCTTGCAGAGTACTAGGATCGTAAGGGTTTGTAGCCGTTCCTCCAGTTACATTGGCATTTGCTGAGCCATTAGCCTGGAACGTGTTTCCGTTATTAGGCACTAGGAAGCGTACTTCCATATTTCCAGACGCTGGAGCGGTGGTGTTCGTCAAGATCGGTTCCGAACTGCTACTCTTGATTGGATACTTCTGAGACCCATGCTCTAAGTTAACATCAACAAATGGGTCTTTACTGCTGAAATAATATATTTCACGAGTAATATCAATGGAGTCAGAGGCATTCTTCACTTGAATCTTCAAAGTGTTGAGACCAGGCACAAGGTCCAATGAAGGTGAGAAGAACTTACCTGCTTGCGTTAAAGTAGCAACAAGGGCCTTCCGATTGTTTACAGCTACCGTAACATCAGTGGCATTCTGCACTTCACCTTGAAGCATTACAGTATCCTTATCGGATACAATTCTTGTCCCCTCATTCAGATAAATATTACCCAATGAACTTCCTGACAGAATTAAACTTTTTACATAAGGTACTTTATCATACAGGACATAAAATACATCTGAGCGAGTGATACTGCCTTGTTTACCGCTCAATGTAATTTTGTTAAAGCCTGAAAACAACTGCAAGCTACTTGTTTTAAACTTGTCATTAGTTGTGGAAGTATCTTTCGTTACAGTTCCAGACACGAAGTGAGTACTATCCGTAACCCACCGAACGAGGTCATTGCCGCTCGCGTCCTTCCCAGCACTTTGCGAGCTAAGCTGTTCTACTTTGACTGTCATGGTATCCGCAGTTACATAAGAGAATGTACCGGTGATATCAAATTTAGGGGTGTTTACCGATAGAACATTATCTCTTGATATTTGTACTGGGTCCCCCGGGTTAATTACAGGTTCTGTAGACAATAAAGCTGTCTCGCGTAACTTTTGGTCATCCGGAATAAAAAAGCTTGCCGCACTTGGTGCAGCCGACACTTTACTTACTAGTCCCGTAGGGATTACGGAAACTACAAGTGTTAAGAGTAGCAGCCATATAAATGGCTTTTTGATACTCCGCATATTATTGATCTCTCCTTTTGCATGTTCAGTTACCTACTATATCGGACAAACCACCATATTTTTGAAGAAATTTAGAAATAAAAAAAGGAATTTTAATAAAAACTTGTGAGTTCAGTACTATTCCTATGTAAAAAAGCCCGGCCGCCATAACAGGCTACCGGGCTTGTCCTATCAAATTGATGAGTTCAATCTTACTTTGATCCGCGCTCCGCGCTTACCTTCATGCGAAGCCGCGCCAGGAAGTTCAGCACAGGACGCTTGGTCTTGCCGATCAGTCCAATGATCTCCGCGCCAATCTGCAGGAAAAAGACCATGATGCAGATGACGACAAAGGTGACCCAGTTCGCATTGTACAGTGCTGCGGAAGATTGAATAACCGCCAGCACTCCGAAGAATGCGGCAATTCCATAGATAATCAGTACCGTCTGGCGATGGCTGAAGCCCAGTTCACGCAGACAGTGATGCAGGTGCCCTTTATCTGGAGAGAAGATAGGCTTCTTCTGCATCCAGCGGCGCACGATGGCGAACATCGTGTCCGAGAGAGGTACGCCGATCAGGATTAGCGGTGTCAGGAAGCCGACAATCGCTACCTGCTTGAATCCCAACAAGGACAGGAGCGCAAGGCTGAAGCCCAAGAAGAGTGAGCCAGAGTCTCCCATAAAGATCTTCGCAGGGTGGAAATTGAAATACAGGAAGCCGATAATGCTGCCCAAGAGGAGCATGCACATCACAGCTACAATCTCATTGCCCATGATGAAAGCCATCACGGAGATAGTTCCAATTGCAATTGCTGAGACCCCTGCAGCCAAGCCATCAAGCCCGTCAATTAGGTTGATTGCATTGGTTACGCCAACGATCCAGAGGATCGTGAATGGAATTGCAATCCAGCTCTCTATTGAAGAATAAGAATGAAAAGGAATATTAGCAAATTCAAGTCTGATATCAAAACCGAACACAACAACACAAGCCGTTGCGATTTGCACCAGGAACTTCAGCTTGGCCGACAGCTGGAATCGATCATCCAGTGCACCAAGCAGTACGATCATGGTACCGCCGACGATAAATGCTTTAACGAAGTTAGAGTCCCGAGCAGACAGGAAAGAATCCGGAATAAACGGGAGAATCGCAAGGAGTGCAATGATTGCAGATAAATATATCCCCAGCCCACCGAGCCTTGGCATTATTCTTGTATGCACCTTCCGCGCGTTAGGAACGTCTACTGCGCCTACCTTGTAAGCGAACTTCTTGACTAGTGGCGTAAGGCCCAGCGCTAGACCCAGCGCCAGCACAAACCCGATGATATAGATCATCAACATGTTGAATTCAACCCCCAATTGTTCTACCGGAATGAATTATACCCTGAAAGCTTCTAAAGACCAACCCTCCAATTTAGCATTTATACGCCGATATACCCGTGAATTCGCCCATTTTTCCAACTTACTTGCGGTTTTCTTTCTCCCGCGTCACTTTCACGACGAATTTCGGCAGCGCAAGCATTCTTCGGATCCGTGTTGGTTCTTTAACAAGCCGGTAAAACCATTCCAGGCGCATCCTCTGCATGAATTTCGGCGCCCGCTTACTCTTGCCTGAGATAATGTCAAAGCTGCCTCCAACGCCCATCATAACCGGGACGCCGAGCTGCTCTTTATATCGACCAATCCAAGGCTCCTGTGTATCCGCGCCGCGGGCAACGAACAGCAAATGCGGCTTCGCCTCCACAATCGTCTTAATCACTTCAGCGTCCTCGGTTGGTCCGAAGAAGCCGTCACGATACCCGACGATCTCTGTGCCAGGATACAGCTTTTGTAACCTGCCTGCTGTCTCCTGAATCACTTCCTGAGTGGAGCCGACCAGATAGACCCTCCATGATCGGCTCTGTCCGGCTCTCATTAATTCATGCAGCAGGTCGAAGCCCGCCACCCGCTCGGCTACCGGATGGCCAAGCTTGCCGGCAGCCCATACCACACCCGCCCCGTCAGGAACAATCAATTCGGCCTCGTCAAAGACTTTCTTATAATTGGAGTCCCCCAGTGCGGCCATCACCATGATCGGGTTCGCCGTAATGACTTGGTGCGGTCTGCCGGATTCGACGGCTTCAGTTAGGTAGTTTACCGTATCGGCCATTCCCCATTTGCATACGGAAATGCCGAGCACGTTCACTGTCGGAATTGCTTCGATCTGCTTCACTTCGTTCATCCTTTGCTCATTAAATAATCAACGATGCGCCGCGCAGGAATCCGCGCCTCTTGCTTCAGCATGTCAATGCTGTCCTGCTGGCGCGCCCGCCATTCGTCGCCGCTGCCAAGCAGATGCTGTGCCTGCGCGGCAAGCGTCTTCGGCTCCAGCTGCTCGCTCGTTCCGACCGGAACACTGCCGAGCCGGGCGAGGAAGTGGTCGATCTTCGGATCGTACGAGATGCCGAGCAGGGGCACGCGCTGCGAAGCCGCGTAAATCAGGCTGTGCAGCCGCATGCCGATGATCAGGCTGCAGCGGCTGACCTCCCGCAGCATCTCCTGCGGGTTGTCGAGCGCCTGCGCGATGGTTACGATGCTGCCGGTTCCGCTAAGATCCCCGATCCGCTCCATCACATAGCGGGAGGCTTCCTCATCCGTAGGGAGGTGGAACGGCAGGAACCGGAGGTGCACTTGACGCTGGCGGGCTAGGGCGGCGAGCCCCTCAGCCAGCGCGTTCAGTTCGGCCCGTTCGCTGTTCCAGAAGCGGACGGAGATGCCAACTACCGGGAGTTCCGAGGAGCTCTGTGCTCCATCCTGACTCACCGCGGCCATTCCATCCTCGCCAAGAGGCGAACATTCCGGCAGGGGCAGCCCCATAACCGGATCAGGTACGACCTCTATGGCATCTTTGCGAAGCCCCATCGTATGGAGAAGCTCCGCCGATTCCGTATCGCGTACGGAGACATAAGCGCATTTACGGAAGACCGAGGCGATCAGCGGGTGGAACATTCGGCGGTTAACCGGCCCCACCCCTTGGGCGTATACAAACGCAGGCTTCTTCATCCACTGAGCCAGCTTGATGATTCCCAAATAGTAGGGCACCGATGCCAGTCCTGTTGCATCCTGCAGCAGGCTCCCACCCCCGCTGATCAGCCCGTTACTGCTACGAATAGCTTTCCTGACTTCACCCAATTTCATCCGGGGAACGGCCTCTACACCATACATTTTCGTGGTCCATTCCGGATCAGCCGACAGCACGACAGGCTCGATGCGAACCCCCGCCCTGCGGCCCTCCTCTTCCAGTGCAGTCAAGATGGATTTAAGAACGGCCTCGTCACCGCTGTTGCGGAAGCCGTAGTACCCGGATAGAACTATTCTTTGAGCAGAAGCGGACTCCATTTCTTCCAGCACCTTTCAATAATTTGCCATACCCCGATGGCGATAATCCCGATAATGAGGCCAAAGCCCAGACCGAGCAGCCCGCGAATCAGCGAGATCAGGACCGGCGTATGAATATGCGCAAAGGTATCAACCATCGACAGCTGGCCAATGGCAGCAATGATCATAACATAGATAACTTTAGGGTAACGGAAAGCTACGAACACCCCTGCTATGAACAGCGGATGGGCAAACAGAAATTCCTTATTCCGGGGTCTTACACCGATGTTCTCTTCCAGGAAGGCACGGAAGGCGGCCTCGCCTGGCAGCAGCGTTCCGGCATTGCCAGTTCTGGACAAGTAATACACGCCAGCCGCACCAATGACAACCGCAACCGCAACCCACAACAGGGTAATCGGCATGCTCAGCCAGCGGCGGAGCTCATGGTATACGGATTTTCCTTGGTACAAGAACACATAGACAGCTACAAGCAGCATCGGTACAAAATGTAGCAGACTTACGCCGCGGAATTGGTCAAGTACCAAACTGTAAGTAATATTATTCAAGAGCGCAATGACGAATGGCACAGCACTCAAACTGATCAAGGAGGTCTTAATAAACAAAATCAGTGTATGCGACAGTCTTCTTGAACCGGATATATGGGGATGCTCCGCATGAACTTCCTTCACTTTCCGGGCAGCCATAAGGGTAGCTACCGTAGGAGCACTGATCGCTACAGCAAGCGAGAGCAAATGCTCCAGCATGCTAGGCTTTAGAACATACAACCCTAAGCAGCCCACAAACCCGATCAGCAGAACCAACAGAGTAACTGAAGGAAGGAAGTAAGAAATCAGCAGAGCCACAAAGGCAACTCCGCCCAGCACAACCCCTACCTTAATGATTTTCTCCCAGGAATAGTCCGTCACTTTGAACGGTTCAGCCTGTCCAAGGTGGTATCCGGCCTTCTTTATACGATCCAAGGCTTCACCCTTATCTTTAAGGGCATGAATGACATTGTCAATCGGGTCGGTAATCGCTGCCTTCACTACATCACGAGCCGGAGATGAATTGAAATAGATCATCCGAATCTTCCGGTCTTTTACGGCAAGAGCCAGTCGGTCAGCCAAGGCTTCCTGATCCATGGCTGCATCGGTGTCCCCAATGGAATGCAGGCGCACTACATTGTAGTCCAGCAGATGAGCCAGTCGGTTCAGACCCAGCTGAGGTTTCTTCAGCCCCTCAATAGCAGCAATACCGATATGACGCTCGTTCAGAGAGTCGGCAAAGGCCTGTAAGGAATGCTTCTCCGCATCGTCTCCATAGCCCTTAACGGCTTCACCATCAAATAGAATACGTGTGACGCCATACTTCACATATTGGTCCAGCAGCTCGTCTACAGCCTCTTGGTTATAGGTTCCGCTGTCCGATATGCGCGGCAAGATGTGCATGCCTTTATCATGGATCATCTCCATCACCTGCGGATCGGCCGGCATCGGTTTAAGCGCGGCATCCTCCGGCGAGGTATTCAGGCGCAGGCCTGAATGCCCGTTCCACGACCAAGGGGATACCTGGATATCAAACTGAGCAAAGGCATCCTTGATCATCGAAGCATAAATCTTCTCGTTATCGTCGTTTGTGAACAGGACATAGGTTCCGTTATCGGTTGCCGATAAAGGCTTCTTGTTCAGATTAGCTACGTCTGCAGCACTGTAGACCTGCAGACGGCGAGCCTTTTTCAGCTCATCCAGATTACTTTCGAACACGGCGATCGTGCTAAACCCAGCCTTCTTCAGCCGGTCCAGCCGATCAGACATAAATTGCTGCGGATTCCCCTGATAGGAGGAGATATCCAGCAGACTGCGATAATTATAAATCAGCTCTACATTTTTAGCGGTGGATTCTGTCTCCACCCTACCATAAATTAAGGGCAGAGACGCCACCAAACCAACCACAACTAGAATCCACAGCCATTTGCGGGTGGCAGTGTTCCACTGCTTCCATCTTTGAACCACGAAGCTACCTCCTCTTGATACTTACGCGCCAGGGCTTATTCTTCCACTTTTGCCAAAACGGTATCCTGCAGTGATTTCAGACGCGCTTTGGCATCTTCATTCGAGGTTCCTTTGACGGCAAAATAAAACTTAATTTTCGGTTCAGTGCCGGAAGGACGCAGGCAGAACCACGAGCCGTCCTCAAGAAGGAACTTAAGAACGTTCTCCTTCGGCAGACCGTCCAAACCTAAGGAATAATCAAGCATTTTGTCTACCCGAATGCCATTCAGCTCTTGCGGCGGATTCGTCCGCCAAGCTGTCATCAGACCGCTGATCTTGGCTACGCCATCCTTGCCCTTCATGGTCAAGGAGGACAAGGCTTCACGATAGTAACCGAATTCGCGATACAGTTCCTCCAGCACATCGATTAGTGTCTTACCCTGCTGCTTGTAATAAGCCGCAGCTTCCGCAATCAGCGTAGATGCTACAATGGCATCCTTATCCCGAGCATAGTTCCCGGCCAGATAGCCATAGCTTTCCTCATATCCGAATACATACGTATACTCACCCGACGCGGCGAACTCATTCATTTTCTCACCGATATATTTAAAGCCGGTCAGCGTATTGAACACAGTCAATCCGTAGTGACGGGCAATGTTCGCCCCCATCTCACTGGTCACAATTGTCTTCACCACTGCACCATTAGCCGGAAGCTTGCCTGTAGCCTTCAGCTGACTCAACAAATAATTAACGAGAATGGCCCCCGATTGGTTACCGGTAAGAATTTCATACTCCCCGTTCTTGTCGCGGACTACAGCACCCATCCGGTCCGCATCAGGGTCTGTACCGATCAGGATATCGGCACCTACCCTGCGGCCAAGTTCAATGGCCATGGTGAACGCTTCGCGTTCTTCCGGGTTCGGCGATTTCACGGTCGAGAACTCAGCATCAGGCTGTTCCTGTTCAGGCACAATATGCACCTGGGTGAAGCCCAGCTTATTCAGCACGCGGCGAACGGGCAGGTTCCCTGTACCATGAAGCGGCGTATAGACGATAACTACGTCCTTCGCAGCTCCCTCTTCCAGCAGTTTGCGGTTCGCACTTGTAGCCGCTACCGTCTCAGCAAAGGCTTCATCCACTTCTTCACCAAGCCATACCAGCAGCCCTTGAGCTTCTGCTTCTTCCTGGGTAAGACGCTTCACCTGGGAGAAAGACTGTACATCACGGATTTTGGCGATGACTTCCTCTGCTTCATGTGGCACAAGCTGTCCGCCCTCGGCATTATAAACCTTATATCCGTTATATTCCGGAGGATTGTGACTGGCTGTGATGACGATTCCTCCATCAGCATTCAAATGGCGAACTGCAAAAGAAAGCTGCGGGGTTGGACGAAGCGAAGGGAACAGCTTAGCTACAATGCCATTACCCGCCAGCACCAATGCAGACTCCAGCGCAAATTCCGGAGAGAAGTGCCGGGAATCATGGGCGATGACTACGGATTTGCGTCCTTCCCCCTTCTTGGAGTTCAGGATATACTCGGCAAAACCTTGGTTTGCCCGCCCGATGGTATATCGGTTCATGCGGTTGCTGCCCGCACCAATGACGCCGCGCAGGCCCCCTGTGCCGAACTCCAGCTCACGATAGAAGCGATCCTCCAGCTCAGCAGGGTTCTGCTCTAATGCGCGAAGCTCCTGCTTTGTCTCTTCATCAATAAAAGGATCTTCCAGCCAGCTTTGAACTTTATCCAATACAGACTTACTGATTTCGCTCATAGTCACAATTCCTCCATCTATTTGACAGTTATTAGAAAATACAGCGAATTAGCTGTTCTTCAAGGAATTAACCCAACTCTAGGACAAAGCAAACATGATCTCGCCTTCGGCGACCACTTTGTCTTCTACTTTAGCTGTGGCGCGGCCTTTTCCAATAGAGCCCTTCAGTCTTGTAATTTCCACCTCAAGACGAAGCGTATCTCCAGGCACAACCTGGCCCCGGAAGCGGAAGCCGTCAAGTCCGGCCAAGAAGCCGATCTTCCCTTTGTTCTCCTCCACCTGCAAAATTGCCGCTGCACCAACCTGCGCCAGCGCTTCTGTAATAAGTACTCCCGGCATCACCGGATATTCCGGGAAATGCCCGATGAAGAAGGGTTCGTTGATGGTCACATTCTTAATGCCGACCGCGCGTTTGCCCACCTCCATCTCTATAATCCGGTCCACCAGCAAAAATGGAGGACGGTGCGGAATAATCTCCTGAATTTGACGAACATCCATCATCATAAACTTGCTCCTTTCAATCGAACGGCCCGTATAGAATCAATCTCTCCGGGCCATAATGTAATTATCCTTCGCCCCTGCAGAAGCGAAGGTTAAGATAAGGGGCTTATCCGCATTCGAACGGCCTACAGCTGGATGCGGATAAGCCCTTTTGATTTCCGAGCCGTAGAGTCCCCCACCATTATACATTTTCCGCGGTTAAAAGGGAAACCTGTCTATCACGTTCCTCTTCCCCTAATCCAATTAAGTTCCTTCCATACTCACAGCAAAAAATCCTCCTTCCCGCCATAGGCAGGACAGGAGGACTTACTAATACAGACGGCGCTAGCCGATTCATCATTCTAAAATGATCATGCAGCTCCCTAAGGGGCAAAAATTAGATCAAACACATGCCGCCAGGTGCTCCACAAAAATATGTCACTCCACGGCTGCTTGCCAAGCACAACATAACCTATGGCCATCCCTGCATATCCGGCAAGCAGCAGGAAGAGCACGACAGAGATAACCTTTAAGGTTCGGCGTAAGCCGCGCCTGCTTGCGGTCGGCTTCGTCTCTTCTGTTGCTTCAGTCATTAGCTGATACCACCTATCCGCGCAAGTGATTCGCCATTCCCATCATCGTCTCGCTGGAGGAAAGCGCCCGAGCCGACAGCTGGTAAGCTCGCTGGACCTGAAGCATGTCTGTCATCTCTTGAGTCAAATCTACATTTGACTCCTCCAAAGCGCCCTGACGAAGGGTAGAGCGATTGGGGTCCCCCGGCAATAAGGCGTTCGCATTGCCAAGAACATCATTAGCATTCGCTCCCGGCAGTAAAGTATACAAGTTATTGTCTTTCTCCACAAGCCCTTCGGGACGGCGCGGAGTCACAAGCTTCAACTGGGCTACCGGTGTAATGGTCGAGCCGACTACGGAGCTGATTTTCCCTGAAGCATCGATTTGAAGAGAGCCGTTCGTCGGTACAGTAATCGGCTGATTATCCGTTCCCTGTACAAAGTATCCCTGGCTCGTGGTCAAGTATCCAATCTTCGGGTTCAGCGGGTCCGGGCTGATATGAAAGTTGCCGTCCCGAGTATAAGCCTGTACCCCGTCTGCTTGAACAGCAAACATGGCGTTGCCTTCAATAGCCAGATCGGTAGGCTTATTAGTCTGTTTGATCGGACCCTGGCTGAAGTTATAAGTGACGTTGGATAATCTCGCTCCAAACCCCAAATTGAACCCCATAGGCGTTGAGCGGCCTGTCTTGCGAAGGCCATCCGGCTGTTGCTGGACCCGCGTCAACGTATCCTCGAAGGAGGCTTCCTTCCGTTTATAGCCATTTGTACCCACGTTGGCGATATTATCCGCCAGCACATCCAGACGCTTCTGGATGCTGTTCATGGATACCATGGCGCTGATCATAGAATTATTCATTTAAGTCCCTCCTTCTAGACGCGACCAAGGTCGTTCACTGCTTTGTCCAAGCTTTTATCGTAATACTGAATGACTTGCTGGTTGGCTTCATACGCCTTCTGAGCAGCAAGCAGATCCACCATTGCCTGGGCTGTATCCACATTTGAAGTTTCCAATGAGCCTTGACGGACCTCTGCCGTAGCAAAGGCCGGATCGTTCGCAGCCAAGGCTCTTACGCCAGCCGCCTGGGCATCCTGTGCTTCGAATACGCCGTGACCGTCACGAACAAGCTGGTTCGGCAGGGTGACTTCACTGATTCGAAGCTGGCCGATGGCATTGCCATTTCGGCGAAGCACGCCTTGTCCATCCACCGATATCTGATCCATGGAAGTTCCGGCTGGCAATGTGATCGGATTGCCGTTCGCATCGAGCACTTCATAGCCCTGTGCGGTCAGCAGCTGACCGGCTGCATTAACGTGGAAGCTGCCGTCCCGCGTATATTTCTCCTTACCGTCCGCATCACGCACGGTGAAGAAGGCCTGAGGCTGATAGACGACCGTACCGTCATCGCCAACATATTTTCCATTCGCATCAAAAGTATAATTCTGGCCGGTGGCCGGATCTTGAAGCTCGAGATTGGAGACAAGCGCAAAGTCACTGCTGCGCCCTGTATCACGGACCACTCCTTGTGTAAAAGAGGACAAGCTCTCCTCAGCGAATACACCAGTGTTCAGCTTACCGATCCGTTTCACGCCCGGCTCATTACCTCCAACCATAGAAATCAGCATCTCCGGAAAAGACCGTGCGACACTATTCACCTGCTTATATCCGGTTGTGTTGATGTTGGAGATATTCTGAGTCACCGTGTCGTGCAGTCGCTGCTGGGTCATCATCCCTGCTGCAGCCGTATAAAGTCCTCTTAACATAGAAAGCCTCCGTTCATAGCATGAATTGCATGATCTTGCTAACAATTTATTAGAATTGCTCTGTTGTGAGCAATAATTATCTTAAGTCGCGTCTAAGAGCATATACCTTTATATCGGCAATTAGAATTTTTTCTTTATGACTTTATCTAAATTATCAAGCATAATCCCTGTGCCTTTAACTACACAGTGCATCGGATCCTCTGCTACGAGCACAGGCACCCGCAGCTCCTCGGCCAGAAGCTCGTCCAACCCGTTCAGCAGAGCGCCTCCCCCGGTCAGAATAACCCCGCGGTCGATAATATCCGCAGACAGCTCCGGTGGAGTGCGCTCCAGCACCGATTTGGCGGAAGCTACAATGGAGGATACGGAATCCCACAGAGCTTCCTGTACCTCAGTCGAAGAAATCGTAACCGTCAGAGGCAGTCCGGATACCATGTCACGGCCACGAATGTCCATCTCCGCCTTGCGACCATCCGGATGCACCGTGCCGATGCCTATCTTGATATCCTCTGCTGTTCGCTCCCCGATCAGGAGCTTGTACTTCGACTTGATATAGCGAATAATGGCAGCATCGAACTTGTCCCCCGCCATTTTAAGCGAAGAGGCTGTGACGATATCCCCCATGGAGAGCACTGCCACATCTGTCGTTCCTCCGCCAATATCTACAACCATATTGCCACTCGGCTCATAGATATTCATACCTGCCCCAATGGCTGCCGCTTTAGGCTCTTCTTCCAAAAATACATCCTTCGCTCCGCTGCGTTCGGCAGCCTCGCGAATCGCTTTCTGCTCCACCGAAGTGATATTCGTCGGCGCGCAGATCAAAATGCGTGGACGGCTGTACCAGTTCTTGCCGCCCACACGGTTAATGAAATATTTCAACATAGTTTCTGTAATATCAAAGTCAGCAATAACGCCGTCCTTAAGCGGACGAATCGCCACGATATTTCCCGGCGTCCGGCCAACCATACGTCTGGCGTCTTCACCTACAGCAAGCACGCGTTTGGTGTCGCTCTCAATAGTTACAACGGAAGGCTCGTCAAGCACAACGCCCCTTCCTTTTACATGAATGAGTACATTCGCCGTACCCAGGTCAATACCGATATCCTTGCTCATCGTCAAGTGTCCCCCAAAGCGTTATTTTAAATTGAAATTTATGGTAAAAGAGGCCACGCTGATCTTAGACGGATTGGTTTCGACATGATGATGTAGGATCTGCTAAAATTCGGGACCTATGGATAGAAATCCTCATTCTATTACCATATTTTAAAATATCATACTTCAGGGGACTTCTTCAATAATATTCAGTCCTATACGGTTGATAAACTTATTATTTACCCACTAAGGGGCAGACGTAATCACTTCAAGTTCGTCAGGATTCTCCTTTTTGTATTTGATTTTTGTCGCTTCTCCTCCGCGCAGATGCCGGATCGACTTATGGTACTCGAGAATGTGCTTGACCTGGTCAGCCAGATCTGGATTAATCTCCGGCAGCCGTTCGGTTAAATCTTTATGCACCGTGCTTTTTGAAACGCCGAATTCCTTGGCGATGGTCCGGACTGTATGCCTCGTCTCCACAATGCAGCGGCCTATCTTAATCGTACGTTCCTTGATGTAATCGTGCACGCTCCCGCCTCCCTACTCGAGATAGTTTGGTACATTATATGAGGGGCGTGACCATATATTCTTTGTTTCCAAGCCTGACAAGCCTTGAGGAAACCAATTATTTGCCGGTACAAGCCCTTGGAGGCTGCGGAACAAGGGTGATGAATCCCTTGCCTTGAAGGTGCAGGAAGCCATGCGAACACCAGCATCAAATCACGAAAAAACATAACAATAAAAGGCCAGGGAAGTCGCTCCTCCCAGGCCTTTGTATCCAGAAATTCTGATTGTTATTGCTGCGGAAGCAGTGAAGCCGGATTTACCGGAGCTCCATTCTCATATACCGCAAAGTGCAGATGGCTGCCCAAATCCTTGCCCAGCTCATTTTGGCCGGACTTGGCGATTGTATCGCCCTGCTTCACTTGATCATCCAGCTTGACTTTGACATCGGCCAAGCTCGCATATACCGTCTTCAGGTTATTGGCATTGGTCACTTCAACCAGGTTGCCCAGCAGCGGATGCTGCTCTACACGAGTGACCTTGCCGCCAAGCGAAGCCTTCACCTCGAAGCTTTGCTTGTCTGCGCGGGACAGATCAATTCCTGTGTTCGGTCTGAAGGTGTCCTTATACTCGATCATCGCAGCAACATGTTCCTCGGAAGTCCCGTCACTTTCATAGAAAGGCTTCACGATCTTCACCTCAGCCGCATTCGCAACCGGCCATGCCAAATCCTCTGTAGCTGCAGTGGTCTCAACGGCCTTCTCTTCTTCCTTCACATTCTGCTCTTGCTGCTCAGGAGTACTCATTTCTCCAGATACAGCGGCTGCAGAGGGCTTCTTGTCATCCAGCGGCTTGCGGCTGGTGTCCTGATAGACCCACACTAACGTTAGGATGATTGCCGCTGCGGCCACGTATGCTGCCGGGTAGATCCATCGTTTGGACAATAGTTTCTTCCAAGAGGATACCGGAGCGACCGGCTCTCCCATTACTTTTTTAGGAGATTCCTCTGGCAATTGCTGTTTGTTCTTTTGTTCATTCATATGGTTATCACCTCAGTAACCAGTGTTACCGGGCATAACTCTTTTATACTTGCTTTATAGCAATTTTTCTCAAAAAATCTTACAGAAACTCAGACACTCGCTGAAATTGAATTCCAGTATAATAGTGTTCCAGAATTTGCTTCACCTGATAGCCTTCGGCTGCCATCCCGTTAGCCCCCCATTGGCTCATGCCCACCCCATGTCCATAGCCGTATGTTGTAATAAGCGCCTTACCCTCCTTGACTTGAACCGTAAACTGGCTTGAACGCAGCCCCAGCTTCTCCCGCACCTCACGCCCGGTGAATTTATGACCGGCTATAGCAATCTCTTTGACACTGGCCCCTTTGGTCTTCGAGAGAATCTGAAAAATCCCTTCTGTTCTCACACGGCTCAATTTAGTCAGTCCTGACGCCGGAACAGCCGTCTCCTCCGGCAGATCCAGCTTGGTGAAGACCTCTTTCAATGAGAGACTCACAGTCTCTTTATATTTCGGGTCAATCTTCGCTTCCCAAGGGCTCGCTACACTGCGCAAATAGGGAATCTTCTGGCTCCAGTAATCTTCCGAATTCTCGGTTGAGCCGCCGCTCGCTGAAAAAAACGAGGCCGTGATCGGCTTCCCCTTGTAGGTCATGATTAACCCGCGAGTTTCCGCCACTGCCTTCTTCAGCTTGGCCAGCGCATCGCTGCGGCCTGCTTCTTCCCACTTAGCCAGCTTCGCCTTGGACAGATAGGCCTGATGCCGGACCGTATCCGTCACATCCGCGCCGCCGCCCGGTACGCCGCTGCGATCAGACGCGGCCAGGCGCCGTACGATGAAGGTCCGGGCGGCAATAGCCTGCGCCTTGAGCGCCTCCAGCTCAAAGTCTGCCGGCATCTCGGCGGCGATCACGCCGGTCACGTACTCCTCCAGCGGCAGCGTCTCCACCGCCCCGGTGCCCGTCAGGTATACGGACACCTCTTGGGCAGCCGCATCGTCCGTGACCGCGGGCAGCTCCGCGGCGGCAGCAGGCTGCGCCGCCGCCGGGCGGGACACCGCCGGAAGCGAGGCGGCATCCCGCGCCTGCTCGCTGCCGCGATCTACCAGCGCCGCGGGCAGCAGGATCGCAGCCGCAACCAGCGCGCATGCCCCAATGGCAATGCGGCGCCCGCCGAAGCGCGTACTACCGCCCCAGCGGAGGCGGAACTTCGCCGCAGGGGCTGCGGACTGCCGCCGCCCCGCCTTCAACACAGAAGAGACTGACTTCATTCTCTCTGAAGCGTAGGGCTCCCGCGCCTGCACAGATTCTCTTTTCCCTACTTCATTGGAATCTTCAAAGGCTATATGTAATTCTCTCTGGACCTTGTCCTCCTCTGGAACGATAGGTTTCGGCTCACTTTCAAAAGAAGCGGTTAAACCCTTGCCTTCTCTGGAAGTGACCCTAAGGTTCCAGGATGGTCTGCTATCTCTCATCTGCGCTTTCCTTCCCTTCATGTGTTCTAGTGATCTGCTAACTATCTCTATCTCGAACTTCTCTATGCCTTATAGTTATGAAACTCCTACGTTTACTAGAACCTCAAGGCTGACCATCCTATCATTGAACACTAAAACGCACATAACTAAATTTAATATAAAAAATATAGTAACATTATTATTGACAGTAACAAACTTTTACTGTAATCTTGGATCAACAAAACAAAATCATTTCAATCGTAAAGGGGATATAAATAATGGCTGCAGATTGGGGTTTGCTTATTATTCGCATCATCGTAGGTTTGGCTTTTGTAGGGCATGGTGCCCAGAAGTTGTTTGGCTGGTTCGGAGGCTATGGACTTAAGGGTACGGGCGGATGGTTCGAATCCATCGGGGTGCGTCCGGGTGTACTGATGGCGTTTGGAGTTGGCTTGTTTGAGCTGGCAGGAGGCCTTCTCTTTGCCCTAGGATTTTGGATGCCGCTGGCTGCAGTGCTTATTGTGCTTCCTATGATAGGAGCGATTGCAACCGTACATGGCAAGAATGGCTTCTGGGCTACGGCGAACGGATATGAATTGAATCTCGTATTCGCGATTGTCGCTATCGGCATAGCCTTGATCGGTCCAGGCTCTTACAGCCTATAATTTCTGAAATATGAACGAGAAAGAGCCGAAGTCTTTCCCTAAATGGGGTTGACTTCGGCTCTTGTTATGATGAAACCGTGCTGCGCGTTACTTACGAATTGCGGGTCTGTAAAGGCAGCCACTCAAGGACCTTCTGAATTTGCTCGTCCCAATACTCCCAGTTATGATCGCCTGGCCCGAACTCGGTCGTAATCTCGTAATTCACGCTTGCCGCCGTTTCCGCAAACTTGCGATTGTCCTCATACAGGAAATCCTCAGTTCCACAGCATTGATAAATGGCTGGCTTAGGCCCCTGGTTTCTTGCTGCCTGCTCCAGCAGCCATAGCACATCCTCCTCTGTACCTGCAATTTCCCGTTCTCCATATACAAACTTCAGCGTAGACTCCAGATGAACGTCAGCATGTCTCGCTCTCTCCGCAATATCTGTAACCCCTGATAGGCTGGCAGCTGCGGCAAAACGCTCTGGCTGGCGCAGCGCCCATTTCAGAGCACCGTATCCACCCATCGAGAGCCCCGCCACAAACTGATCTTCTCTCCGGTCAGATAGTGGGAAGAATTGCTGTGCCAGCTGCGGCAGCTCCTCCGACAAGAAGGTCCAGTAACGCCCTCCAAACTCCATGTCCGTATAGAAGCTTCGATGCACATTCGGCATCACCACGGCAATCCCTAAGGGAGCCACATAGCGTTCAATAGAGGTTCTGCGCATCCAGATAGATTCATCATCACTCAGACCATGCAGTAAATACAGCACAGGATGCTTCCCCGATATAGCCCTGCCTTCCATGCCGATCTGCTGACGCGTCTCCTGCGGAAGAATGACCTGCATGGATGTGCTTAACCCAAGCACCTCGGAGAAAAATTGGCAAGTTAAAAGAGCCATCAATCCTTCATCCTTTCATCGTTCTAGATTGGTACCGCTTTCAATAACTATGTAATACTTATTTCCGATCGCTTCCCTGGCAGGGGAGGCTCTTCGGATATGTTCAGTATATCACTTCCAGGCTTTCTTGGTGACATCCTTCCTATGTATAAAAAAATATAAAAAAGCCCTCCTAAGTAATTCTCATTACTTTCGGAAAGGCTTTAGGCATAACATCTATTTTACGCCAAAGTAGGCTGTACCTTAAGAACGGGTACGTCCTTCGACACTTTGTCTTGAGCTGCTGCGCGAGTCTCCTCGTTCAGTTCGACACGCCAAATATCTGCTCCTAGCCCAGACAGTTTCTCAGCTAAATTTACGTAGCCGCGATCAATGTGATGCGTACCGCTAACTTCAGTAGTACCTTCTGCTACCAGACCCGCGATAATGAGCGCTGCTCCTGCACGAAGATCTGTCGCGCATACCTTGGCACCTGTCAGTTTGGATCCACCTGTAACGATCGCTGTGCGGCCTTCTACCTTAATCTCGGCATTCATTAGGCCGAACTGCTCTACGTGCATAAAGCGGTTCTCAAACACCGTCTCCGTCACTACACTGGTTCCCTCTGCCTTCAGCAGCAAAGCCATCATCTGAGACTGCATATCTGTTGGGAAGCCTGGGTAGGGCAGGGTCTTAACATCTACCGATTTCAGTGGATGATCTGCCTTTACGCGAACCCCGTTCTCCTGAACATCAATGGTTACACCCATCTCTTCCAGCTTAGCAATGACCGGTCCCAAATGATCTGCGATAGCTCCCTCAACAAAGACGTCTCCGCCGGTAATGGCAGCAGCGATCATGTAGGTACCAGCTTCTACGCGGTCTGGAATTACAGTATGCTCTACACCATGCAGCTTCTCTACGCCCTCAATGCGGATGACGCCGGTGCCTGCTCCGCGGACAATAGCACCCATGCTGTTCAAGTAATTAGCCAAATCAACAATTTCCGGTTCTTTGGCAGCATTCTCGATAATCGTTGTACCGGAAGCCAGCGTTGCGGCCATCATGATATTCTCAGTTGCACCTACACTAGCAACATCAAGATAGATCTTCGCGCCGCGGAGTCTGCCTTCGCTCTTCGCCTCAATGTATCCTTGACCGAGATTGATTTCCGCACCCATCGCTTCAAAACCCTTTAAATGCTGATCAATCGGTCTTGTACCGATGGCACAGCCTCCAGGCAGCGAGATGCGTGTATGTCCCATACGGGTCAGTAAAGGTCCCATGACCAGAAACGAAGCCCGCATTTTGCGTACCCATTCATAGGGAGCTTCGCAGGATACAAGTTGACTGGCGTCAACCGTAATCACTTCCTCCTGATCATATGTAACTTTTGCCCCGAGTGACTCCAACACCCGGCTGATCGTCCTTACATCGTCCAGAGGTGGTGCATCGCGAATGATGCTTACCCCTTCTTCACCTAGCAAAGAAGCTGCGATAATCGGCAGCACTGAGTTTTTTGCTCCGCTAACTTTTACGTTCCCGGTCAACACGTTGCCGCCGCGGACGATAAATTTGCTCATTATGGTTCCCTCCGCGCGTTCATTTTCTCTTTTCTCACCATGTAAGATGCAACACACATTTTCAGATTGAACTAAATTTCATCATACCATTTTTAAAAAACACCGCACAAGTACAATTCACGGATTAAGTTCCAAAGCCCTAGCTCCGATAAACTGCGGCAGTTGGATAAACAATCGATTACTATAAGATTCTTATCCCCATTGTTGACACAATAATTTGATGTTATTCGACAAACACTGCTTAATTAGTCTATCACACATATAACCAAAGACCCCCGGCTTAAAACAGATAGCGCAGCATTTGCGTGTAACCCCAGTAATCCATGACGAACGCTGCGACAAATCTGCCCAGCACAATCGCCAGGAGCAAATGCAGCAGTTTTCCCTGTGGCCCCTTGGGCTGGCGGATGAACAGATCCAGCTTCAGGTTTTGCAGTGCCCACCATGACAGGACAACACAGACCAGAGACACAATGATGGATGTCAGGCCGTTTGCCGCAATTGATGTAGACATCTGATTCGTTATGGAATCAACCACGATTAACTTTCCTCCTGCACGAACCCGGATGGACTTACAGGCCGGTATGATGACCGCCCATCTTCGTACACGATAATACTATGCGGAAGAACCACATTCGGTTAATAAGTTCCATTTAGTATATCGGTATCCGGTTTGTAAAATTATAGACCTTCTATATCATACTTGCCAAGCACGGAATAATCCAGTTTTAATTTCCGGAAAAATTCGGCTTTTTTAGGAAATTGCCATGAAAATCGAAATGAAATTTCGCTTCACAGCTTGTTAACTTGTTCATATTAAAAAAGCCGGCACCCTTAAACAGAGTATCCGGCTTCTTTTACTATTCTTTGCGACTGGAAGACACGTTGATCCGAGTAACTGCTCTTTGCAGAGCCAGTTCAGCCCGGCGGTGATCAATATGATCCTGGCTTCCATGACTTGCCAGACGGCGTTCTGCACGCTCTCTGGCGGCCTTGGCACGCTCGACGTCAATATCCGAAGATAGCTCGGCGCTTTCAGCCAGAATAATCACCTTCTCCTTCTGCACTTCAATAAATCCTCCGTGGACGGCGATTGCCGCGCGTGCTCCCGCCATCTTTACATTGATAGGGGCTACTTGAAGCGGAGTCACCATAGGAATATGGCCGGCCATAATGCCAAATTCCCCTTCCGTGCCACGCACGGTGATGCTATCGACTTGCTGGGAGAAAACCACGTGCTCCGGTGTGACGATTTCCAACAAAAAGGTGTTCACAGCCATCACTCCTATACGTTTTCGGAGCGAATAACCAGCCTGCCAGACAAAAGCTGGCTTACAGGGTCTTCGCTTTCTCCACAGCTTCCTCGATTGTACCTACAAACAGGAAAGCCGCTTCCGGCAAATCATCATGCTTACCGTCCAGAATTTCTTTAAAGCTGCGCACGGTTTCGGCAATTGGAACATACTTGCCCTTAAATCCGGTGAACTGTTCTGCCACGTGGAAAGGCTGGGACAAGAAGCGTTCAACCTTACGGGCACGGGCTACGATCAGCTTGTCATCCTCAGACAACTCATCCATACCCAGGATGGCGATGATATCTTGAAGCTCTTTATAGCGGGCAAGCAGCTGCTTAACCCCTTGAGCTACATTATAATGCTCTTCGCCTACAATTTCTGGAGCTAGAATCCGCGAGCTGGAAGCCAGCGGATCCACCGCTGGGAAGATCCCTTTCTCAGAAATTTTACGCTCCAGGTTGGTTGTAGCGTCCAAGTGAGCAAATGTTGTCGCAGGAGCCGGGTCTGTATAGTCATCGGCTGGGACATAGATCGCTTGGATGGAAGTAACGGAACCCTTCTTGGTAGAAGTAATCCGTTCCTGCAGCTGACCCATTTCTGTAGCCAATGTCGGCTGGTAACCTACGGCGGAAGGCATACGTCCGAGCAGGGCGGATACCTCAGAACCCGCTTGAGTAAAGCGGAAGATATTATCGATAAAGAGCAGTACGTCACGGCCTTCCTGATCACGGAAGTATTCAGCCATGGTAAGTCCTGTTAGGGCTACACGTAGACGCGCGCCTGGCGGCTCGTTCATCTGACCGAATACCATCGCCGTTTTGTTGATAACGCCGGAGTCAGTCATTTCATGATACAAGTCGTTACCTTCACGAGTACGTTCGCCTACACCGGCGAATACAGAGATACCGCCGTGCTCTTGAGCAATGTTATTAATAAGCTCCTGAATAGTTACCGTCTTACCTACACCTGCACCGCCGAAGAGGCCGATTTTACCGCCTTTCGCATAAGGAGCAAGCAAATCGATAACCTTGATGCCGGTCTCCAGAATCTCGGATTGTGTGGAGAGCTCTTCAAAAGCTGGTGGTTCACGGTGAATTGGAAGCTTGGTAGTCTCTGCAATATCACCTTTATTATCGATAGTTTCACCCAGTACGTTAAATACACGACTTAGTGTAACTTCACCAACCGGTACGGAGATTGGAGCGCCGAGGTCTACGGCCTCCGTGCCGCGGACAAGTCCATCAGTGGAGGACATTGCAATACAGCGCACCACATTGTCACCCAAGTGGTTGGAAACTTCCAAAGTCAGTTCGCTAGAGCGTCCTGCTTGTTCATCACTGGCAATTTTAATAGCGTTGAAGATTTCCGGAAGTTGACCGCGTTCGAACTCGATATCGACAACCGGACCCATAATGCTGACAACGCGTCCTGTGTTCATCTTTGTTTCCCTCCTCAAGGTTTGCAGACAGCGGCTCTTGCCCTATTCATCCGGCTTATCCCTAAGCCCTTATGAGTAGGCAAGATTCGGAAGGTTCCGCTTAAGCCGCAAACTGTCATTATCCCTTAGCTAGCTATTTCAATAATTAAGATTGCGCGTTCGCACCTGCAACAATCTCTGTAATCTCCTGCGTAATGGCCGCTTGACGTGCACGGTTATAAGTCAGCGTCAGTTCGCCGATCATCTTCGTCGCATTCTTCGTCGCACTGCCCATTGCCGTCATCTTCGCGCCAAGCTCACTCGCCTTGCCTTCAAGCAAGGCACCGTAAATGAGCGTCTCTGCATATTTCGGAAGCAGTACTTCAAGCACGCCCTCAGGGGATGGTTCATATTCATAAGACGCTTTAATTGCGCCATCCACTTTATCGGTCTTCACCTGTTCGAATGGCAGCAGGCGATCAACGGTTGGCACTTGAGTAATCGCGTTCACGAACCGGTTATAACAGAGATAGATCTCATCGTACTGTTCTTCTTCAAAGCCGCGTACAGCTGCATTGGCCACCGCCTTGATGTCAGCAAACGAAGGCGTATCTGACAGCTCGGTAACTTCACCTACAACTGGAAGGTCGCGGCGGTTGAAATAATCGCGTCCTTTACGTCCTACTACGAACAGTCCGTATTCTTCACGGGATCTGTGGTTATTCGCAATTGTGTCCATCACTTTGCGAAGCACGTTGGCATTGTAGCCGCCAACGAGCCCCCCGTCGGAAGTGATGACAATGTAAGCCGTCTTCTTCACCGGGCGGGAGACCAGCATCGGATGAGATACCCCTTGTGTCCCGGCAGCAATGCTGGTGACAACCTCTTTCAGCTTCTCTTCATAAGGGCGCGCGGCTTGCGCTTTCTCCTGCGCCTTTCTCAGCTTGGCCGAGGCCACCATTTCCATTGCTTTCGTGATTTGGCGGGTATTCTGAATACTCTTGATCTGACGTTTGATCTCGCGGATTCCTTTTGCCATGATTTCACCACCTCAAAACTTTGAGCAAAGCTCAAAGTTACTTCGAAAGCATTCACTTAAAGTTTTGGCAAAGCCAAAACTCGCATCATACAACGTTCTATGACAAACCGAAGCTTTGGCGAAAGCCAAAGCCGGTTTTCACTATAAAAATTAAGCCTTAACAGCAAAGCCCTTCTTGAACTTCTCAATAACATCCTTAAGAAGTGTCTCGTTGTCCGAAGTCAAATCCTTCGTGTCACGGATCGACTGCAGCACTTCGTCATGCTGGCTTTCCACAAAAGACAGGAACTCTGCCTCAAAGCGGCGAACATCACCGAGTGGGATATCGTCGAGATAGCCCTTAACCGCTGTGTACAAGCTGATTACCTGCTTCTCAACAGGGAGCGGTTGGTGAACGCCTTGCTTCAGGATTTCCATCATACGCGCACCGCGGTTCAGGCGGGCTTGTGTAGATTTATCCAGGTCAGAGCCAAACTGCGAGAACGCTTGAAGCTCACGGTATTGGGCCAAGTCCAGACGGAGGGAACCCGCAACCTTCTTCATCGCCTTAATTTGTGCCGATCCGCCTACCCGGGATACGGAGATACCGACGTTGATCGCCGGACGCTGACCTGCATAGAACAGGTCGGATTCCAGGAAGATCTGACCATCCGTAATCGAGATTACGTTCGTAGGAATATATGCCGATACGTCGGACGCTTGGGTTTCGATGAACGGCAATGCGGTAATAGATCCGCCGCCAAGCTCATCGCTCAGCTTCGCCGCACGTTCCAGCAAGCGGGAATGCAGATAGAATACGTCACCAGGGAATGCCTCACGGCCTGGGGGACGACGAAGCAGCAAGGACAATTCGCGATAAGCCGCTGCCTGCTTCGACAAGTCATCATAAATAATAAGGACGTGTTCGCCTTTGTACATGAAGTACTCGGCCATGGATACGCCCGCATAAGGAGCAATATACAATAGTGGAGATGGCTCAGAAGCAGATGCAGTAACTACGATGGTGTAGTCCAATGCACCATGGCGGCGCAGCGTCTCAACCACATTAACTACTGTGGATTGCTTTTGGCCGATGGCAACATAGATACATTTCACGCCATTGCCCTTCTGGTTAATGATCGCATCGATAGCGATCGCTGTCTTACCGGTCTGACGGTCACCGATAATCAATTCCCGTTGGCCGCGTCCAATTGGAACCATCGAATCGATCGCCTTAATCCCGGTTTGCATCGGTTCATGAACCGATTTACGATCAATAACGCCTGGAGCATTATTCTCTACAGGACGGAATTCCGTAGTTGCGATAGGACCTTTGCCGTCAACCGGCTGTCCAAGCGGGTTCACAACACGGCCTAGCAGAGCATCCCCTACAGGAACCTGCATGATCTGTCCGGTACGCTTCACTTGGTCACCTTCACGGATTTCAGTGTAAGGTCCGAGGATAACGACACCGACATTGCTTTCTTCCAAGTTCAGAGCAAGACCTACGACGCCGTTCTCAAATTCAAGAAGCTCGTTAGCCATAGCGTTCTCAAGTCCGTGAACACGGGCGATCCCGTCGCCGACTTGAATAACGGTTCCGACCTCGGTCACTTCGATTTCGGTTTTATATTGTTCGATCTGACTTTTAATCAGTGTGCTGATTTCTTCAGGTCTGATACTCAAGTGTTTCACCCCTATCTACAGTGCTTGTCTTCGAAAAGACTTTTCAAGCCGTTCCAGCTTGCCCGCGAGACTGCCATCATACAGCTTGTCGCCAATGACAACCTTCATACCGCCAAGCAAACTGGTATCCACTACATTCTCAACGCGGATTTTCTTCTGAACCAAAGCTCCGAACTCTTCAGCTACTTGCTGCTTCTCTTGCTCATTCAGCGCGTAAGTGGTGTACACCACCGCGTTGGCAAGACCAAGAGCAGCACTGCTGATGTTGATATAACTGTCCAGCAGCTCGGATAAGATCTCCGTTCTACCGCGTGATACAAGCATTTTCAGCAGGGAGATAACCGGAGCGGACAGGCGTCCTTCCAGGCTCCCGCCAATAACCTGCCATTTGGCCGATTCCGCCACACTGGGTGAAGAGATGAAATTCAAGATACTCTTATCGGAAGTAAGCGCCTGAACAGCCGCTTTTAATTCCTGCTCCACCTCAAGCGTGCGTCCTTCCTGCGCAGCAATCTCATACAGCGCCTTGGCGTAACGTTTGGCTACGACCGTATCGCGGCTCATGATTTCCCACCGACCTCTTTGAGGTATTGGTCCACCAGCTCTTCCTGCACATGATCTTCCTTAACTTCTTTTTCAAGCAGCTTGGAAGCAATTTTGACAGAGGCTACACCAACTTCGGTACGCAGCTGCTCCACCGCTTTGTTCTTCTCGTTCTCGATATCGCGAACGGCTTCATCTTTCAGACGTACGGATTCTTCCTTAGCAAGTTCAATAATTTGAGCCGCTTGCTTGCTGCTCGTTTGTTTGGATTGTTCAATAATATCGTAAGCTTCTTTGCGCGCTTGCTGCAGAGCCTGCTTCTGTTCTTCTACATATACACTTGCCTGTTCCCGTGTCTGCTTGGCTTCTTCTACTTGCTGCAGCACCAGCTGACGACGTTTCTCCATGACGTTGAAGAGTGGACCGAAAGCATACTTATTCAACAGCCAATAAAGGATTAAAAAGGCAATCAGCGCAAATACTAGAGATGTCCAGTTAAAACTCAATCTCAGTCACTCCTTTCCGGTAAGGCGGTTCATTTCACCGATATCGGCCTCGCTCATCACTCAATTGAAGCCAAAAAGAGAAGGCGCGGACGGCAGTTGCCTTCCCCGCCAACCCTTTATCATTATGGTTAAGCACCTACATAGAAAATGAACGCAAGAACGACACCGATGATCGGAAGGGCTTCGACCAGACCTACACCGATAAACATAACTGTTTGAAGAGAAGACTTAGCTTCTGGTTGTCTAGCAATACCTTCTACTGTCTTACTTACGATCAAGCCGTTACCAATACCTGCGCCGAGGGCACCCAAACCTACTGCAATTGCCGCAGCAATATAAGCCATAACTCCCATTACAAAAAGCCTCCTTAAGAATGTGAATTAAATTTAGTATATTTACAGGCTAAGAATAAACAGGCTGTTAACCGGTTCATACTTAACAATGAAACACTTCGCCACCCACGCTAATGCTCTTCATGGGTATCAATAGCTTGAGAAATATAAACGAAAGTCAGAATCGTAAAGACAAACGCCTGAATGGAACCGACAAAGATACTGAACCCTTGCCATACCACAAGACCAGCAACGGAACCAACCCAGCCAACTGCACCCAGCTTCGTCATACTCAGGAGTACCGAGATCAGAACCTCACCGGCAAAGATGTTCCCGAATAGACGCATACCGTGAGTCAGCAATTTGGACAGCTGCTCTATAATATTAATTGGTAGGAAGAAGACAAATGGCTGGACGTAATGCTTTAAATACCCTTTTGTATTCCTCGTCAATCCTAGGAAATGCACCATCAGGAAGATCATAAGTGCAAGACCCATCGAGACCCCAGCATCAGCTGTAGGTGATTTCCACCACCCCACACCGACTTCAATCTCTTCATGCTCTCCAGATGCAGACTGTTCAGCTTGAAGCTTATCGATCTGCTCTGTTACAGTAACAAGCGGCTTCCCGAAAATCGCAGCATGCTCCTTGTCGTGATAGTCAGTAACAATCCCGAAAGGTAGTCCAAGCATATTGCTGACAAAAATGAACATGATTAAGGTCATGCCAAGAGATAAGAAGGCTTTGCCTTTCTTCATATCCATCGAGCTGGAAATGAGCCCCTTAACAAAATCCACAACCCACTCCATAAAGTTCTGAAGCTTGCCTGGATTCTCCACCGACAGATTTCGAGTCGCGAGGAAAGCAATCAGAAAAACGACGGCGCAGGAGACAACCAGCATGAGAATGACAGACAGGTCAATATTAATGCCATGCCATTCAATAATCGGTGATTCATGCAGCATGTTATTTTCACCCCTTTCCCGCTTTGCGTTCTTCTCTAAGTGAGTAGATAATTCCCAATATCAAAAGAAGAAATTGAGCAAAAACTAGGCTTGCCATCACCGCTACCTCATTAAAGTAATGCGGATATTCCAGCGGTAACAAGATGGCACAAATTGATGTGGCCAGCCGTGTCCCAAAACCTATTCCTCTGCCTGCTTTGCCTTTCCCTGCGGCAGCATTGGTAATCTTCCTGACCTTATAAGCCATATGCAGCACATTCAAGCAGCTTACAAAAGATCCAAGAATTAAACCATGGGCAATTGGACGGTGTGTTGGAAGGGCTGCGGATATCACAAGGCAAAAAGCGGCAAAAAATAGAACTACCCGGACAACAACTATTCGATATTTGGACAGTTCATTCATCGCTTTCCCTCATTATCCTTCGAATTACTCCTACTGCTCCTGCCACTCCGACGACCATTCCTGCGAGAACGCCTACCAGCACCCATACCTGCCGATTTCCCAGGTGGCTTCCCAGCCAAGTTCCCAAATAAAAACCGGCGATTGTACAAGCGGCAAATTCAATGCCGATTGCGCTCACGGTGCCTAGCATAATCCAGATGGAACGATCGTTTTTCGTGTTTTTCTCAGTGTTATCAGAATGTTCAGGTTTGTCCATTTCTGTCCCACCCTCGGAATTCTAGTTCATTTTACTTAATCAAAATAAACTTTGTCAATTGAGGGAACATCTGATCACAAGGCGCGAAAAGAAGCCTTGAAACCTGATTTTCATTTTCATTTCTACAAACCCCTACAAACCGTACAGTTTAACTGTATGCTGTACGTTCCAATCTTAAAACTACGCTTCGTTTTCATTTGTGAACTTTGTGTGAAATTGTTCAGGACGTTCGCTTATCAGGCCGAAATGATGAAGAATCGCATTGACAATTCTCTTCGATGCCTGCCCATCTCCGTACGGGTTGGCGGCCCGACTCATGGATTGATAAGCCTCTGGATCACTGAGTAATGCTTTTGTCCGCTCATACACCTTCTCTTCTTGGGTTCCGACTAACTCCAGCGTCCCCGCCTCAATTCCTTCAGGCCGCTCTGTCGTATCCCGCAGCACAAGTACCGGCACGCCAAAAGAAGGCGCTTCTTCCTGTAAACCGCCCGAATCCGTCAATATTAAATGGGTATGCGGGTAGAAGTTATGCAGGTCGACTACATCCAGCGGATCAATCAGCTTAATACGCGGATGGTTGCCAAGAATTTCGTATGCAGGCTCACGAACAGCCGGACTAAGGTGAACCGGATAGCAGATCGCCACATCCTCGAACTCATCGGCGATGCGTCTTACCGCACGGAAGATATTGCGATGCGGCTCCCCTTGGGATTCACGGCGGTGTGCTGTCATCAGTACCAGGCGCTTGCCCTCGGCCCAGGTCAGTACTGGATGGCTGTAGTCCGGTTTTACTGTATATTGAAACACATCTGTCACGGTATTGCCTGTGATATATATGGTTGACTCTGATTTATTCTCTTTGCGCAGGTTCCCTGCCGACCAATCTGTAGGCGCAAAATGCAGATCTGCGAGCACACCGGTCAGCTGGCGATTCATTTCCTCCGGATAAGGCGACATTTTGTTCCAAGTACGCAGTCCCGCTTCCACATGTCCTATCTTAATCTGCTGCATGAAAGCTGCATAGCTTGCCAGGAACGTGGTCAGCGTGTCCCCGTGCACAAGCACGATGTCTGGCTTCGCTTCCTTAAGAACACCTTCAAGGCCTTGCAGCACCCGAATGGAGATCTCATTCAAGCTTTGACGCTCCTTCATCACGTTCAAATCAAAGTTTGGCTCAATCTGGAACACCTCAAGCACTTGGTCCAGCATTTCGCGATGCTGCGCCGTTACACAGACAATGGATTCGATATGCTCCGGGTGCTTCTGCAGCTCCAGAATAAGCGGAGCCATCTTAATCGCTTCAGGTCTAACACCGAAGATTGTCATTACCTTGAGTTTGTTCTTCATCATTTGTCCCCCGTTTCTCTCTTGAAAAAAAGAGGGTGGCTTCCATACGCGTAACCGTCCCTCTCTTTAAGTCATATCTAAGCTTGTCCCAACGGATTATTTCGTTCCATACAGCCGGTCGCCGGCATCACCCAGGCCTGGAATAATATAACCATGCTCATCCAGACGCTCATCGAGTGCGGCAACATAAATGTCTATATCCGGGTGTGCCTCCTGCACAGCCTTAACGCCTTCTGGTGCCGCGATCAGATTCATCATCTTGATCTGCGTGCATCCACGCTTCTTAAGCGCATCGATCGCCGCAATGGCAGATCCGCCCGTAGCAAGCATTGGATCAATTACAATGAGTTCACGCTCTTGCACATCCGTCGGCAGCTTTATGTAGTATTCAACCGGCTGCAGTGTTTCCGGATCGCGGAACAAACCGACATGACCCACCTTGGCTGCCGGAAGCAGCTTCAGAATACCGTCTGTCATCCCTAATCCAGCGCGCAAGATTGGAATTAGCCCCAGCATCCGCCCGGAAATTACACGCGACTCGGCTTCCGCAACCGGTGTCTGCACCTTAATCGATTCCAAAGGAATATCTCTCGTAATTTCATAAGCCATCAATGTAGCAACCTCATCGACAAGCTCGCGAAAATCCTTCGTATTCGTCCGCATATCACGGATAAATGTTAGCTTGTGCTGAATCAACGGGTGGTCGCACACGATCAGTTTTCCCATTTTTCGTCCCTCCGGTATCATGCTCATTCTTCTCATCCTGACATCCGCTTTATTCCAGATTGTCCATAAATCTTGTCCATTATATCACTTGGGGATTCTCTTTTCACCTGTAGGGGATATCTTTCATGCAAAGAGAATTCAACAATTCCGTGAGGTGTCAAGGATATAAAAAAATCTCCCGCACCTCTCTAGGCGCAGGAGACCTTCATATCATAAGCTTCGCTTCCAATTAGTATTTCATGTTCGGATAAATCGGGAACCGATCTGTCAGCGCCGTAACCCGAGTACGAGCTTTGTCCAGCACTGCTTCATCCTTCGGAGACTTCAGCGTGTCGGCAATGATCTTGCCGATCTCTACCATCGCCTCTTCATCCATGCCCCGCGAAGTCGCTGCCGGTGTACCGATACGGATACCGCTGGTTACAAACGGGCTGGTTGGATCGAATGGAATCGAGTTCTTATTGACAGTAATTCCGATGGAATCCAGTACATGCTCGGCGTCTTTACCGGAAATGTTCAGATTGCGCGTATCAACCAGCATCAAGTGATTGTCGGTACCGCCGGATACCAGATTCAAGCCTTCAGCCAGCAGAGTTTCCGCCAGCTTCTTAGCATTCTTCACGATATTCTCAGCGTAGGTCTTGAAGGACGGCTGAAGAGCCTCCCCAAAAGCTACAGCCTTGGAAGCAATCACATGCATCAGCGGGCCGCCTTGGGTTCCCGGGAATACTGCCTTGTCAATCGCCTGGGCCCAAGACTTACGGGTCAGAATCATGCCGCCGCGCGGACCGCGCAGCGTCTTATGGGTCGTAGTCGTCACAAAGTGAGCATGAGGAACAGGGCTTGGATGAAGGCCGGCCGCAACCAGTCCTGCAATATGAGCCATATCCACCATGAACAATGCGCCTACGTCGTTGGCAATTGCGGCCATTTTCTCGAAATCAATGGTACGCGGATATGCGCTTGCACCTGCCACGATCAGACGAGGGCGATGTTTAAAAGCAGCTTTGCGCACTTCATCATAATCAATCAGGAAGGAATCCTCTTGTACACCATAAGCTACGAAGTTGTACAGCAGGCCGGAAGCATTGACCGGACTTCCGTGTGTCAGATGTCCGCCATGAGCAAGGTTCATGCCAAGCACGGTGTCGCCTGTCTTGAGAGCAGCCAGATACACGGCCAGGTTCGCCTGTGCTCCGGAGTGCGGCTGCACATTCGCGTGCTCGGAACCAAACAGCTCATTCGCACGGTCGCGGGCGATGTTCTCCACAATGTCCACATGCTCGCAGCCGCCATAGTAGCGTTTCCCAGGGTAGCCTTCTGCGTACTTGTTCGTCAGTACAGAACCCATAGCCTCCATAACAGCTTCACTCACGATGTTCTCGGAAGCAATCAGCTCAATGTTGTTGCGCTGACGCTTAAGTTCCAAATTCATGGCCTCTAAAACGGCCGGATCCTGCTTTCTCAAATGTTCCATAATGCTCATTGTCCTCCCTGCTTTATTATAAAATTTAGTGTATCTCTAATCACACAGCTCTGAACCCTCGGTCTGCGGCAAAGTATATACCGCCCGCTGCCCGCCGATCAGCTTCGGCCGCGTCCATGCTGCTGTAACGCGAGCCTGGCCAACGGAACGCCTGGCTGGTCTGTAGGGGACGGCAACGTGGCGCAGATGCATACCGATCAAGGTTTCGCCGATATCCAGTCCCGCATGGGCCTCGATCTCCTCGGCGAGGCATGGAGCCGTGAAGCGGCGGTATGCGCATGCCGCCATGGAGCCGCCCGCCGTGCGCACCGGAACGGCACTAACCTCTGTCAGCCGCCAAGCTTCAAGCACGCGGCGCTCCACCACAAGTGCCCGGTTAAGGTGCTCGCAGCATTGGAAGGCAAGATCAAATCCGTATTGGGACCTGACTCCCTCCAGCCCTGCATACAGGCTTTCTGCAATGTCTTCCGCCCCTGCGGTTCCAATATGCATGCCTGCCACTTCACTCGTGCTTACACCAATTACGACCAGCTTTCCGGGTCCAAGGGAAGCGGTCTTAGCAAGCTCCTCCAGGATTTCTGCAGCCTGTTTGCCTATAGCAGCTACAGAAGCAACATCCCCATCGTTGACATTCACAGCAAGGGTCCTCCTTTTCCTTAGTCGTACTTTTGTGCTCCTCCTTCTGCAAGGAGCGATTGTCTACATTATAACGGAAAGGGGAGGTAAAGACGAAAAAAAGAGCAGAACGCACGATAAATCTATGCGTCTTGCTCTTTTGCCCAGGCGACCGGCCGTATACTCCAGTGCTCCACCGTGGTTGATCCACATTTGTCGCCAGTTACACCGGATCTGCTATTGTCAGACTTAGCATAAATCATATAACGATGAAATGCAACCTGCAATTATTGCTTCCCCTCACGCTCCAGCTTGGAGAGCAGCTTATCGAGGGCATCCCGGATCTCTGCTGCAGTCCGGTCATAATCTTCCCGACTTCCGCCAAACGGATCGGAAATATCAAAGCTTGGAATCCGCTGCTGAAGCTCGATCATCCGCTGCTGATCCGCAGGCCTCGATTTCGAGCCAAGTGAAGCCTCCAAAGCCTGATTTGCCGCAAGTTCATGCAGCTCTTTCAAATCTTCCATAACCTCAGGGTCATCCAGAGCATATTCCTTCAGCGCAAAAGTCTTGGACGCGGTGAAAGGGAAAGCGTGAATGACTTGACGTTTGTGGCTCTGCGTCAAAGTTAGAATCAGATCGGCCCATTCCGCCAGCTCCTTACTCATAGAGCTCGAAGTCATGCTATCCTCAATCTGATGATCGCGAAGTACCGCTTCGGCATGGCGGGAGATCGACATCCCCTCCATCGCGGCAACCCCGGCTGAGCGAGCCTCGGCCTGAATACCTCTTTCCTTAGCCATCTGTCTAAACAACCCTTCTGCCATCGGACTGCGGCAGGTATTCCCAGTACACACAAACAGAATACGCATTATGCTTACCTCCAACACAGTAGGTCTGTCTTTTACTATCCAAGTATCACAAAGTTTCCTCATTAAATTGTATCAAAAGATAAACATCAAACCAAACACAAAGAGAACAGCTCCACCCGCAGCCTCTCCATAATCGCCAAGGCTTTGCCCAACCCGGCTGCCCAGCATCAGGCCCAGTACAGACATCAAGCCTCCGAAGAACCCAAAAGCCAGTACAGTAATCATCAAATGCGTGTTGAACATCCCCAGCGATACACCAACCGAGAAGGAATCTATGCTTACACTAAGCGCAAAAATGATGGCGCCCAGTAAATGACGATGATTCACAGGCTTAAAGCCTTCACCGCGAAAGGAGCTGTACATCATATGCCCGCCCAGCAGCACAAGGAGCCCTCCTGAGACATAGCGGGCCACGTCTCCCAGAAGATGCCCTACATACTGTCCTGTGAATATACCGAGGAGTGGCATGAGTATATGAAATAAAGCGATCAGACCGCTGATCTTTGCAATCTCCAGCTTGCGCACGCCCTTCATCCCAATGCCAATGCCGAGCGAGAACGCATCCATTCCCAGTGCGACTGCCATGACCAAAATCGTGGTATATTGCCCTAACTGGGCCGCTGCAGACAGCATAGTCTATTCCTCCAAGTCCAGGTGGTTTGTACCACCTTATGCGGACAAGTAGGAAAACATGTCTAGGAGGTTTCGCCGAACAGGTCCATCTGAAGAGGCGGAAGCGAAGGCGGATTCATCCCCAGCAGCCTCATCATCTGCTTGCCGTTGCCGGCCGCATGGCCGCCGGAATTATTGTTGAAGATCATGCATATATTCTGAGCTCCACGGTCTTGCAGCACCTGAAGCCGATCCTTCCATTCTGCAAGCTCGCTCTCACTGTAATCGTAGAGATAGCGCACCTCTCGCCAATTAGGCGCACCGCTCTGATTCCAGCCGGAGGTATTCCGCCCGTGCAGCCGGATGATCGTAAGCTCGGGCGCCGTGGGCTCCAGCACGGTAGGAACCGATCCTTGACCCGCCTGCGGCTCATCGCAGACGATATGAATCCAGTTCTCTTCACGCATAAACTCAAGCGTCTTCTCCTTCATATCTGGCGCATACCAGCTTTGATGGCGAAATTCAAGCGCAAGCGGCAGATTTCCCATCCATTTACGGACCGCCTTGAGCTGTCTGACACTATCCGGGCTGCAGTCGAACCACGGCGGGAATTGAAACATCACCGCCTTCAGCTTACCCGACTCTTGAACAGGCTGGATCGATCTTAGGTAGGCATCGAACATCTCACCCGGCCCGTCAAAAGGAACCTTGCCGCGGGCATGTCCCGTCATGCCTTGATAGGCCTTGAGTATAAATGAAAAGTTATCAGGGGTCTGGTTGATCCAGCGGCGGTACGTCTCCTGCCCCAGCACAGCATAGAAGGAGCTATCCACCTCGACCACGGGAAAATGCTGCGCATAAAGGCTCAGCTTCTCCTTGGCCGGCGTCTTAGCAGGATACAGCGCATCATGATCTCCCCAGCCCGTCAGTCCTATAGATATCATATGGAGGACACCGCCTTTTGGAATTGCTGCTTATCGTCTTATACGTATATAACCTCATGTCCCGCTGCCTTAAGCAGACGGTTCATGACCGCAGCGCCAAGCCCCTCCTCCGGACAGGCCTCGGCAAGCATATAGGTGGCTCCGGCCTCATCGAACTGCCGCAAGGCCGCGTACAGCCGCTGGGCGGCTGTCTCAGGCGCGGCCAAGCTGCCGAGCGAAAGCATCGTATGGGCGCCATGATATTTCGCGAGGTGCTCTTCAAAGGCGAGGATGCCTGTTACCTCGCCGCGCGCATTGGCCGCATCCAGCTCGGCCTGAATGCGGGCCGCCACCGCTTCCTGTGATGCCCCCATCACAATCCGCAGGCTGCCGCTCGGCGCATAATGCGTGTACTTCATCCCCGGCGCCTTCGGCCGCGCCGGGGCCTCCCCTCCCCCGCCGCTCTCCAGGGCGGGGTCGAGCTGCACGCTCGCCGCAACGCGGGCGAGCTCTTCTACCGTGATCCCGCCAGGGCGGAGCACGGTTACCATTCCATCGGCGCCGCATTCCACCACCGTCGATTCCAGGCCCACCCCTGTGGGCCCTCCGTCGACGATGCCGTCAATGGCGCCGTCCAGGTCCTCGCCCACGTGGCTGGCCAGCGTGGGGCTCGGTCTTCCCGACCGGTTGGCGCTGGGAGCCGCCACCGGACAGCCCGCTGCGGCAATGAGCCGCAGCGCAACGGCGTGGTCGGGCATGCGCACGCCCACGGTGGACAAGCCTGCCGTCACGCGGGGCGAGACGGCACCGGGCCGCACCGGCAGCACCAAGGTCAGCGGGCCGGGCCAGAATTCGGCCATCAAGCGCCGGGCCGTATCGTTCACCTCGGTCACAAGCTCCGCAAGCTGGCTTTCCTCCGCAATATGCACGATCAGCGGATTATCCGATGGCCGTCCTTTGGCTTTGAAGATATTTTCAACCGCCTCGGTGCTCCGGGCATCACCGCCCAGCCCGTACACCGTCTCCGTTGGGAAAGCTACGGTCCCTCCCCCGGCCAGGACTTGAGCGGCCTCGGCAATCGCCTCCTCTGCTTTGGCCTCTGCCAAACCGTCCGCGGACGGGGACACCCATGCTGTCGCATCCCAATAACGCGTATGCTTATCTCTTTGATCTTGATCTCTCATATCAGTTCATCTCAAACTTTCTATCTGTTTTCAGGTTGGCAACATGCATAATGCAATGACTTCTATTATAACTCGTTAGGGCCCCTAGGTTCATCCATCTCCAGAGATTTTGCAAAAAAGCTAAAGGGCGATCATCACGCGAACAATCCTACGAACCAATCCCACACATTCTCGAGCAGCTCCCATAGAAAAAAACGCACCTCCGTGTTTTCCTCTGACGCTTGAACCCGCTTCCCTTCTGTTCCTTCCGTATTCGAGCTTTGCGCCAGCGCCTCTCCGCTTCCCGCATCAATGAAGCAGAGCGGCGGAAACAGCACACACCACCAGTTCTTCCCTTCTCCGTCGCCAAGCGTCACCCGCAAAGCCTCGTAGTTCCCTGCAGGATAAAGCGTCCCGCCATACAGCTTTGCCGGAAAGGGGACCTGCCCCAGTTCAACCTTAAAACCATAACTCTTGCCATTCTCCTTCAAGGTGCGGGCCACCTGCGCTTCAACCTCCGGCAGCTTCGCCCGTACAATTTCGCGGGCTGCCTCTAGACTTTGCGGCTGTTCGAGCGACTCTACCCAAGTGTTCATCTGCTCGACAACCGCATCGCGCACCTTCCGTTTGACCAGCTGATCCGCAGGACGATCAGAATTAGCTAGGATGCGGAGCCGAATCGAATCCTGTGGAATTAGGGTGTTGATGGCCGAGGCATCCGTTTTTTGTCCTTCCCAAGACATCATCAGAATAAAAGTACTAAACATGATAAGTGCTAAACTTTTCATAAAGCTTGCTGCCCGGTTTATATGAGATCCCCTTTTCATCCGTTTACCCTCCCGTAATCTATCTTCTTTTCTATCAGACAGTATGTCCGGGCCGGCGAATCTCTAAACCTATTAAAAAAAGCTATCCTAGCTTAGGAATTTCTCCCTAGCCCTGGATAGCTATCCGATTCTATTAAGATGGCAATTCCTCTGGTTCTGTGTCTTTGCCGTGCAGCTTTACACTCATGACAATTCCCATACTCATCATATTGATCAGCAGCGAGGTTCCGCCATAACTGATGAAGGGCAGCGTGATCCCGGTCAGCGGCATCAGGCCGATAAACATGCCGATGTTCTCAAAGATTTGATACAGAAACATCGCCACGATCCCCACGATCAGGAACGGCCCTCGTCGGTCACGCGTCTCCAGAGAGATCAGGATCATACGGTGAATCAATATAAAATAAAGCAGCAGCAGCACCGAGGCGCCGATAAAGCCAAATTCCTCCCCGACCACGACAAAGATGGAATCAGAATACGTATAAGGTACGCGGGCATTCTGAACAGAATCCCCCTTCATATAGCCCTTACCCATCAAGCCGCCTGAAGCGATGGCAAGCTTGGCGTTTCTCGTATGATAGGCCGCATCCTTAGAAGCCTTCTCAGGCATGAGCCAGGGATCAATCCGCTGCAGCCAATGCTCCCGACTCGTTCCTTTTACAGCAGCCTCGATCTGATCATGGAATGTGACATAAGATTTGATGCCCACGATGATCGTGGCAGCCATCACTACAAGCAGGATCAGCGCATGGGAATACTTCAGATTCCCTACCCATAGCAGGCCGAGCAGAATAACCAGATACGAGAGGGCATTCCCCATATCGTTCTGGATCATAACCAGACCGAACGGAATCATCGTAGCTAACGTTAACGGTACAACATTTCTCCAGAATAAAAGGCGTGCATTATATTTACGCACCAAGAGTGAGGTCAGCGTAATAATCAAGATCAGCTTAAAAAGTTCCGCTGGCTGCAAACTTAGGCCGATAACCGGAACTTTAAGCCATCCCTGCGCACCATTCACTGTCCCCCCGATGAAAATAACCAGAACCAAGAGGGCCAGGCCGAAGCCCAGAATATAGAGATAGTATTTGAATAAGACACGGTAGTCGACGATCGCGACCCCGAAGAAGACAGCAAAGCCCAAAATGTAGTAATATAACATCCTCTTGTCCGCCCCTTTAAAAGACGGCCATGCGGCAATGCCGCTGTGCACAAGAAGAATGCTGAGGATCATAAACACAGCCAGGATAAAGACGATCGGCCAATCCATTTTCTTAAACTTAGGTATCATCAAGCGGCTCCTTCCAGAGATTACGTACGCCCAGAAGGCTTACATCTATCCATCATACAATGAATTTATAAACAAATTATAACGATTCACAAAAAATACCGCCATTTCCTCCCGAGCTTGGGATGAACAGCGGTATCCCCTCTTGGTCAACCGTGCGAGGCTGCAGCCGTCTTAGCCACCTCCAGCTGCTCGTCGTCCTCCTGTCCATACAGTCTGATACTCATGACCAGACCCAGGCTGGCCATATTAATCAGAATGGACGTTCCTCCGAAGCTGATAAAGGGAAGAGTAATTCCTGTCAGCGGCATCAAGCCGATAAACATACCGATATTTTCGAATATTTGATACAGCAGCATCGCTACGACTCCTACAATGATGTAGGGCCCGCTTCGTTCCTTAGCCTCCAGGGAGATTAAGATCATTCTATGAATCAATATAAAATATAAGAGCAGTAAAATCGATGAACCTATAAAACCGAATTCCTCTGCAATGACTACAAAAATGGAATCAGAATAAGTGAGCGGCACCCGCTGAGTTCCGTCCCCTTTCAGATAGCCCTTTCCTGTCATCCCGCCGGAAGCAATCGCAAGCTTACCGCTGCGCGTCTGATAGGCATCATCCTTGTTAGCTTGGTCCGGCATAAGCCAAGGATCGATCCGCTTCAGCCAGTGCTCACGGTGAATGCTCTTCATGAAGGCATAAGCTTCATCATGATAGTTCACATAGGCCTTGATGCCGCCGAAGACCGCACCGCCAATCAGAACAGCAGCAATGAGGGCATGGATGTACTTAATATTGCCTACCCATAGAATCCCCGCCAGGATGACCAAATAACTCAGCGCATTGCCCAAGTCATTCTGGCCCATAACCATAACAAAGGGCACTAAAGTCACCATTCCCAGCGGTACAACATCCCTCCAGAACTGGAGCTTGACCTTCCTCTTGCGCAGCAGCAAGGCCGCCAGGGCAATCGTCAGCACAAGCTTGAACAGCTCAGCCGGCTGAAAGCTGAAACCGCCGATACTCAGCCAGCCTGTGGCGTTGTAATACTCCCTACCGGCAACCATTACAATGATCAGCAAAGCTATACCGAACAAATAGACGTAAAGCGCGTATTTCACAATAAACCGATAATTCAGAAGCGACATTCCAAAAAAAGCTACAAATCCGAGTATATAATACCTCGCCATTCGGATGTGATACCCGTCATACTTGGTACCGTTCGTTGCACTGTAAATTACAGCAATACTAGCGCACATGAGCAGAACCAAAATAAATACAACGGTAAAATCGATCTTCTTGAATTTGGTTAGCATGAAGCCCTCTGCCCTTCCGGCCTACAGCGGCCTACTGAATCTCTTCCTCCATTTTAGAGGATATTCTGAGCAAAGCCAACTTTCTAAAGGTCTATTCCAATGACATGGCGTTCAATTCCTGCATAGTCCTTGATGATCTCAATCTCAGTCCAGTGTCCGGCCCGTCTCAACAGCTCGGCCACATCGCCCGCTTGGCCCATCCCAAGCTCAAAGCCGATGAGCCGGGGCGGTGCTTTGAGCAGCGGCAGCTGCTCCATCATCACCCGGTACGGGTCCAGGCCGTCCGCGCCGCCATCAAGTGCCGAGCGAGGCTCGTAATCCCGGACCTCGGTCTGCAGCCCTTCAATATCCCGTGCCGGGATATAGGGCGGGTTAGACACAATCAGGTCCGGCGCTTCGCCTGCCAGCGGTTCAAGCAGGTTCCCCTGCTTGAACGCAATGTCCAGCTCCAGGCGGCGCGCATTGTCCCGCGCCACCTCCAGCGCGGCCGGCGAGATATCCGTCGCCGTCACTTGCCAAGCGGGGCGCAGCGACTTCAGCGCCGCCGCAATAGCCCCGCTGCCGGTGCCGATATCGGCAGCAGCGGGAGATCCGCCCGGCCACAGCCGCTGTCCCAGCTCCGCGATGCGCTCGACGAGCAGCTCTGTCTCGGGACGCGGAATCAGCACAGTCGGGCTGACTTTGAAGGGGAGCCCATAAAACTCCTGCTCCCCGATAATATACTGCGCCGGTTCCCCCGCAGCCTTGCGGGTTACCGCTGCTTCCCAGGCGGCCTTGTGCTCCGCCGGGAACGGCTCTCGCTGGGCCGCCAGGAAGGCCGCCGGCGACTGGCCAAGCAAATTCCCGAGCAGCAACCGGGCATTGGATTCAGCCTCCCAGATGCCGGCCTCCGCCAAAAAAGAAGAAGCCTCCTTAAGGGCTTCTGATATATTCATCGCTGATGACATGACATATTTGTCTCTGTGCAAAGCGTTATTCTCCTTTGTCCATCATCTCAGACTGTTCTGCAATCGTCAGAGCAGACACAATTTCCTCAATCTCTCCGTTCATCACTTGATCCAGCTTATGCATCGTTAGACCAATGCGGTGATCGGTCACACGGCTCTGGGGGAAGTTGTAAGTCCGGATCCGTTCGCTTCGGTCGCCTGTTCCGACCTTGCTCTTCCGCTCACCAGCATACTTCGCTTCCTCTTCTTGACGCATCATGTCAAAGATCCGTGCTCTAAGCACCTGAAGCGCCTTCTCCTTATTGGAGTTCTGTGATTTGCCGTCCTGGCAGGTCGCCACAATTCCAGTCGGAATATGGGTTACCCGCACCGCGGATTTGGTCGTGTTGACAGACTGCCCGCCAGCGCCGCTGGAGCAGAACGTATCCACGCGGATGTCCTTATCAAGGATCTCGATATCCACTTCCTCAGCCTCAGGCATAACCGCTACGGTTGAAGTGGAGGTATGAATCCGTCCGCCGGATTCCGTTGCTGGAATCCGCTGCACCCGGTGAGCCCCACTTTCGTACTTCATCTTGCTGTAAGCGCCGCGGCCGTTGATCATGAAGATAACTTCTTTGAAGCCGCCGAGATCGCTCTCATTCACGTCCATCAGGTCTACCTTCCAGCCTTGACTATCCGCAAAGCGGGTATACATCCGGTACAAGTCCGCAGCAAACAAGGCAGCTTCATCTCCGCCCGCTGCACCACGGATTTCCACAATCACGTTTTTATCATCATTAGGATCCTTAGGCAGCAGTAGAATACGGATCTTCTCTTCGAGTTCCGTCTGCCGCTTGCTTAGATCTTCAATTTCCATCTTAACCATTTCGCGCATCTCGTCATCCAGCTTCTCGGCTTGCATCTCTTTAGCTGCAGCCAACTCTTCCATGACGGTTCTATATTCGGTGTACGCCTCATAAGCCGGCTGTAAATCCGATTGTTCTTTGGAATAATCCCGCAGCTTCTTCGTATCGCTCGCCACATCTGGATCGCAGAGCAGCTCGCTCAGCTTCTCATAGCGGTCGACCAGGGATTGAAGTCGGTCCAACAAGGGAAATCACCTCTCTTGTGTGAAAATTTCCTAAAAAAGTCACCTATCACCTGTCAAGCAAATGCAGGGTAGACGACTTTTTATTATAGCATAATCCTTGTATTTTGAATAGACAATCCGCCTACAGAAATTATGGGAGCTTTCTATTAAAAACTGCCCTCAGTATATCACTGGGGCAGTTCTGTGTTCATAACGATGCTATGATGAATTTCATATATATTACACGTTAAACCGGAAATGCATGACATCTCCATCTTGCACGACATAGTCTTTGCCTTCCAGACGAAGCTGGCCTCGTTCCTTCGCTGCATTCATGGAGCCTGCTGCCATCAAGTCGTCATAGGATACCACTTCGGCGCGGATAAAGCCGCGTTCAAAGTCACTGTGAATAACGCCAGCTGCACCCGGCGCCTTGGTTCCCTTGCGGATGGTCCAAGCACGAACTTCCTGCACGCCTGCAGTAAAGTAAGTGTACAAACCAAGAAGACGGTAGGCCGCCTTAATAAGGCGGTTCAGACCGGATTCTTCAAGACCCAGCTCTTCCAGGAACATCGCCTTGTCCTCACCTTCCAATTCGGCGATTTCCGCTTCCACCTTCGCACTGATCGGCACAACTTCCGCATTCTCAGCCTTGGCGAACTCTATTACCTGCTGCACATAAGGATTCTCATCCGCCGTGCTTACGCCGTCTTCACTGACGTTCGCAGCGTATAATACGGGCTTAAGTGTCAGAAGGTGCAGGTCGCGCACAATCGCCTTATCATCTTCTGAGAGCTCTACGCTGCGCGCTGGCTGGTCGTTGTAAAGGGCTTCCTTCACACGCTCCAGCACTTCCACTTCCTGCGCATACTGCTTATTGCCGCCCTTCATATTCTTCTTGGATCGCTCGATCCGCTTCTCTACGCTGTCCAAGTCGGCCAGGATCAGCTCGAGATTAATCGTCTGAATGTCGCTGACTGGATTTACTTTACCATCAACATGGGTAATGTTCTCGTCTTCAAAGCAGCGGACCACATGAACGATAGCGTCCACCTCTCGGATGTGGGCCAGGAACTTGTTCCCAAGGCCTTCCCCTTTGCTCGCTCCGCGCACGAGGCCTGCAATATCTACAAATTCAAAAGCGGTCGGTACGGTCTTGTTCGGCACAACCAGCTCGGTCAGCTTATCCAGACGCTCATCCGGCACTTCCACGACACCCACGTTCGGGTCGATCGTACAGAACGGATAGTTCGCGGATTCCGCACCCGCTTGTGTAATTGCGTTAAACAGTGTGGATTTGCCGACGTTCGGAAGACCCACGATACCTGCTTTCAAAGCCATTTATATGACAACTCCTTTTATTAACCAATCTCAGCATATTATATAGTAAAGGGCGTGAACCAACAAGCAAGTCCGCAGGAGGTTACAGCATCTTGGAAAAAATAAACGCATTCCTCCTGTTTGTCCCTTGAACAAGGACATTGCTTCGTTTTGTCTTTTAAAAGGTGGACACTGCAGGATAGGTATGCCCTCCCAATTCGGGCGGGAGATCGGCTTCAATTAATTTTTCATAATTTAAATTTAATAAACTAACCTGCCTGACCTTATATATCGGTGTCCATCTTTTAAAAGACAATCCTGAGTTTTGTCCGTAGTCACAGGACATCCCTGCCTAAAAGCCTTTTGCTCTAAGCGACAGCAAGACTTGAGAAGTTATTAAAGATGATCCCCGGCATGAACCTTTCCTGAATCTAATACAGGGCTAAAGTGAGGTTAGAACTTGGAAAGCAAGTTGCTCTAACATGCTCCTGCCTTGCTCTGGGTTCGCTCCGGGCCTGCTTTGGGTTCGCTCCGGGCCTTGCTCTGGGTTCGCTCCGGGCCTGCTCTGGGTTCGCTCCGGGCTTGTTCTGGGTGGTTCACCCCAAGCTTACTCTACGCATGCTCTTAGCATGCTCTTAGCTTGCTTTTGGCTTGCTTTTGGCTTGCTTCGTGCTTGCCCCATCTACGCTAAAACAGCTGCCTACCCCCGGCCTTTTTCAAAGGGCTCTTCACATCTTCTCACCCGGCAAGCAATCTCTTGTCTCCGCTTTATTCACCATAAAGCGGTCGTTAACATCGCTATTCATCCCCTTCGTCAAACAATTCCTGCAGCATCTTACTTCGGTTCTCCAGAAAACGCCGGGTTATAATATAGTGCATTGTATCCTCGTAACGGGTTTCACGGATGGGCCGAGCATCAAAGTCTATAATTTGCGCGTGCGGATACCCCAGCAGGATGGGAGAGTGCGTGGCAATAATGAATTGAGCCTCCTGCTCCAGCTCCTTGATAATTTGGAGAAACGCAAGTTGTCTTGCAGGAGACAAAGCCGCCTCGGGCTCATCGAGTAAATAGATGGCCTTTTTGCCGAAGCGGTTGCTGAACAGCGAAACAAGTCGCTCACCTCGTCCTTTCCAAGTACGATTTTCTCTCGTATGAGGCTCTTAATTCCTTTAACTCTCCCTTCGGATGAGCCGTGTTGTTCCGCGCAGCGCCGATATGCTTCCTGCGCCGATGCCGAACATTGCGATCCGCAGCTCCAGCTCAACGCGGGCAAGGCTCGCATCCACTTCGGCCTCGGAGCGGACGGCCGGGCCGAGCAGCGCGCGGCCGAACCCGGCAAGGTCGGCGCCCAGCGCCAAGGCCTTCGCCGCGTCAACGCCGGACTGAAGCCCGCCGCTGCCGATGATCGCGGCGCCCGGCAGCATTCCGCGCACCTCGCGGATGGAATCCGCGGTCGGAATGCCCCAGTCGGCGAATGCCGTGGCCGCTTCACGCCGCAGCGAATCCGCGCTGCGGTGCTTCTCGACCTGGCTCCAAGACGTGCCGCCCGCACCCGCCACGTCAATGAAGGCTACGCCGGCATTGGCCAGGCGCTTTGCCGTCTCGGCATCAATGCCCCAGCCCACTTCCTTCACACCGACCGGGACCTCCAGCTCACGGCACAGCCCTTCTATTCGCTTTAACAGCCCACCAAAGGCTGTATTTCCCTCCGGCTGAAAAACCTCCTGAAGGCTGTTCAGATGCAGCACCAGCATATCGGCCCCTGCAATATCCACAGCCCGCCGGCAGTCCTCAGCGCCAAATCCATAGTTTAGCTGGATCGCGCCAAGATTCGCGATAATGGGCACAGATGGCGCCAACTTCCGCACAGCAAAGGTACCGGCAAGCTCCTCCCGCTCGACAGCAGCCCGGATGGAACCAACCCCCATCGCCCAGCCTCTGCGCTCAGCAGCTTCTGCCAGCCGTTCATTGATCACAGCTGCTTCCGGGCTGCCCCCAGTCATGGAGCTGATTAAGAGCGGCGTACGTACTGAGCGTTGAAGGAAGGACGTCTCTAAGCAAATTCGGTCAAAATCCACCTCCGGTACAGCATTATGCTTAAAACGGTAATTCTCGAAGCCCGTGGTAATCCCCTGTCCTTCTACCTCTTCCTGTAAGCAGATCCGAATATGCTCTGTCTTCCGCTTCGAGGTAATCTTGCTGGATGCCTCTTGATGGCTTGAAGTCTCTGGTGGGGCAAGAATACTGGCTGAAGCCTCATGATCTATAAACTTCTGAGGAAGAGAGCCTAATGTCCCCTCCTGATATCCTTGAACCGCATCAGCGGTGAACAGTCCTAATTGTTTGCGCTCGCCGCGGTGCAGCGGTCCTCTTTTGCGGAAGCTTCCGCCTCCGGTCCGTCCGTAACGTTCTCTCAATTCTTGTTCGCTCCTTATGGCGGATTTCATCTATTTACAGCCTAAGTACAATCTAATCTCTTGGCCGATACAGCTTGTTCTTTACTTATTGTATTATAATGACTGCTTGTCTCCAAGTTGATCCCCCAATTCCCTGACACTGTAAAGGAACCATCCAATACAAGAAACGCCACTACCCCAAACATTGGAATAGCGGCGCTAATTATAGGGAATCAGCCGAAGTGGAACGCACCTCAGACGGTACATCAGAAGCCTGTAGCACCTGAGAAGCCTATAGCAGAGGAGACATCAGCCGTGCAGCAGATTCCATGATCCGGACAAAAATCTTTTTCTTCATAAAAGCCTTACGCTCAATCAGCTTGGTAGACAACAGGTCCCGCTCAAAATCCTGCACGATCTTCCGAATGCTGTCCGTTTGGACGAGGAGCGCATTCACCTCAAAATTCAAATGAAAGCTCCGCATATCCATGTTGGCAGTGCCTACTGTAGCTACCTCCCCGTCAGCAATCAGCAGCTTGGAATGCAGGAAGCCTTTTTCATATTCATAAATCTTAACCCCTGCATCCAGCAAAGAAGGAAAATAAGAATGCGATGCCAGGAAAGGGAGCCACTTATCCGGCTTTGCTGGGAACAGCACACGCACATCGAGCCCTGATAACGCAGCAACCTTAAGCGCCGTTAAAATATCATCATCCGGGATGAAGTAAGGCGTCGCCAGCCACACCGACTTTTTGGCCGACGTAATCATAGCGAAGATCACATTCTTCAGTGACCTTGTCTCGTTATCCGGTCCGCTTGGCAGAATTTGTACCGCACCGCTGCAGCCCCGTTCCAGCTCTGGAGACAAATATTCCTGGCCCATAATGGTTTTGCCGGTTACATATTTCCAGTCCTGCAGAAAAATAATTTGCAGCGAACGTACCGCTTCTCCCTTAAACAGCATATGCGTGTCCCGCCAGAAACCATAGGTTTTGCTGCGGCTCAAATATTCGTCCCCTACATTCAGGCCGCCAATAAAACCGGTATTACCGTCAATCACGACGATTTTCCGGTGGTTCCGATAGTTAACCCGGCTTGACAGCGATAGAAAACGCACGGCACCGAACACGCCGATCTCTACCCCTGCAGCACGCATTTCGTTAAGAAAAACGGGCGAGAGGCCAAGACTGCCCACTGCATCATACATAAATCTGACCTCAACACCGGCTTTGGCCTTCTCAATCAAGGTCTGCTGAATCTCGCGGCCAATCTCATCCGATCGGTAAATGTAATACTGCATATGGATATGATGCTTCGCCTTCTTGAGCTCATTAAGAAGAGAGCCGAAGGTCTCCTGTCCGTTGGTCAGCACACGGGTGCGGGTCGCCAGCGAGAATGGGGTTCGGGCGATCCGTTGGGACAGGCGCAGCAGCTGCTGTTGATCCTCTGTAAATTGGGACATATCCCCTGGGAGTACCAGCCCGTTATGATCTATCCGTTCATATGCCTGAAGGTCCTCTTGGAGCTTTTTGTCGTATTTTCTGCGTTTGAAATAATTTTGGCCGAACAGGAAATAAAAAACTAAACCGACGATCGGCAGAAGCGCCAGCACAAGAATCCAGGCCAGCGTGCTTGAGGGATTTCGATTCTCCATAAATATGGCTAAACCAATCGTAAGCACCGTCAAGGTCTGGAAGATACTAACCAGTGTTCCCCCGAATTTGCCGAAGATGTTGAACCCAAATAAATAGAATGCGATTAATATCGCTGCAATGAGGGCAATTTGTATTCCGCGTCTCATAGTCATCCCCTTTATATCTGTCTCTTCATTCGCATGTTCTGCCTTTATTCTACATGAAGCTGCAGGTTCTTCCTATCACCTTCCCTTAAAATATATCACTCCCGGCTTGCCCCATGCTTGACAGAGCTTAGGAAGCTGTGAAAGAATGACCTATCGATCGTTAGGTAAAGGAGGTTAGGAAATGGCAGTTGGCAAACAAGGACTGCTTCAGGCTGCACTCTGCCGGTTTGCTCTAGACGGCTATGCTGGAGCCTCTCTCAAAGATATCGCCGAGGAAGCTGGAATTAAGAAGCCCTCTATTTATGCTCACTTCCAAGGGAAGGATGACTTGTTCCTCCATGTGCTGGAGCATTGCGTCATCAAGGTGAAGCGCAAGATTAGGCGCTTCTATCTTCACCAGCTGGATGAACCGCTTTCCCAGCGGCTAAAGGGGCTACTCTCCTTCCTGCAGGACAGCTATCATCAGGACCGGGATACTCAGTTTCTGCTCCGCACCTTCTATTTCCCTCCGCAGGAGCTGTATGCCGAGGTGCTGAGCCGGGGAAATCCCTTTCTGGATGGAATGGAGCAGATGCTTACCCTAGAGCTGGGCAGAGAGATACAGAACCGGGGATCTTCATTAATCGAACCTGCCCATGCCGCAACCGCCTATATGACGCTCGCGGATGGCGTTCTGCTCGATATGCTGTATGAAATTCCTGAACGCTCGCGCCGAAGACTAGAATTGTCTTGGCCTGTATATTGGAAGGGAATTCAGCGCTAACCTTAAGTAAATTTCGAATTGGAGGATTATCGTTTATGAACCGCAATTGGCTTTATGTATTTATCGGCGGCCTGATTGAAATCGTCTGGGTATCAGGCCTTAAGCATGCCGATGTCTGGTGGGAGTGGGTCCTGACGGCCGCCGCGATCGCCACCAGCTTCTGGCTTATTATTGAAGCTTCCAAGCGTCTCCCTGTAGGGACGGTCTATGCCGTCTTTACCGGACTGGGGACGGCCGGAACGGTTGTAGCTGAAATGCTCTTCTTCGGCGAACCGTTCCGCTGGTCCAAGACGCTCCTGATTGCCCTGCTGCTTGGCGGCGTTGTCGGACTTAAGCTCATGACAGATCAAAGTGAAAAGGAGGTGACCTCATAATGGCCTGGTTAGCTCTTGTACTTGCAGGAGGCTGTGAGGTGCTCGGCGTAATTGGTATCAAGCGAGTGACGCTTCGGCGTGACCTGTTGTCCTATCTCCTATTGTTCGGTTCCTTCGTCGGCAGCTTCTCCCTGCTCTCCTTCGCCATGAAGACACTGCCGATGGGAACGGCCTATGCCGTATGGACAGGCATCGGAACCGTCGGCAGTACCCTTGTCGGCATGCTGCTCTTCGGCGAGCCTAAAGAAGCGCGCCGTCTGCTGTGCATCGCCTTGATTCTGGGAGCTGCCGTCGGGCTCAAGCTGATCTCTTAATAGAGCTGGGTCTTCCTAGCCTGCCCAAAATTTGTATCCGCCTATGCGATATCATATAATTATTTTGACTACGGAGTCATTCATAGAACCTATCGGTCGGGAAGGAGTTCAACTCGTTGGCAGACAAAGCTACAGACAGACGAAAACTCATTCTCCGAACAGCCATGCAGCTGTTCGCTGCCAAAGGCGCGTCAGCTACTTCAATGCAGGAAATTGCCGAGCTGTGCGGGATGTCCAAAGGAAGCCTATACCTGCATTTTAAGTCCAAGGAAGAGCTGGAGCAGAGCATTTACAATTACTGTTATCAGATGCTGGAAGACCGGCTCGCCCAGGTGGAACAGCAGAAGGATTCCTCGCCTCGCGACAAGCTTCGCATACAGATTCGCGTTCTGCTCGAGCAAGTGCTGGAGCTGCGTGAATTCCTGATGATGCAGCTCAGAGACTGGCTGGGCAGCGGGAAGATGCCCGTGGAACCGGGCTGTGTCCGCGAGAACAACCTGAGGCTGCTTCACTGGGGTGGCGCCAAGCTGGAGATCATCTATGGGGCTGGGATTAAGCCCTATATCGGGGAGCTGCTGTTCATCCTGAACGGCATGCTGGGCTCTTATATTCGGCTACTCTTCATGCCGAACCTACCCGTCAGCACGGAACAGATGGCGAAGCATCTGCTGACCATGCTGGATGAATCAGCTGCATTTATGCTGCGCAGCAAGGCGGCCCCGCTGATTCCCTTATCGTTCCTCGAAGCCTGGGGTCAGCATGGGCCGCGACTGGATGCTCAGCCGAACCGGCATCCGCTGTTCGTCATCCGGCAGATGAAGGATGAACTGAATGTAGCCGATGCAGACCCTGAGCTTCGTGAGGAGGCCGCAGAGTCGTTACGCATTCTGGAGAATGAGCTGATCGAGCTTCAGCCAAGAAAAGCCCTTCTGCTTGGTATGCTCCGCAATCTGCGGACGATTCCTGCTCTTGAGGAGCGCTGCAATGAGCTGGAGACTTTGATTCGCCTGTACCGGTAAACAACAAGAGACAAAAGCTTACAAAAAGAGATAGGACGAGAGGAGCAGAAGCCCTAATTATGAAAGGAATTATCAATTTCTCCTTACGCAACAAGTTCGCTGTCTGGCTGCTGACCATCATCGTAGTGGTCGCTGGACTTTACAGCGGCTTAACGATGAAGCAGGAGACCATCCCGAATATCAGCATCCCCTTCCTGAACGTTACCGCCGTCTATCCAGGCGCGGCTCCAGAAGGTGTGGAGAAGGACATTACGATCCCGCTGGAGCAGAAGCTTCGGAATGTGGACGGAGTGAAGACCATTACTTCAAGCTCTATGGAGAATGCAGCCAGCATCACCGTGGAGTACGATTATGGAACAGATCTGGATAATGCTTCGGCTGCGCTGCGCGAGGCGCTGAATGACGTGAAGCTTCCGGACGATGCTCAGAAGCCGACCATCACCCGTTTCAGCCTAAGCTCCATGCCGGTCGTTTCTCTCAGCTTGTCCAGCAGCAAAGCTAAAGACTTGGAGGAACTGACGCGCATTGCCGAGAACGATATCCAACCCGTGCTGGAAGACCTGGACGGCGTAGCCTCTGTGCAGGTTGCCGGACAATATGTTCGTGAGGTACAGCTCAAGTTCGACCAGGCAAAGCTCGCTAAGTATGGTCTGACTGAGGACACCGTAAAGGGAATCGTCCAAGGATCGGCAGTCCGGGTACCGCTTGGATTGTTCGAGATGGACAAATCCCAAAAGGCTGTCGTGGTAGACGGCCATATTACTACGGTGGATGAATTAAACAATGTAGAGATTCCCGTAACGGCTGCCGCCGGCGCATCTGGGGGACAGAGCCAGAGCTCCGCCGCAACTGGCGGAACCTCCCCGACTGCTGGAAGCGGACAAATGCCGTCAGGCAGCGGTATCCCTACCGTCAAACTGAGCGATCTTGCGAAGATTGAGGTTGTCGGTAAGGCCGAGTCCATTTCCCGGACTAACGGGCAGGAATCCATCGGGATTCAAATTGTGAAATCGAATGATGCGAACACCGTTGAAGTGGTCAACGCCGTCAAGGATGCCGCCGATAAGCTCAAGGAACAGTATCCAGATGTAAGCATGACGGTTCTGCTTGACCAGGGTAAGCCGATCGAGGATTCGGTCAACACCATGCTCGAAAAAGCGCTGTTCGGCGCATTGTTCGCTGTGCTGATCATCTTGATCTTCCTGCGCAACGTCCGCTCGACGATCATTTCCATTATCTCTATCCCGCTGTCGCTGTTGATTGCCATTCTGGCACTGCGACAAATGGATATTACATTGAATATGATGACGCTTGGCGCGATGACCGTGGCCATCGGCCGGGTTGTCGACGACTCTATCGTCGTCATCGAGAATATTTACCGCCGTCTGTCCCTGTCCGGCGAGAAGCTGAAAGGCCGCCAGCTGATCATGGAAGCGACCCGAGAGATGTTCGTTCCGATCATGTCCTCGACCATTGTCACCATCGCCGTTTTCCTGCCATTGGCCTTCGTAAGCGGCATGGTTGGCGAACTGTTCACGCCGTTTGCCCTGACCATGGTCTTCTCGCTGCTCGCCTCGCTCCTCGTGGCTATCACGCTGGTGCCGGCACTTGCCCATTCCCTATTCCGCAAGGGGCTTAAGGAGAAGCACAAGCATAATCATGACGAGAAGCCGGGACGGCTGGCTAAGGGCTATCAGCAGGTGTTGAACTGGTCCCTGTCCCACAAGCTGATTACATTCCTGCTTGCGGTCGTTCTACTTCTAGGCAGCGTATTCGGCATTACTCCGTTTATTGGTTCAAGCTTCCTTCCAGACCAGGAAGATAAGTATGTGATGATCACCTACTCTCCTGAGGCCGGAGACCGGCTTGAAGATGTCGAGAAGCGTGCGCTTACTGTAGAGAAATTTCTGCTAGAGCAGCCAGGTGTGGAGAATATGCAGTACTCAGTGGGCGGAAGCAATCCGATGAGTACCGGCCCTTCCAAATCCGCCCTGTTCTATGTACAGTACAAGAGCGATACCAAGAATTTTGAAGATGTAAAGGCTGATCTGCTTGAGGAGCTGCAGAAGAAAGTCCCTACAGGTAAATGGGGCGACATGTCTGCCGCAATGAGCGGTATGGGCGGCAGCAAGCTGACGATCAACGTGTTCGGCGACAATCTGGAACAGATCAAGCCGTTCTCGGATGAAATTCTGAAGCTCGTTCAACAGGATAAAGCCAACTTCGAGAAGGCTGAGACCAATCTTTCTGAAGCATACGAACAGTACACCCTGGTAGCCGACCAGCAGAAGCTCAGCAAGCTCGGGCTTACCGCAGGCCAGCTGGCCATGGTACTGAGCCCTGTACGCGAGCGCCCAGTACTGACCGAAGTTCAAATTGATGGTAAGAATTATAATGTATATATCGATGTAGACAGCAAGACTTATAGCAGCATTCAAGAAATTGAGAACACCAAAGTCACTTCGCCTCTCGGCATCCAGGTTGCAATCAAGGATGTGGCGAAGGTGGAGAAGGGAAACTCTCCGGACACCGTTACTCGAATGGACGGGAAGACGGTTGTGGAGATCACGGCCGATATTCTTAGCAGCGACGTCAGCGGTGCCTCCAGTGCGCTGCAGAAGAAGGTTGATGAACTGAAAAAGCCGGACGGTGTAACCGTCAAGTTCGGCGGCGTAACCAAGCAGATTAATGACACGTTCACTCAGCTTGGTCTGGCTATGGCCGCAGCCGTTGCCATCGTATATTTCGTACTCGTCGTTACCTTCGGCGGAGGACTGGCACCATTCGCCATTCTGTTCTCACTGCCGTTCATCGTGATCGGCGCTCTGGTTGCCTTGTTCCTGGCTGGTGAGACGCTGAATGTCTCCTCGCTGATGGGGGCCCTGATGCTGATCGGTATCGTCGTGACCAATGCGATCGTTCTGATCGACCGCGTTATCCATAAGGAACGCGAAGGTCTCTCCACTCGCGAAGCCCTGCTGGAAGCAGGAGCAACGCGTCTGCGTCCAATTCTGATGACCGCGCTTGCGACCATCGGTGCTCTCCTTCCGCTTGTCTTTGGCTGGGAGAACAGCGCAGGCATTATCTCCCGGGGACTGGGGGTTACGGTTATTGGCGGCCTGATCAGCTCTACGCTGCTCACCCTGGTTATCGTACCTGTCGTATATGAGTTCCTGATGAAATTCCGGCGTCGCCGGAACGCAGAGGAATAGGTCGGTAGCTTGTTCCCTGCAAATCACTAAATAGACACAGCAAAGAGGGCCATCCTAAGGTAGATATTAAATCTATCCTCAGGATGGCCCTTCTTAAATGTTGCTGCTATTTATACAGGGCCTGCCACTTCAGCAGCATGGCCTGATCCCGTTCCAGAAACTCCTTGAGAAGCATGGCAAGACCGCGATACATCGGGCTATTTGTAGCGGCATACAGCTCATCCGCGAATTTAACGGCCCATTTCATGAGATGACTCTCCATAAAAGCCGCCTGCAGCTCGATGTGACGAAGCCGAGACTCCGGCAAACCTTCGGCACACAAGGTTCGATCAGCCATCACCGCCATAAATTCCAATTCAAGTGCGATATGATCATCGCGTTCCCCATTTAATTTGTTAAAGGAAATTGCACAACCGCTGTAAAACTCGGAGATATCCGCCCTAATCCGAAATGCATCGATCCCCTCAGCTCTTTCGCGAACGAGCGCTTCACTCAGCGGCAGCTTAGGATCAGATCCTACGAACAGGCGCTGATATTCCTGTTGTTCCCGGGTGCATGCAGCTTGAAGCTCTTCCTTCTCCAGCCCTTCGAAATAAGCGGCCAGCTGCTGTCCGCCGCTGCTCGAAGGAATCAGTCCCTTCCGGTCTGCATAACTGCGGTACCGGGCGATAAGAGACAGCCGCGGCGGTCTGACCAGAAAGTCTACTAACAGCTGATATACCCATCCCCTATCTTCCATCCAGCGGGACAGCTTCTCGTCAGCTTCATTCTGAAATAGTACAGTTGGTATACTCATTCTTCATCCTCTCCCTTTGTCTCTGATCATGCGGCAAATCATAGGTGCTGTACCGCAGCAGCGGCACTTAACTTCAGTTATTGGCCGGCATTGCTCATTGCTCATAAAAGGGGCCTTATCATATAGCAGTTCTCTCACTCTATATTGTATCTCATTGTGAAAGCGCTTTATGACCGTTTGTTTGTCAATTTTCCGAAATCTAAATCTCTTCTTGCCCCCATATGCGGACGGCCTCGTGGTATTCCCTAGGATGATTCATGTTATAGATGGCCAAGCTCTCTTCTTGTTCTTCCGGCTGAAGATGGATGACCTCCAGAGTATCCACCCAAGCCATGACTTTGTATTTGCCCGCTTCAAGCGGTTCGCGGAGGCTGGAGGCTACACGCTTGCGGTATGCGCCCAGCAGCGGGTGAACTCTCCCACCAGCCAGCGTAAGCACCGCATCCACCTCAGGAGGAGCCTCCAGTGCCTTATCCGCCAGCTTCTTAAGCCAAGAAGCCTGAACAAAGGGCATGTCACAGGCGCTGACCAGACACCATGACGTTCCACAAGCAGATAACCCTGCATGGAGTCCCGCCAGCGGTCCGGCTCCAGGATACGCATCCAGAACCTGCGGGAGGCCGAGAAACCGATATGCCTCTCGCCCTTCACCGGCTGCGACTGTCACTTTCTGTACTGTCTTCCTCAGCTCATCCGCTAGGCGGGCGATCAGCGGACTGCCGGAGAATGGGAGCATCGCCTTATCTTCGCCCATTCGGGTCGACAAGCCCCCGGCAAGGATCAGACCCTCCATATCCATTTATCCACCTTCTTCCTGACTAAAAAATGGAGATTCCCATAAAAGCTGGTTTGTATCCCTTTCCAAGCCGTGATACATTGTAAGCAAGCACCCCTTTCGGGCAGCTTTGAACTTTGCTACACACAAGGAAAGGAATGTCGGCAATTGCGAAAAGCTAAGGGAGAACTCCCTCAAATACCAATGGCCTTGGAGCTGCTGCATTTCTTCATTAATGGCACCATGGTTATTTTCGCAGCATTTTTTCAATTGTACCTGCAGGATATCGGAATGGACACGGTGGAGATCGGCTGGCTGCTCGCCGCCGGACCTCTAATCTCACTGCTCGCCCATCCCTTTTGGAAATACTGGACAGACCGCAAGCAGAGCGCCAAGCCGGTGCTATTGCTAATGCTTGCTGGGCTGCTTGTATCCAGCTATCTCTTATTCTCGGTAAGCACCTACCGGATGCTCTACTGGTTCTTGATCCTGTTCTACTTCTTTCAGGTATCACTGCTCGCTCAGAACAATACGTTTACACTTGACTATACGTCTGCTAAAGGACAGGGGTTTCGCAAATTTCGGATCTGGGGCTCGATCGGCTGGGCGGTAACCGCTCTAGCGGCCGGACCTTTGATAGACTTAACCCAGCCTTGCGGCTTATCTGCCCTGCTTATCCCTCTGATCCTTCTGGCCCTTGGCGCTTGCGCCCTGATCCCTGCCCAGCGAAGAGAAGTCGGGACCCCCTGGCTGCATGCCAGGGAGCTTATTGCCGTAGTACGCAACAAGTACTTTATGACATTCCTGCTGCTGGGCCTGCTTGTGGCCATACCGAACACAATGAATGGCATGTTCATGCCCATCTTTATGCTCGATTTGGGAGGCTCCAAGCTGTATGTTGGACTGGCTGTCTTCTTGTCAACGATTTTTGAAGCGGCTGTGTTCGTCCTGCTGCGGCGTTTTCTTAGACGCAAGCTCACACATCTGCTGGCATGTCTAACCTTGGTCAGCCTGCTGTTCGCTCTGCGCTGGTATCTGATGTCTATCGCAACCGAGCCCCTGCAGATCATCTTGATTCAGCTCCTGCACTCTGTGACCTTCGGCGGATTTTTCTATGTAGGCTCACAGCTGACCGGCTTGTTCCTGCCCCGGCCTTATCGCTCCTCCGGTCAAGCGGTATACGCCTTGTTCTGGAGCGGACTATCCGGCGTTTTTGCAGGACTGCTCGGCGGTTGGCTGTTCCTGAACTTCGGGGGCATCACCTTGTACAAAATCTGCCTCATGTTCACCCTATGCGGTCTCATCGGCTTTGGCGTCATGTGGTACCATCTGCATCGCCATGGTTATTCACCGCTCCGCTCCTACGAGAACTAAGGATATGCATAAGCAGCTAAAAAGACGACTCCCTGCCGTGTGGCTTGCCCTTACCTGTATAGCAAGGGCAGGGCCGCTAAGGAAATCGTCTTTTTAGTTTTATCAGCTGGTTACAGCAATATTTCCCGCAAAGCAGCATAATCCCCCGATACATAATGCGGCTTATGTTCGCTCTCTGCGGAAGCGTTCCGAGGATTGAACCAAATGACGCTCCAGCTGGCTCCAAGCGCACCGATAACATCATTTTGCCAAGAGTCGCCAATATACCAGCTCCCCGTTGCTGTAGTTCCCGTCACACGGTTGACATGTTCAAAAAGCGCTGCATCCGGCTTTCCCATCCCCATGGCCTCAGAAATGAAGATACGCTCCTTAGGAATCAAGCGATCCAGCCCGAGTCCGCGGATCTTATTCCACTGATGGACTTCCGGCCCATTCGTAATGACTCCGACAACATGTCCGGCATGCTGCAGGTCGGAGATTAGCTCCACCGCACCTTTATGGGGATAAATTTGATACTGGTGCCCGATATAGGCCTCCTGTATGCGTGCTGCTCCCTTCTCATCCAGCTCAATCCCGAGCTCCCGGAACGTAAGCACCATCCGCAGCTCCCGCATCTTCTCCAGACTAATCTCACCGCTGGTCCACTGTGTCCACAGACTATCGCTGTGGAAGCGCAGCCGCCGGTACAGCTGCTCCATATCCCAGCCGTCCGCGCGTGCGCCGAACACCTCTTTAACTCCGTCGCGAAATGGAATCAGGTGATCATACAGCGTATCATCCAAATCAAAGAATACAGCCTTGGTTCCACTCATCTATCTAAATCCCCCTGCAAAAAAGATATGCTCCGCCTCGATTTGTCCACCCTCAATCCGAAGCAGACCCACCGAATAATGAGCTTCCCGCCGCTTATCCGTCGGTGAGCCCGGATTGAACAGCAGAATGCCTTCTCTTCGCTCCAGATAGGGCTGGTGAGAATGCCCGAACAGTACAGCCTGAACAGCCTCGCTGGCAAAAGCCTGAAAAGCCTTGTCTGGCGTGCTCATCCTCCCAAACGGCTCATGGCCGTGGACTAAGCCAAGCTTGACGCCTTCTACCTCAAGCACCTTCTTCATGCCAAAGCGGCTGATGATCTCTTCCCCGTCATTATTTCCCGCAATGCCCTCAACGGGGGCCAGCTTGAGCAGCTGCTCATAGACCTCCAGCGAAACCCAATCGCCCAGATGCAGGATGAGATCCACATTCCGAAAGGCCTCCACCAGCTTGGGCGGAAGAGCCGCTGCCATACGGGGCATATGTGTGTCGGATACTACACCGATACGCAAGCCTGCCATACTATCCCTCCTCCTCATGAAAAAGGAGCCGTCCCTAAAGTAGGGATCACCTACCTTTGGGACAGCTCCCCAACTGCTTTTATTCAATCTAGTCTGCTGTCCTAATAAGACGCTTTGAACTCACTTTAGGGCTATATAGCAGCAGAACCTTAAGAGTTCTTAGGCAGCTGGAAAGAGCTCTTCATGGACACAATCAGGTTAAACACAGGTGCCCCTGGCTTGGAATGCTTCATGTCGACATTGAAATACCCATGGCGGAAGAATTGGAACTTGTCCTCCGGTTTAGCCTCTTTCAGTCCTGGCTCGACAAAGCCTTGCACGACACGCAGAGAATTGGGATTAATCTGGTCAAGGAAGGTCTTCTCTTCCAGCGTTTCCTCGTCTGCTTCCTCATCAGCAATCAATGGCTCATACAGGCGGAACTCCGCCGGAACCGCTTGGCTTGCCTCTACCCAGTGAATCGTTCCCTTGACCTTGCGGCCTGTAAATCCGGTGCCGCTCTTGGTCTCCGGATCGTAGGTGCAGTGAATTTCTGTGACATTGCCTTCCGCATCTTTGATCACTTCATTGCACTTAATGAAGTAAGCATGCTTCAAGCGAACCTCATTGCCAGGGAATAGGCGGAAGTACTTGCTTGGCGGATTCTCCATGAAGTCTTCACGCTCAATGTAAATCTCCCTGGAGAACGGGATTTGGCGAGTGCCCATCTCTTCATTCTCACTGTTATTCTCTGCTTCCAGCATTTCGACCTGTCCTTCCGGATAGTTCGTAATGACAACCTTAAGCGGATCCAGCACTGCCATCGTCCGCGGCGCCTTCATCTTCAGATCCTCTCGAATGAAGTGCTCCAGCATCTTCAGGTCTACGATGCCCTGCGCTTTGGAGATCCCGGCCTCGAAGACGAAGTTCTTGATCGCTTCAGGCGTATATCCGCGGCGGCGAAGCCCGGAAATCGTCGGCATACGCGGATCATCCCAGCCGTCCACAATACCTTGATCCACCAGCATCTTCAGCTTCCGTTTGCTAGTTACCGTCTGTGCCAGATTCAGGCGTCCAAACTCGTACTGATGCGGAGTGCTCTCCATCTCAGTCTCTGCAATAACCCAATCATAGAAAGGGCGTTGATCTTCAAACTCGATTGTACACAGAGAGTGAGTTACCCCCTCGATCGCATCCTCCAGCGGATGAGCGAAGGTGTACATCGGGTAGATGCACCACGCATCTCCGGTGTTATGATGTGTAGCATGGGCGATCCGGTAGATGATCGGGTCCCGCAGATTGATGTTCGGAGAAGCCATATCAATCTTGGCCCGCAGCACCTTCTCGCCATCCTTGAATTCGCCGGCTCTCATCCGTTTGAACAGATCCTCGTTCTCTTCGGCTGAGCGGTCCCGGTAAGGGCTATTCTGACCAGGCTCGGTCAGCGTGCCGCGTGTCTCACGGATCTCGTCGGCGCTTTGATCGTCCACATAAGCCTTGCCCTTGCGAATCAAGAGCAGGGCACGCTTATACATCTCCTCAAAATAGTCGGAGGCAAAATGAAGCTCTTCCCACTCAAAGCCGAGCCATTTCACATCCTCCTTGATGGAGTTCACATACTCAACATCTTCCTTCAGCGGGTTAGTGTCGTCAAAACGAAGGTTCGTGCGGCCGCCGAATTCATCGGCAATCGTAAAGTTGATCCAGATCGCCTTGGCATGTCCGATATGTAGGTAGCCGTTGGGCTCCGGCGGAAACCGGGTAATCACCTTGCCTACCTTGCCGCTCTTCAAATCTTCCGTAATAATGTTCTTAATAAAATTGGGAGGCGTGCTTGCATGCGTCACAGTCAATCAACCTTTCTATGGGTTCCTTTATCTATTTGAAAATGAAGCCTACTCGTGAACTGAGCCTGAAGGCAGGACAGCCTGTGCTTCTCAGGGATTTTACTTCTTATAAATATAACGATAACCGCAAAATAGTTCAATGCCTAGAGCCTCACAGGGAGGATATTTATTCCTGCTGCACAGGCAAAGAGCGGTGCCTTCAGCTTCCTGAAATGCACCGCTTAATGATGATTTTCCCCAGAGAATCAGATCGCTTCAATGAGACCCCCGTCAACGACAAGTGTCGTACCTGTAATATAGGTGTTGGCGCCGGATAGGAGGAATAGAGCAGCACGTGCGAACTCTTCAGGTGTGCCGTAACGTCCAAGCGGAATTTTGCTCTGCTCCTGCTCCGAAATGCTCTCCACGGACTGCCCCGATTTCTCAGCCCGGCTCTGATTCAACTCCGCAATCCGGTCTGTCTCAATCTTCCCTGGCGCAATCGTGTTGACAAGAATGCTGTAAGGCGCCAGTTCCCGCGACAGCGTCTTCGTGAGCCCTACAATCCCCATCCGGAAGGTGTTTGAGAGAATAAGCCCTGGAATCGGCTGCTTCACGGAAATGCTGGCAAGGTTCACAATCCTTCCGCCAAGCCCCTTCATATAAGGAAGTACCGCCCGGGTTAATCTTACGTAGCTGAGCAGGTTCAGCTCGAAGGCCTTCTGCCAGGCCTCATCATCCAGCTCCTCGAAGGAAGCGGACGGCGGACCGCCGGCATTGTTCACCAGAATGTCAATCTTCCCGAAGGTTTCCCCCGTATGCTTCACCAAAGCATCAATCTCTTCCTTGCTCGTAATATCCGCCGGATAATAATGAATGGTGCCGGCTCCCAGCTGCTGAAGCTCTGCCTGTACTTCTTGGAGCTTATCCCCGCTGCGGCTTGACAGCATCACATCTGCCCCTTCGGCTGCCAGCTGGCCGGCAATGGCTTTGCCCAAGCCGCGGCTTGAGGCAATAACCAGCGCTTTTTTTCCTTGCAATCCCATATCCATGCTCTATCCATTCCTTTCTTCATCCTTGTAGTCGAGAGGACAACCATGAAGAACACCTTCACAAGGCACTGTCTGTCTCAAGCTTACTCAGGCGGAAGCCTCCTCTCCAGAAGAACCCAGGATGCCGCCCGCCGCAGCAGAGGGATCAGCAGAATAGCAGAAATCACCCATCGCAGAGGCCCAAAGCTGGTCAGCATTGCCAACACTACCGCAGCTACCCCGGCCAGAGCAGCCTTCGTGGTATAAATCGGGCCATTCAGCGGCTCGCTGCCCAGCGATACAGCCTTGAACTCCTTGGCTGCCTCCGCATAGCAGCGGACATGCATGGGCTCCATAGAGGAGAGCGTAAAGGTACGCCCCGCTACAGCCAGCTCATCCCTGGCTTCAATCGGCAGATCACAGTGCGCACAGCGGATTCCCTGCATCCCCTGCTCATGTCCCGTCTCCTTCTCCTGCTTCAACTTCTGTCCCCTCCTGTCTCCACAGGACACCACATGAGAATATCATCCACATAGCGCCCGCCTATATAAAACTCCTCTACCAGTCTCCCTTGCTCCACAAATCCACAGCTTTTGTAGAAGGCGATCGCCGGGCCATTCGTCTCCAGCACTCTTAAGGAGAGCTTCCGCTTCCCTTCAAGCTTGGCGAGATATTTGATCTCCTCAATCAGCCTCCGCCCGATCCCCTTATGCTGATGATCCGGATGCACAGCAATATTAATATCATACACATGAGCATTGCTCGGCAGTCCTGTCGGAGCACCAAATCCGACGTAACCGCATATCGCTTCTCCGATTCCGGCTACCAGCTGACTGCCTGGGGGACAGCTTTGCAGAAATTGCTCCCTGGAGCGCCAGTGGATCTTAGCCGGAGTCGTCATCTCCGTCCATACCAAAGCATCGATCTCCATGAGTGCCCCTGCATCCTTCATCGCGGATAGCCGAACCCAGATTTCGTCCTTCATGTCCGTAAGCCCCTCCTTATTCTTTAAACCTGTTAACAGGCAGCCTTAACCCATATGGATTTCAGAAGGCTCCTGCTGCCATTTGCCCCGGTTCACTACCCAGTGAACGGCAAAACCAGCCACAGACAGAATGGCTATCACCACCGAGAACCAGGCCACCGGGCTAATCCCGCCGTGATCATACAGAAGCCCCATCGCGTATGGTCCAACGACCCGCCCAGCTGCCCCCATGCCGCCTACCAGCCCCAAATAGAAGGGGGCCGTCTTCCCCGTACGATCTGAGATAAAGGCCGGAATCGCCGGATTGATCAGCATCTCGCCGAACGTAGCCAGCACCATGGCGAAGATCATGCCAGGATAGCTCTGGAATCCTACAATACATACGTAAGCCAGCAGATAGAAGAGGCCGCTGGCCATGAGCTGAGCCTCCGGAGAGCCCGCAATCGTTCTTTTTATCCACGAAATCAGCGGCTGACCCACAAAGATCAGCACCCCATTCAGTGTCCACAGCAGGCTGTAGGTCCATTCCGGCATCCCTTGATTAATGGTGAACGGCGACACCCCGTTGTTCCAAATGCAGTTCGCCAGCCAGAGGAAAAACGCCCCCGTACCCAAGAACAAGTAAATATGATACTGCCGCAGCAGCTCCGAGGGGCGGCGCCCATCCGCGGAATCACGCCGTTTCTGTACCTGAAGATCGCCTTGCTCCTGCTCTACCCTGCTTAAATAAATATAAAAGAAAACCGCAAATACTGCGGATGTAATCCCATTGCCTACAAAGCTCAAATCGTAGGATAACTTGGCCAGCACGCCGCTTAGCCCCGTCCCCAAGGCCACCCCGATATTGTTCGCCACATACACGATGTTGAACATCTCGCCGCGCCGCTCTGTAAACCGAAAGCCGATAAAGGCCTGAATCGCGGGCATGGACATGGCGTTGCTGAAGCCGACAATCAGCATTAAGAACATGAAGAAGTACCAATAGTCCGCCCCATACGGCAGTAGGAGTAGAGATATCGCATTCACTGCAAGTGAGCCCACAATCAGCCGTTTAACTCCAACCCGGTGATACAAAGCACCGCCCAAGACCTGACCTATGATGCCGCCCAGCGATTGAATCAGGATAACCAGGCCGGCCTCCGCCATGCTTCGGCCCAATTCCTTGTATACAAACATCGTAATTAGCGGCCACATTAAAGAACCGCCTGCGGAGTTGATCAGACTAGCAACCAGAAAGACCTTAACCTCACGCGGATAAGACTCCAACCATTTCATATGCAGGTCATGCTCCCATCTCATAAGCTAATAATCTAAGCAGCAGGGCGAAGCAAAAAAGGGAAGCCCGGATCGAAGCGGGCCTCCCCTTGCAGAATCACAACAAATTGTTCAACTAAACCCAGAGACCAGTATCTCTAAAAAAGATCCCTCCGGCAAGCACACTTATTGACGCTTCACCTCAACAACAGTCGAGAAAAAGGTGGCTCCTCCGCCCATATCGGCCAGCCGATCTGCGGTCAGCCTGTTGGCGCGCTGACGCCCGCCTTCGCCTTCCCACCATAATCCTTGGCTGACCACCACACCTGGCAAGGCCTTGTCCGTAACCTGCGCTTTGACTTCATAGCGACCTCTGTCGTTAAACACCGTGACAGGATCGCTGTCAGCTATTCCTCGCTGGACGGCATCCTCCGGATGGATTTGCAGCAGCGGCTCCTTCTCTACTCGTGTCAGCTTCTCCACATTGGAGAAGGTAGAGTTCAGGAAGCTGTGATTCGGCGGAGAGATGAACATGAGCGGATACTTAGCCAGAGGCCCGGGGCGCCGCTCTCCATCATATCCTTCCTTAAGCGGCACATAAGTAGGCAGCGCTGGAAGCCCGGCAGCAGCCATTCGCTCCGACAGCAGCTCAATCTTCCCGGATGGCGTGTTTAACCGACGCAAATATTGACGCTGCGGCTCCATATTCAGCTTAACGAACCGCTGCGCCTTCAGCGCTTCAAGCGACACGCCGTCCAGATAAGGATTGGCTTCATAATCCAGTGCCTGGCGGATCATATCTTCCTCTGTATCCTGGAAGGCATCCTCTTCGAATCCGAGCGCTTGTGCAAGCAGCTTGAACATCTCCACATTGCTCTTGCTCTCCCCCTGCGGAGGAATGACCGGCTCCTGAAGCTGGACGTAGTGATGCCAGTAGGAACTGTACAGGTCAGTATTCTCAAAGGAAGAGGTCGCCGGCAGCACGATATCCGCATATTTAGCCGTATCCGTTAAAAATAGATCATGTACGACCGTAAACAGGTCTTCCCGCATCAGCCCCTGCTCTACCTTGGTCGTGTCCGGGGCCACCACCGCCGGATTAGAGCAGTACACGAACAGGGAGCGGATCTTGGGCTCAAGCTCCAGCAAGGCCTCTCCCAGCTGATTCATGCTGACTAGACGAGCTCCGGGATTGGACCTAAGCTCCGGGCGCTCTAATGCATCCGCATTCATGTTGCCATAAGGCCCGTTCGTCTTGAATGCGCCTCCGCCTTCCACCAGCCATTGTCCGGTTAAGGCCGGCAGGCAGACAATGGTACGCACGGTCATTCCGCCGTTATCATGATGCTGCAGCCCGTTGCCGATATGAATATACGCCGGCGAAGTCGTGGCGTATAGCTCCGCCAGCTTGACAATGTCCTCTGCAGGGACGCCCGTAATTGCGGAGACGCGCTCTGGCGGATAAGCTTTGACATGCTCGCGCAGTTCTTCCGCTCCGACGGTATACTCCGCTAGGAAGGCTTCATCCGTCCAGCCGCGGCTGAACAGGACGTTCATCATCCCCAGCGCCAGCGCACTGTCCGTGCCTGGGTGTAGCGGGATGAACCAGTCTGCCCGCTGCGCCGTCCGGTTGCGGTGCACGTCAATGACGACCAGCTTGGCGCCGTCTTTGCGGGCCTGCTCTATCATGGTCAGCATATGCATATTTGTGCTGACAATATTGCCGCCCCACACGATGAACAGCTTCGCCTTGATTGCCGATTCCGGACTTGTCCCGCCGCCGAATCCCATCGTATACTTCCAGCCCGTATTGCCTGCAGCATTGCAAATGCCCTGTCCGAGACGGGAAGATCCCAGCCGGTTGAAGAACCGGCGATCCATACCGTCCACGCTAAGGATTCCCATATTTCCATAGAAGCTATATGGCAGAATGGACTCAGACCCATGCTCGTCTATGATCTGTCTGTACCGGCCCGCAATTTCATCAATCGCTTCCTCCCAGCTGATCCGCTCAAAGCGGCCCTCTCCCTTGGCGCCTACGCGCTTCATGGGGTAGAGAAGCCGCTCCGGATGATAGACCCGCTCTGTCATATTCCGAACCTTATTGCAAATGGCTCCCCGCGTGATCGGATGCTCTGGATTACCTGTGACCTTGACGATCCGCCCTTGCTCCTTATGCAGCAGCAAGCCGCAGGTATCCGGACAATCCAGCGGACATACCGCAGGGAATACCCCATTAAGCTCATCCTTCATCTCCATTCCCCCTAAGCAACACTTTGTTGTTATTGTAGGGAATCAGTGGGAAGAAGTCTAGAATTACTTCAAATTTGTCTCACCCGAATGATTCAATCCTGAGCTGTCAGGGTAATGGCTGTTGAATGCGTTTTTGCCTTTGCAAAAATGTCATAATCATGGACTACTCCCAAACGTGATCCGCCATGAACTTAGGTTAATTCCCCCTGACCTTTGTTTCATGGCGGATTCATTTTCATTTGGATAAATGTACGAAAACAAGCCCCTGCACCGATGCAAACCGGCGAGAGGCTTGAATTGAAAATAGCTTATACGCGAAAGCGGGTCACTGCAATTAAGGCCTATGCGTGCTTGCGAAATGACTCCTGAGCAGCCACAGGCTCGCGAACAGACTCCGTCTTGGAGGGACGCAAGTAAGCGGCCCAGTAAGCGGCGGCGACGAAGAGGGCCCCGCCCGTCAGGTTGCCGAGCCACACCGGGATGAAATTCATGAAGTATTCCCCCCAAGAGAAATGACCTTCAAAGATGGCGGCCGGGATGAGGAACATGTTAGCCACAACGTGCTGGAAGCCGATCGCTACAAATGCCATCGTTGGGAACCAAATACCTAGAATCTTACCGCTCATATTATCCGCTCCATAGGACAGCCATACGGCTAGCGCCACAAGCCAGTTACAGCCAATCCCGGAGATGAAGGCTTGAAGGAAGCTGTCATCCAGCTTATGCCCAGCCATCTCTACCAATTTGTCCAGATAAGGACCGCTGGAGGTCAAGCCGACTATGTGGCCGAAAAAGAACGCAACGAAAATCGCACCCACAAAGTTTGCGATCGTAATCAAAATGATATTCTTAATCACTTCACCCGTCGTGATTCGTTTGGCCATGCGCGCCAGCGGAACCGCCATCATGTTCCCGGTCAGCAGCTCGCCGCCTGCCAGCAGGACCAGCACCAGACCTACAGGGAAAAGAGCTGCACCTACGAATGTAGCAAAGCTTCCCCATTCTTTAGGGGCGCTGGCAATGACCCGAATATCGAGCAGAAACCCAAGCGCGATAAATGCCCCCGCCAGAAAACCCAAAATGAGCACCGCCACCAAAGGGTTATGCGCCTTCTTAACCCCGTTCTCCACCGTCGTTTCCGCGATTTGCTGAGGTTTATAGTAAGCCATAATCTAACGTCTCCTTTGCTTTCTTTCGTTCACTGCTTCTTCGTCTATCATTGTACCTGCAAGAATAGCTTCTAAATGTGAAAAAAATCACTACCCTGCATTTATAGTGAAACATTTCACATTACAAAGCAGGCAGGGGACTAAACCCTACCTTTATCATACATGCCCTCGTCCGCCATGAAGATACGGTCCGGCACACCAGATGGCTGCCGCCAGCAAGCAGCCGCTTGCCAAGTAGCCGCCCAGCACATCGCTTGGATAATGTACTCCCAGATAAATCCGGCTGATCCCGATGCCAAGAATAAGCAGAAGCGCGGCGGCGATCAGCAGAATCCGCCCAAGCAGGGCAGGGATATGTCTCCAGAGCAGATAAGCCAGAGCGCCGTACAGCGTGAAGGCGGCCATGGAATGGCCGCTCGGGAAGCTGTAGCCTGTCGCTTCAGCAATGCGGTGAATCGTTGGCCGCGCTCGTTGGAAGACTGCTTTAAGCAGCCCATTCAGCAGCGCAGAGCCAACGCACACCCCCACGAGAAAGATCAGTTCCCGGCGGTGACCCAGCACGCCATATAAGAACAGCATAACCAGCAGCGTCACTCCTACTACCGGCAGGCCCGTTCCAATCCAGCTAAGCCCCTTCATCCATTGAGTCAAGCCAGAGCTCTCCATCCCTTGCACCCAGCTGATGATCGTACTGTCAAAGTTATGTATCTTATTGTCCCGAATAGATAGCGCTATAAGGCCAAAAAAGACGGCACACAGTAAACTGATCAAGAACCCGCGGGATAATCCTCTTTTTAAACTCACGTTAACCAAGTCCTCCTATATTACGACAAATCCCTTCTTACTTTAGCCTATAATTTACACTTCATGCAAATAGCCGGGAATTTCGTATATACACGCTCTCTAATCCTGAATTCATCATTCTATACGTAAAAAGGCCAGCCAGATTACTCTGGCTGACCTTGAGCTTCAATCAGCTTAATACAAGTTAGTGAACCGTCTCCAGCGAAGGCACAGAAGGTAATGCTTCAAGCCCGGCTGTATTCAGGAAATTCCACGGCTTGTTGTAGTGTGGCTGGAAGAAGAAATCGATAAAGGCAAGCTGCTCCATCTTCATATTATTCTGGATACATACCGAAATCGTATTGATGGATTGAGTGAGCTCTGCCTTGGACATGAGCTGTGCACCTAAGATACGGCGCGACTCTTTCTCAAAAACCACCTTCAGCGTTACCGGCTCAAAGGTAGGCATAAATTCAGGACGATAATTCTCCGTAATGATAACCGAATCTGCGTCAATTCCCGCCTCTTTCGCGGATACCTCGGTGAGTCCGGTTGCGGCAATGTTATCCTCGTAGATTTTAATCCCTGATGTGCCCTGTGTACCCATATAGGATACCGTCGGTGCAATCAGATTGCGGGCCACCAGCGTGCCCATGCGAACCGCATTGGTAGCCAGGGGAATATAGGCGTGCTTCTGGGTTGGATTGTAGAAGACCGAACAGCTGTCCCCTGCCGCATATACGTCCTGTTTGCTTGTGCGCATGTATTCGTCCACTACGATCGCACCATTCTCCAGCATCTCAACCTGGCCTTTGAGCAGGTCCGTATTTGGACGGAACCCGATGCAGAGAATAACCAGATCAGCTTCATACTCTCCATGGGTAGTTACGACCTTGCGAACCTTGCCTTCGGATCCCTCAAACTTGGTTACCTTCTGTGAAAGTGCCAGCTTAATTCCGTGCTCTTTGAGTGAAGCTTCCGTCTTATCGGTAAATTCCGGATCAAGATATTTGCTTAAGATGCGCTCTTCGGCATCAATTAGGGTCACCTGCTTGCCGTTAAGCTGAAACGCCTCTACCAGTTCCACTCCAATGTATCCGGCGCCTACAACCACGATGTGGTTCGCTTGTTTAGCCCGCTCAATAATGGTATTAGAGTGATTGTAATTCTTCGAGAGCAGGATGTTTTCCAGCTCAATGCCTTCGAATTTTGGCACAATCGGCCAAGAACCTGTGGTCACAATCAGCTTGTCAAAAGTGTCTTCGAACTGTTCTCCTGTCTCCAGGTTACGTGCGGTAAGCCGTTTGGAGTCGGTATCGACAGCTATAACTTCATGACGCATCTTCGTAGTTACGCCAAGCTGATCAAGCTGCTCGGGGGAGGAATAGAACAGGCCGTGAGGATCCTTCACCATGCCCCCGACATAAAGCGCAATACCACAAGATAAGAAAGAGATGTTATCGTTACGTTCATACACCGTAATTTCCGCTTCAGGATAAAGCTTCGCCGTATTGACAATTGCTGCCGTTCCTGCGTGAGTACAACCGATAACTGCTACCTTCATGATGAGTTCCTCCTTAAGGAAATGAATAATATAATTTAAAAACCTGTGATTAAAGGTCTTAACATCTTTGTGAAATGAATCACCTTGTGACATTTATTATAGTGTGATGTTTTTCACAATTCAAGTACCTTTTTTCACATTCTTAAAATGTTCACATTTTCTTCGTTTTCCCTTTCGGATTAGGAAACATTTATCACAGCAATGCTGTTTTTGGTTTGCAATTATCGATTGCTATCAGTTTTCCCTGGCGAATTAAGCATTATGCCGTCCGGATTTATAAAAAGTCAGTATGGGGTAAAGATAAATAAGTGAAGAATGGAGGGATCTCATGGATACCGTATTTGTTGCAGGTGCCCACGGCAAAACAGGAAGATGGATCGTTGAAGAACTCAGCCAGGACGGTTATAACGTGCATGCCCTGGTGCGCTCCGAGGAACAGGCGAATACTCTGAGCAAGCTGGGAGCAGCCCCTTACATAGGCGACCTGTCGGGAACGTTCTCTGAAGGCATGAAGGGAGCTGCAGCGGTGATCTGCGCCGTGGGAGCCGGAGCCTCAGGCGATCCGGAAGAAGTTGACCATACAGGCACCATTCGTCTCATCGAACAATCTGGACTGCTCAGGATTCCCCGCTTCATCTTAATCAGCTCTATCGGAACACTGAATCCGGACGGCATGCCTGCCGCTCTGAAGCCTTATCTCCTTGCCAAACGCAGAGCCGAGAAGGCACTGGAGGAAAGCCTGCTCAACCACACGATTATCCGGCCCGGAGAGCTCACAGATGACCCTCCTAAGGGCCTTGTCTTGCTGGATGCTGCCGATGACAAGGCGGTCAGCCGCAGAATATCCCGGCAAGATGTAGCCAGAGCCGCTGTGCTTGCACTCAAGCACCCGCAGACAGAGAAGACCTCCTTTGATCTCATCGAGGGCCATATCCCGCTTGAAGAGGCCCTCCTCACTTTAGGCTGAGGCGCAGTATGTTCTCTGAATCGCTTCGCCGGTTAGACAGCTGCAAATAAAAAACAAGCGGCTCCCGAATTCTCCGGGAAGCCGCTTTGTTTCTTTGAAGAACGGCAGTCCTCCTTATGGGTCAAGGCTGCTAGACACAAGGGTGCTTCAGTGTCCGCGATGCTTGGCCTTGGCCTTCTGCCTGGCAAGCATAAACTTGCGCGCTTTCTGTTCCTCGCGCTGCTCCCGGTTAGCCGCTCGCTTCTCCAGCTTGCGCTCTTCCATCTGCAGCTTGATCGCCTGCTCCGCGTATGTTCCCGCGCCGCGAGAACGGCTCTCTTCTGCAGCGAGGCGCTGCAGCCGCTTCGGATTGATGCGCCGCTCCGGCATCGAGCTCTTGGCCGCCACTTCCACGGTCATGCGCTCTGCCAGCGCAGACAGTTGGCCGGAGAGCACAAATTCCAGCACCTCCGGGTCTGACGGCTCTGAACCGAACACATACCTAGCCGCCCGCACCTTTCCTGCTTCCCTGGTCTCGGCAATGCCGACCCAATGCGGATTCTCATAATACACCGTTAACTTCATTAGTTAACCCCCTCAATAAAATTACGGAAACGTTCGGACATCCCGAGGGGGGAAGGCTACTGATACCTAATTCTAACGGCGCCACGCTGTTTACCATGCCGTCACAAGCTAGAGGTATGCCCGGACTACCAACCGGACTGTGTTTTTAACGCTCCGTATTTATGATAAAAAAGTAACCCGCATTCGTCCACCCTTTCGTCCGTGCAAATTTGCCTATAGCCAAAAATGCCATGCCCTTAATAGAAGGACATGGCTAATCATAAGAGGCAGTAATATAAATTCACAACAAAAAAAGGCTAGAATTCCATTCTCCTAACCTTCTGAAAGATAAAGTTCTAACCTTGCCTCAGCAGCATAGATTACGCATTCAAAGATTGCGAGATCTCGGCATTCATTTTTGCCCGCTGTTCTTTGGTCAGCTTCGGACATGATTGACAATACCCGTACCCAGCATCAGTTCGGTACGCCAGGCAGCAAGTCGGCTTCATGACCGTCTTCTCCCCCGGGTGATACGGATCGTCAATGTAGACCCGCTTAAAGGCGAAGGGATTTTGCTTCAAACCAAACACCGATGGCGCTAATCCCTCTACAGTATATCTATAGCCTTCTTCAATCCGGCTTCGAGCCGATTCATCCTCCAGCATATCTGCTCCATGCTTTAAATAATACTCTATTCCAAGCGGCATCTGATACCACAGCTGTCCCAAGGTAACTCCCGCTTCCGCAGCAATCACCTCGAACATGGGTCTAAGGGTCTCCCCATAGAACCGGGTAAACATCAACTCTCTAACCGTCTCATGTGTTCCCGGCGGCCAAGGATGCCCGGCTGCATCCTCCAGCACGAACATCAGTTGATTATAGCCATTCGCTTCCGCTAAATGGAGTGTAAAGTTGCCTAGGGAGAAGTCCAGCATCTCTGAAGTTGTGGCCACCATAATCTGCATCGCTGCACAGACTCCCCGCCAATAAGCAGCGAAATAGGTAGCAGCAACCTGATGGTCCTTTCCTTGGATATGCTGACGATATGCCTCCAAAAAGTCCCTAGCGGTCTCCGGTTCTATAAGTGCAGTGGCCTTAACATTATACTTGGAACGGTCCGGAGCCTGGAGCATGACATTATAGTTTTGTCTCAGCCAATCATAATCAATGTTCAAGCCAGACCCCTCCCTTCCATATCAGATTCTACATCTACACTACTTGTTAAAGAATTGATTAACGGAAAGCCGCAGCTACCTTGGCCGCAGGCACCACATTCTGCTCTTTGGATCTCGCGCGGTCCACGGCAGGGCGGTTAGCCAGGTCATAAGGAATACACAGCGGCACGCCAGTGCGAGGATCGATGACGATGTCAGCCTCAATACCGAACACTTCGCGCAGCACTTCAGGCGTCATTACCTCAGCTGGGGCTCCTGCAGCCACAGCTTTACCGGTCTTAATCGCAATCATGTGCTGGGCATATCTTGAAGCATGGTTAAGATCATGCACTACCATAACAATGGTCCGGCCCTCTTCCCGGTTGAGACGTTCGAGCAAATACAGAACCTCGAGCTGGTGAGCCATATCGAGGAAGGTCGTCGGTTCATCCAGGAAGAGAATATCCGTCTCCTGAGCGAGAGCCATAGCAATCCAAGCACGCTGCCGCTGTCCCCCAGACAGCTGGTCAAGCGGACGGGCCGTGAACTCAGACATCCCTGTCACATCAATCGCCCATTCGATAATGCGGCGGTCTTCCGCATTCATGCTGCCAAATCCCTTCTGGTAAGGAAAACGACCATAGGATACCAGCTCATATACCGTCAGCCCTTCGGGTGCCGTTGGATTCTGAGGTAGTATGGCCATCTGTTTGGCTACTTCCCGTGTGGACTGCTTATGAATCGACTTGCCATTCAGCAGCACGCTTCCGCTCTTCGGCTGCATAATGCGGGCCATTGTTTTCAGAATGGTCGATTTTCCAGAGCCATTCGCACCCACAAGAGCCGTAATCTTGCCTTCAGGAATCTGAATGTTCAAATCCTCAACGATCAGCCGATCTTCATAAGCAATATTTAAATGGGAGGTTTGCAGGGTAACCATGTTATGACTTCCTTTCCAGAAGGGATATTTATCAAACATCAGCTTAGTGGCTGATAATCATTATCAATTGTCTACTTATAAGATACTGATAATCATTATCATTTGTCAACTGTTTTCTTATTTCTTTGATATTTGATATGCGAATCCATTTCATAATAATTTCAGTGGATTAAATCGTTTAATCCTTTATGAAATGGATTCACTCCCTTCTAAAATAAGGATAGAATTGTCACACGACCCTATGATAATATATGGAAATTGCCGATAAATACGTTGGGTTCTATTTAATTTACATACTGAAATGAGGTTATCCCTGTGACAATGATTGGCATTGATCTCGGAACTACGAACAGTCTGGCCGCCTATTGGACTGAAGATGGCCCCATCATCATCCCTAATGTCCTTGGAGAAGCATTAACTCCTTCTGTTGTCAGTGTAGATGATAATGGCGAAATTCTTGTAGGACAGGTAGCCAAAGAGCGGCTAATCACCCACCCACAGGTGACGGCGGCTACTTTCAAGCGCTATATGGGAACCGAGAAGGTGTACCGGCTCGGACGCTACTCCTTCTCTCCCGAAGAGCTCTCCTCCTTCATTATCCGCTCGCTGAAATCAGAGGTGGAAGCCTTCCTCGGCGAAGAGGTCAAAGAAGCTGTGATCAGTGTTCCGGCTTACTTCAACGACATTCAGCGCAAAGCGACCAAGCGCGCCGCAGAGCTCGCCGGGCTCAAGGTTGAACGACTGATCAGCGAGCCTACGGCCGCTGCCATCGCCTATGGTCTGCACACCCAGGAGAGCGATACGACATTCCTGGTATTCGACCTTGGCGGCGGTACCTTCGATGTATCCATCCTGGAATTCTTCGAAGGTGTCATGGAAGTTAAGTCCATCGCCGGAGACAACTACCTCGGCGGTGAAGACTTTAGCCAGCTGCTCGTATCCTACTTCATTGAGACGAAGGGAATCGATTATCAAGCGCTGGACTTCAAGCAGCGCTCTGCTCTGTTCAAACAGGCCGAAGTGTGCAAGCGTGCCATTGGTGTTGGAACCAAAGGCGAGATGACCTTCACACTTGGCGATGTGACGCATACGCTCAACCTGGACCGGGCGGAATTCGAGAAGATTGCCGGCCAGCTGATTCTGCGGCTGCGTCATCCGATCGAGCGGGCCCTGCGGGACGCCTCCCTCTCCCCAAGCGACCTCGATGCGGTCATTCTGATCGGAGGAGCCACCCGGATGCCTGTTGTCCGCTCTGTGGTCAGCAAAATTTTCGGACAAATGCCGTATACCCAGATTAATCCGGACGAAGCCGTAGCCTTAGGAGCTGCGATTCAAGTGGCGCTGAAGGAGCGCAATGAAGCCCTGAAAGAGGTAGTGCTTACCGATGTGTGCCCATACACACTGGGGATTGAGACCACGAAGGTGCTGGGGCGCGACCATTACGATTCCGGCCATTTCTCGCCGATTATCGAGCGCAATTCACCGATACCCATCAGCCGGGTGGAAAGCTATAGCACGATCCATGATCAGCAGGAGCAGATTCGTGTACATATCTACCAAGGGGAAAGCCGCAAGGTTGAGCACAATATTAAGCTCGGTGAGATGCTGATCCCGGTATCGCCTGCTCCGGCGGGAGAACAGTCTATTGATGTCCGGTTCACTTACGATATTAATGGCATTCTGGAGGTTGAAGTCACCACGGTCAGCACCGGCGTCAAACAGAAGGTGGTCATTGAGAAGAATCCGGGCAAGTTCACTCCCGAGGAGATTGAAGAACGGCTAAGAAAGCTCAAGGACATTAAGATTCATCCCCGTGAACGGACAGAGAACCGGCTGCTGCTGGCCAAAGGGGAGCGACTGTACGAAGAGGCGCTTGGCAAGCAGCGAGAGGAGATTGCTTTTCTACTTGAGCAATTCGAGCGCGTCTTAGCCTCACAGAATGAGCAGGAGGTCAAGAAGGCCGCCGCCGTGCTGCGGAAGCAGCTGGAGCACCTGGAGAGGTGGCGTGATTATTAATGAGCATATGGGCTACTCTCGGCATAGAACCTACTAATGATTCCCGCGAAATTAAGCGTGCTTATGCCCGGAAGCTGAAGCTGTTTCATCCCGAAAGTGACCCAGCAGGCTATCAGCGGCTGAGAGAAGCTTACGATGAAGCACTGCAGCTGGCGAAGCGGCAAGCAGCCATTCCTGATTGGGATGACGATGACGATAATGATTATGAAGAAGAGTGGCCTGATGCTATTGAAGAGCAGGAGCTTGAGGAACAGGAGCTTGGAGAGAATCAGGCCATCCCCCGCTCGCTGTTCATGAACGACAAAATACCGGAGGATGAAGAATCAGGAGACAGTACCTTGCGTCCATTCTCTCGCAATCTCTTCATTGAGGAGGAACCGCTGGAAGATGAAGAAGTAGGGGATACAATCATTCCCCCCCTCTCCCGCCCTCTCTTCTGGAATGATTCGAGGCCGGACCCTGAGTCAGAGCCGCATCCAGAAGAGTATAAGCTGAATCGCCGGAATCCCAATGATGCCGAAGAGTTCCTTTCACGCTTCGAAGCGCTGTATCACCATTTTCAGGAACGAATTAACAAAGAGGCTTGGCTGAATCTGCTCAACGATAATATTCTATGGGATCTGGAGCAGCAAGAACGCTTGTCGGAGCAGATGCTGGATTATCTAGACGAGCACCCTCATCTTCCCCCATCCATCTGGCAGCTGCTTGACAGCACCTTCCATTGGAGTACGCAGGCCAAGCAGCACCCTGAACAGTTCGGGGAACTGTATCCGGATGTCTATTCCCGGTTGAACGGGCAGCGGTTCGAAACCGATCAAGGCTATGTAGCACTAGGACTCGCAGGAGACATCGACCATGAGGAGTTTCTGTCTTACCGGGAGGAAGCCTGGCAGGCTTTGCTTCGCCTGAATTACGAAGAGGCTGGAGAGCACCTCAAGGCATGCGCCCGAATCTTCTCTAATGAGCCAGACCTGATTCGGCTGCAGATTCATTACCATCGGCAGGTTGGTGAGCATGAGCTGGCTATTCAGCTGTGCGGACTCAGTATTGAGCTCTATCCTGAGGTTAGGGACCCTTATCTTGTGCGAGCCTCCCTGCTTATTCAGGCAAGGCGTGCGCCTGAAGCTAAGGGGGACATTGAATACCTGCTGGAGTGGGAACCGGATCAGACAGATGTTCTGCACTGGGCTGGACAGTACCATATGCTTCAGGGCAGCTTCGATGAAGCACGTTCCATTTACCAGCGGCTTTTGGATCGTGACCCACGAGACACGCACGCTTTTGTAGCGTTATCCCATCTGGACGCTGACCGGCTTAAACAGGTTAAGAATGCAGAGGAACGGACGCGAATCCGGCAGCATCTGAACAAGCGCCCCTTGGCTGAGCGGATAAGAGACTTCTTCATCAGTCTGCTTGCCGCCAAATGGAAGGGGATCATTGTATTGGTTCTGCTGCACCTCTTCTTCTTCAACGCATTCACTGAACAAACTGGCTATAGCGTAGCAGGCTATATTCGGGAGCAGTTTAAAGAACCTGAAGTCCAACTCATTCATGATGCAGGTGAACTGGCAATCCTCGATTCCGAGCATAACTTCGTTCAACTAACACTGACAGATGCGCAATACATCGACCTTTATCAGGTAATTGACGAGGATGGAGTCACTGATTACTTGCCTCTGGCAGAAGCCCAGAAACGCGGATTATTCACCGGTAAGCCCGGATATATATGCATAGGCAGGGTCGCCGACTCATATGTCGTTGCCAGCTTAAGCTATGAGCAGGCCAAGGAGGTTAATAAACGGGGGACGATAACAGTGACTGGAAATGCCCATCCACTCAGTGCCAGTCAATTGGACACCAAACTGTCGGAATGGATGAAGGAGAGACCCATTCAATCCAAGTGGATTTCAGCTTATCCGCTGGCAAGCACCTATATTGATGCACAGGAAGATCCTAACCAACAATCCCTGCCAAAGGCGAACGGAATGGTCTGGATTTATGCTATTGCCGCCGTCATCTACTATATTCTGATCCTCCGGACCGCCCGAAGATTCTGGAGAGTCATGCGGTACAATTGAGAATAGGAGGTTAACTAAGGTGATTATACCCCAGCGTACTTTGCAGTATTGGGAGCATGCGCTGATTTCCATTGGCACGACCGGGAATCATGCTTACTTCTTTCAGCAAAATCCCGATCTGGCGTTTAGGAACGAGAAAGAGATTAAAGAGGAAATGATGCCTGCTTGGGATATCACCGACTCCGAATCTCTCAAGCATCATATCCAGTGGCTGCTCACGGAAGGACACCGTAAGGAATTCGAGTTAACCGCTGCACGGCTGGCTTGCCTTCCACAGGAAGCGCGGAACGATTATGTCCGAAATTTTTCCGAAAGTGAACAGGAGCTGGCCAGACTCTATGTAGTCCACAAATATTTCAGACGGCTTCCTCCGACGACCATTGCTGCCCACGATTTTCTATACGCCACCTACTACAGCTCGGCAGGCTGCAGAATCCGGTATTTAACGGAGTCTGAGAAATGGGGCTTCATCTCGCTGGCCGTGAGTGCAATCAAGAAACATTACAGAGGTTGGGATGAACTGATCAGCGCCTTCCATGTTGGTGTTATGTATGTTGCCGGACAACAGATCGTTGAGCCGCATCTAAAGGTGCAGGGAAAGCTGCTGACCTCCCGAAAAAGCCCTTTATACAAGATAAATTTCTGGTCTTAATTATCTATACAAGTAAGAGCGTCCAAGTGTGGACGCTCTTACTCATTCCAGCTGAAAAGCCAGCCCTAGGCTGCTCGCGGCTGCCGTATATTATTTAGAAGCTTGGGCCAGGCGAACCAGCATATGCGCCAGCGCATGCTGCTGCTCTTTGTCGCCAACCTTCCAAAGCTCCTGCAGAAGCTTCTCTTCCGAGTTCCGCGGCTCTTCCTTGGCGGCGAGATAACCGGCCACCTTCTCCGCAGCTTTGGCCATGACTTCCTCGTTCAAGCCAATATTTTTCGCCATCTCAATCTTGTTGCCTAAATAACTCTTAAATGCATCAAAGCTCTCCAGAATGCTGTCCTTTTTGCCATCGTCTATCCGATTCAGTGCGTCATCGACTCTGTTCAGCGCTACTTCGCCCTCCTTATTCACAACATGATTATGCTCTGCCATTTCTAACGCCTCCTCTGAATTGTGATGCACTTTATTTAGGACCTCTTTTAGGTACAGTAGTACTTACCCCGCCCAGTTGTAATGCAAACTCTCCCCTGAAAAACAAAGCTTCCCGCCCGCTATGTAAAAGAAAGCGTCCAAAGGCAAGAAAAGCAGGCTTAACCCTTGCCGCAACACGGCGGGGGTTAAGCCTGCTTTAGGTAAGCACTACACTACCGGATCATTTGGCGACCGGTACAGCATTATAGTATTCTTCAAGGGTGATACCCCGTTTGGCAATGTCGGCGGCAATCTCCTTGCCAACATAGCGAAGGTGCCAAGGCTCATACTTATAGCCGGTAATGGCGTCCTTCCCCTCCGGATAGCGAATGATAAATCCATACTCGCTGACATGATCAGCAAGCCATTTTGCCTCCTTCGTCTCTCCGAAGCAGTCCTCTGCGGCACATCTGCCGTCACTTGCCGATACGTCGATAGCTAGTCCCGTTTCGTGCTCACTGTGCCCGGGAACTGCGCTATAAGTCTTGGCCTTCTCCTCGCCATCCTTCTTCACGTATCGGTTAAACAGCGTCGTCTGCGTCTTATGTGACCGATAAGCGGAAACCCCTGCCAGATAAATGCCGTCTTTCTTAGCTCCAGCAAACATCTCCTCCAGCGCCGTCGCTGCTTCCTTACGCATCATCCGCTTCTCAATCTTGTCCTTGAAGGTGAACGGTACGTCAGGATAAACCAAATCCTGCGGCGTATAATCCTCGGGCAGCGCAAACTCCTTGTTTACAAGTACCGCCATGCTCTTTGGATTTGCTGCAGCCGCCTGGTCCGGCTCTGCCGCCGAGTCCTGGTGATCTCCTGTCTCGGTGACAGGCTCGGATACACGATTTTCGCTATTCGAAGTTGCATCCTCTCCGTCCTTGCCCGTATCCGCTGCAGGCGATTTCGCATCTCCTGACGCGTCGCCTTCGGCCGGAGCCGTCACAGGGTCCGTAATCCCTTCCTGAGTCTGACCATCACTACTATTCCCATTCGTGCTGGTATTGCCGTTGCCCTTGCCACAGGCCGCAAGCAGAGCTGCAGCCAGCAGCAGCACAACTAGAACGGCCACATAGGAACGGCTTCCCTTAGGCTTCTTACTTCTAATCATTGCTGACATCCTCCCTCTCTCACTCTCCGGGTGCCCGTTGTCTCTCTATACCTTAATTCGACTGCATCCAATCCAATCTATGCAGAATGAGCCACTATGCGGCCTTCCAGCTTAACGCCCCCGGCGGCCTCCGCCTCCTCGAGACCCGCTTCTGCCGCTGCCTCCACTGCCTCCGCTGCTCCCTCGGCTCTCACCGCGACGGCCCCGGCCGCCTTGACCCTCGCTGCCTTTGCCTCGATTACCGCGGCCGCCTTGCTGCTTGGAGCCGTCTTGACGGCCTTCTCCCCGGCGGCCTCCTGCATTGCGGCCCTCGCCGCGGCGGCCTCCGCTGCGCCCGCCTGCGGCAGTGTTCGGCTGCTTGGCACGCCCTTCACCCTGACCCTGCTTACGCCCGCTTCCTTCCGGCTGGCCTTCACGCTTCACCAAGCCGGAGGCTTCATAGCGCTGTCTTTCAATACGCTGAGAAATACCGCGCTCAATGTCCCGCAGCTCCGGCAGGTCTCTCGGCGCCACAAAGGTTACAGCGAGCCCTTTGCCCCCAGCCCGGCCCGTCCGGCCGATCCGATGCACATAGCTCTCCGCATCATGAGGAATATCGTAGTTGTAGACATGTGTCACGCCCTCTACGTCGATCCCCCGCGCCGCTACATCCGTGGCTACCAGCAGCTGAAGCTTGGCGTCGCGGAAAGCGCGCATCACCTGCTCACGCTTGGACTGCGACAGATCGCCGTGCAGCTCGTCTGAGGCATACCCTGCCTCCTGCAGAGCCTCATTCAGCGTCTTCGCCCGGCGCTTGGTGCGGCAGAAGATGACGGCCAGATAAGGACGATCGCGTTCAATCATCATCTGGAGTGCATCCTGCTTGGAGCGGTCGGTGCACTCAATGACAAGCTGGCGGATGTTGTCCAGCGGAATATCCGAGCCTGAAGAAATTCGAATGTCCTTAGGCGTCTTCATGTAGTTCCGGGCCAGACGCCGGATGCCGTCCGGCATGGTGGCAGAGAACAGCATCGTCTGCCTGCGCTTTGGCGTAGCATTGATCAGCTGCTCGACTTCATTGAGAAAGCCCATATGCAGCATCTGATCGGCCTCGTCAAGCACAAGCATCGTTACGCCGCCCAGCTGGAGCGAGCCGCGGCGCAGATGATCGAGCAGGCGCCCCGGCGTGCCGATCACGAGATGGCTCCCGCCTTCAAGCTTGCGCAGCTGGCGTTCCACGTCCTGACCGCCGTAAGCGGCCAGCAGATTTACCCCAGGCCGCCCGGCAGCCAGCTTGCGCGCCTCGGCCGTCACCTGAATCGCAAGCTCACGCGTCGGTGTAATAATCAGTGCCTGCGGCTGCGGCTTAGCTGGATTAATTCGTTCGAATATCGGTAAAAGGAAGGCAAGTGTCTTGCCAGTCCCCGTCTGGGCCTGGGCAATGACGTCTCCGCCCGCTAGCAGCTCAGGAAGCGCCGCTTCCTGCACAGGCGTAGGTTTAACAATCCCCTGACTTCTAAGAATATCATTCAAAGCTGGCAATATGCCGAATTGCTGAAATGTCGTCAATCCGTTCACCTCATTATTTATTGGGCCTGCTTACGACCCGCAGACTTATTGTAACAAGGATCGACACAAATCAAAAGTCCGGGCGGCATAAACAAATGCCGCCCGGACGAATATCAAACGCTAGAACCGCCCTGATTTGAAGATGGAGTACAGCAGCCAGATGAACATCAATGCAGCTATAATAAATCCAATCTCTATGGCTGGAATATCCCACAATACGGTAGGCTGACGGGACAAGGAGGAGCCGATGATCAAGCCGACCATAATAATACTGAAGGCAAGCAGCACAATGCTGAATGATAGACGATTGCTGATCTGATCCAGCTTGCGCAGAAATTTGTCCGCCTCGGGAAGGTCCATCTCAACCCTGACCTTCCCTTTACCGAGTAGAGCCGATAACCGCCGAGCCTGTCGCGGCAGCTCTGTGAGCGTATCGGCAACTTCAGCAGCACCCTCTGCCAGCTTGCCTCGAAGTCGGCTGGGACTGTATTTCTCCTTAAGCAGCCTTCGGCCAAAGGGCTCGGCCAAATCCAGAATACGGAGCGACGGCTCCAAATTCAGGGCCACACCTTCCATCGTAAGCAGAGCCTTGCCCAGTATGACCAGATCGGCTGGAAGAACAATCCGATGACGCTGGGCGGTAGCAAGCAGATCATTCAGGGCTTCCCCCAAACGAATCTCCGAGAAAGGAATGTCATAATACTGCTCTCTCATTCGGTCCAGCTCTCTGTACAGCCCGTCCTGGTCTGTCGAATCGTCCAGCAGTCCCATGCGAACGATCGCCCGCACCATACCGCTGGTATTGCGGCGCATCAGCGCAATGATAAGAGAGCTCAGCTGGTCCTTCATGTCAGAGCTGAGCCGCCCAACCATCCCAAAATCTATGAAAGCCAGGCTTCCATCCTCCCGAATCATCAGATTCCCGGGATGCGGGTCCGCATGGAAGAAGCCGCCGATGAAGATCTGATGCAGCATTGCGTTCACCAGATGTTCCGCAATCTGCCTTAGGTTCCGCCCCTGCAAAGCAAGTTCCGCGGTTCGGTTTAGATGCGTGCCCTCCACAAACTCCATGGTCAGCACTTTGGAGGTAGTATAATGCCAATATATTGCGGGAATATGTACGACCGGGTCCTCTTTGAACTGCAGCCCGATCTTCTCTGTGTTCCTGCCTTCCCTGCTGTAATCCAGCTCTGCCTTCATGGATTCGGAGAATTCATGAACCATCTGGGGAACTTGATATGGGTCCACCCAGCGCAAATGGCGGCGGGCCAGCTCGGTCAGATCATGCAGGATCTGCAGATCTCGTTCAACCATCGGCACAATGCCCGGACGCTGAACCTTGATCGCGACCTCCTCGCCGCTTAACAGTGTGGCCCGATGAACCTGTCCGATAGATGCAGCAGCGATCGGCTTCGTATCAAATCGGGCCAGCAGCTCTTTAACGGGAGCGCCCAGCTCATGCTCCAGAATCTCCTCTACCTCCTCTGCCGAGAAGGGAGGAACCTGATCCTGAAGCTTAACCAGCTCATGGATAAATTCTGGCGGCAGCAGATCCGATCTTGTGCTGGCCAGCTGACCCAGCTTCACAAAGGTTGGGCCCAGCTCCTCCAGCACCAGCCTAAGCCGCTCCGCAACTGTCCGGCTCTCCCTAGGCTCTTGGTGCAGGATCCATTTTCGCGGCAGTGAGAGGGCACGAATAAGGCCTAATTCCTCGACCATATAGCCAAAGCCATGGCGCATAAGCGCCATGGCGATCTCGCGATACCGGCCCGCGTGCCGGATTAGAATACCCATCGCTTAAGACTTGCTTCGCTCAAGCTCGGCAACCTTAAGCTCAAGCTCCGCCACCCGCTTGTGCAGCGACTCCAGCTCCTGACTGCTTGCGCTCCCCAAATCCTGAAGGGCACGCTTTACCTGCTCGGAGACAAGCTCTTTCAGGCGGATCTGTTCCTCTTCTCCGCGTTCAACCAGTCGGTTTATGAGCTCCTTGGACTCCGCGGGAGCAAGCTCTCCGCGCTTGACGAGATCATCGACGATCTTCTCCACTTTCTCTTTACTGACAATCGTCAGGCCTAAGCCCAAAGAGACGGCTTTCTTCAACAAATCACTCATCACAAACATCCTTCCTTCGGTTTATTGATATAGATTGAACCAAAGCTTTACATGAACTTTCGATATATAACGGCCTAATACGGCGCCCTATAACATTCAATTCTTTAGTTCATTCTATAGAGAAGCGCAAAATAACAAAGCAGTCATACAGCCTTAGCAAAAGTCTACCCCGGATAATGGCCGGCCCATTTGGCAGCCTGCAGCACAAGCTTGCGGTACTCCGGATGCTTAAAGGAGCCTTCATCATGGCCCGGCATCAAATACACAATCCGGCCAAGGCCGTAAGCATGCGCCCATGCTGCAGGATGCAGCTCCCCTTCTTCCTCGTATTCCATCAGGATCGTCTTCTCCGTGAAGGGATCAAATTCAAAGCGGTAAGGCTCCTCATCGATCTCAAACGGCTCTATCCCTTGCAGAATATCATGCTCCGGAGCGGATACTCTTAAAGACAGCTGCCGTCGGCTCGGATGTCCTGTAAACTTCGCACCCATCAATTGGGCCACCTCATAGCGGTCCTGAATCCCAATGCCCTGATGCAGCACCAACAGCCCCCCTCCCTGGCTTACAAAAGACAGTAAACCAGAGGTCTCTCTAAGGGACAGCTTATCGCTCCAGTTCTCAATATATGAAATGCACAGATCGTAGCCTGTAATATTCCCCGGCTCCAGCATCTGCTGATTCTCTGTACACTGCACACTAAAATGGTCCTGCAGGGTATGTGTAATTTCCCTGTCAACTCCCTGCAAGGGATGAAATTTAGGATGTGTATAATTACCGACCAGCAGTGCCTTCTTACGTATCATCATCTGTACTCCTCCTATTCCTTAGGTCAGCTGTGAGAGTCTTACCCTATCAGCACACCTTATCTCATGGCCCTTTTAGTCTCGCTGTGAGGCGTAATAACGAGCTAATTCCACCAACATACTGCCCATGCGCTCCTCAGCAGGAGCAATGACTCGCTGCAGACCGGCTTCCCGCAGCCCCTGTGCCGTCACTTTGCCGACAGCCACAGCCAGAACAGGCCCGCTAAGGGCGTCTACGAGTTCCTGCTTCCGGCCGCTCAACTCTGCATATTCAAGCAGGAAACGTACCTGCGAACTGCTGGTAAAAGTCACGGCATCAAGGTGGCCCAAGAGCATATCGCTGAGCAATCGCTCAATATCCTCCTCTGGAGGAGCAACATGGCGATAAGGCAGCAGCTCCTTATAACGCGCCCCCTGCTCGGTAAGCCACCCTGTAAGCCTTGGCGCAGGTTCCCCATGCAGCTGAATGATCATATGGCAGTCTTTTAAATCATATCCCGCAAAGGCACGAATCAGACCTTCCGTACTGCCATCATCGTCTCGGACAAGCGGCTTAAGTCCACAGTCCTTAAGGGCATTTACCGTCTTGTATCCCCTTGCTGCAATGCGGGTATGCCGGATCGAGTGCTCCAAAGTAGGGAGCCTGTTCATCTCCTCCGCCTTCTGAAACAGCGCGCTTTAGCCCCATCCCAGTCGTAAACACAGCCCAATCCGGAGATTGGGCCAGCCAATCCTCAATTCCATCCCGCAGCGCATCATCATCGACCATTACCGTGCCTTGAGCGGGGCGAAGAAGGGGAATCCCTCCCATATTCTCAACGAGCTTCGCAAGCTCCTGCCAGCGCCGCGTACCCGTTAAGGCCACTCTTTTGCCTTCCAGCCGTCTAGCCACCCTCAGACCTCCTTTCGCTCGTTCGTTTTCTATTTAGCTTATACGAGCTGGAGTGAGTTGTAAATCATCCCCCGGTCCATACTTGGGGCGAATTCGGAGCTATCTTTCGTCTATTTCTATATCAGGTATAATGTTCCAGCATAGGAAAACCTATGTAGAATTTTTCTTTACAGACCCAGATACAACAAAAAAACCGCCTTCCGGGTGGAACGACGGTTATAGCTAATGAGCCATTCTATGATATTAGTCGGCAAGCCGGTATCCCACACCACGAACGGTCGCGATATATACGGGGTCTGACGCCCGATCCCCCAGCTTCTTGCGAAGGCTCTTCACATGTACATCCACCACATTGCTGCCTCCCATAAAGGTGGTTCCCCACACCTCTTCCAGCAGACTCTCTCTAGAGAGAACGGCGCCTTCACTATCCAGCAGCTTCACCAGCAAGTCATACTCTGTCTTCGTAAGCTCAATCTTCACACCACTGCGAAATACAGACATCTTCTTCTTGTCGATCCACAGATCCTTGTAGATCGCAGGGGAGGTTCCCGCCTCTAAGCGGGAAGAGGCTGCCCGATTACCGGCCCCGCTGCGAATAATGCGCTGGGCATGGTATACAATCTCCTGCGGCCGCGCCGGCCAGACGAGCAGCTCCTGCTGAATCTGAGCTGTATCAATGAGGCCGAAGAGGCTTTCCTTGACCAGCAGCAGGGAAGGAATGCCTCCGGTCTCCTGGTGCTGAAGGGAATGAAGCATGGCCGCCCCTTCTTCCTCCCGGTAGGAGGTTAGATCGAAGATGAGCAGATCAGCGGATAGGGCATTGCGAAGTCCCTGTTCCAAATGGTGGAACACCAGAACATCGAAGCATCCATCCGACAGGTCCCGCACGACTTCGTGAATCCCTCTGGGGAACGGGCTTATAATGATCACCCGTTGGGTCACCGGGCATGCGACCATTTCAATTGATTCCTGCACAGGAAACTGCAAGTTCATCCTCATATTCATCCGATCTTGTAGCCTTACTTCTTCTGTCGACATTGCGGACACACCCCTCCAAATACGACATGGGCATGATGTACATCATAGCCGGTTTCCTTCGCTACAGCTTCACTCCAATCTGCTGGAACGATAGTCATAACCTCATCTACCCGGCCGCATACCTCGCATAAGATATGCTGGTGGTCATCCATCTTAGCATCATAACGACTGGCTGATTCCCCAAGCTTCAGCTCCCGGATCATTTCCTTCTCCGTCAAATAACGCAGTGAATTATATACGGTGCCATAGGCAAAATTATATCCCTGTTCTACCAAACGGTTCATCACTTCCGCAGCCGTTGGGTGATCATCAGCATTTCGAACAATGTCGTATACGGCTTTGCGTTGAGTTGTTAAATTTAATCCCTTCACGTATACTCATCCTTTAATTTGATTTTAGAATAAGTATAAATCTATTTCGTTACCGCGTCAATTCCTGTTTATTCCTTCCCTGATAAAGAATGAACCTCTATGCCATCATTCATACTAGCGAACATAGAGAACGCGTGCTTGAATGAACATCCATTAAAAAACAAGGAGCGTGAACCCTGCTGTGTTTAAAAAGTATGTGCTGACCGTCGTCGTCTTCATCTCCGCCTGCGGGTTAGCCTGGCTGATGGACATCATCACCGGTGTCAAGGACATCCCTTTTCTCAGTATTATTAGTTATTTATTCAGTTTTCCAGACTGGATTGTATTATTTATACTTTTTGCAGGGCTTATTGTACCGGATGTGCTTAGAGCCATCGCGAAGCATAGATCACAGTCCGGGTCACGCTCTTCCTGAGTGCGTCCTTTTGTAAACCCATGCGCCAATAGCCAGCACGATCGGAAGGACCACAAAGAATAAGGGGGAGACCCTGTAAATGTATTTCCCTCCCTCCTCCAAATGCTGTGTAATCCCTTTTGCCACCATAATTGAGAGCAGAAGCACCGCCAGCGCCATCGGGTAAACGAGCTTACGATAGGCGATCCCGAATACATCGGAGATCCCCAGTACGGCTGTATAGAAATATACGGCCACCTTAAAGAAATCACCGATGATCAGCACCATAACTACCAGAACATCCGCACGCTGAATAAAGTCCGAAATCGACCCTTTGCCAATCGTGGTAAGCAGCGGAAAAAAAGAGCGGTCCACGATATCGTCCCCCATCACAGCTATATTCATGAACATCGTGTAGCTCAGGATCAAGCCGCTGAAAATGATGCCGCCGTACCCAGCCTTAATTCCTTTGGACGGAGAACGCAAGTAAGGCAGCAGCATGGCAAAACATACGATTTCTCCAAAGGGAAAGCCGTAGTTCTGCCGCACCACAGCCATCAGGACAGGCTTGATGCCTTTTTCAAGGAGAGGCAGCACCCGGTTAATCTCAATGACATCAGAGAACAGGAGCAAAGCTGTACTGAACATACCGATCAGCAAAATGACATTCATAAAAACGAAAGCCGTTCGTGCCAGCACTTCAATCCCTTTATGCAGCGTATAGGCGATGGCCAGAATCATTAGTGTATTCACAATAAAAATCGGGGTGCTGGGCAGCGAAGATATCGTGATCAGAGCTCCCCCATCGCGCAGGTCTCTTGCCGCATTATATACGAAGAATACACAATACAGCAGGGCCATCAGAGTACCGATCACTTTGCCGAACATTTTGCGCGAGTAGGTGGTCGGCAGCACATCGGGAAATACCTTGAAGAGGTACGCATACACCGCGAACATCATGACCCCGCCGAGCATACCAAGGAGGATCGATAGCCAGGCATCCTTCCCTGCCTGGATACCGAGGTTTACCACCAGTGCTGTTCCCAGCAGAAATTGAACCATCAGCGCGAAAAACTGCAGCGAACTGATTCTGATCTTCTCCATGACTACCCTTCCTTTCCGGGGGCAGGTGGACCTTAAGCTCCACCTCCTTGTTCCATTCGCCACTGAATGGATCTGTCCCTCATCCCCAAATTTTTGATTAATGCCTTAACCTCATATTCCACCCGAATTGTCGGGAACACATCCTCCCAGTGATCCTTCACCTTCTTCCAAGCGCTGGGATGGGCCCGGTTAAATGTCTCTCCAAAGCCAAAAGCATCGCTTCGGCTGAGCTGGGCGACCTGTACAGCCCTCTTCATAAAGCCTTCGACTTGTTTGGACAACATGCGTTCAAGCGGGGGCAACGATTTAGAGGTTCGCAGGTCGATACGACAGTCAGCTTCGTTCACCACGGCCTGCAGTCGAACCTGCACCTTAAAGTGCGGATGCTCCGGATCGCTGTTCATCATCTTGATCTTCGTCTTGGATTTCTCCACAGACAAGCTAAGCTTTCCATATTCTCCTTCACAGGAGCCAACGACAACTGTCCTACTCATTTTGTCCGCAAGCCAGACAGCGCCTTTACTCTCATCCCGGTCCAGCCAGTTCACCAGCTTGTCCTCTTTGAATAAAGCCAAGTTGGTCAGCTCTACAAAGGCCTCAGGTCTGCTGGTTTCGGTATTGGACTTGAGCGGGGCCTCCTCAATCTTCCCGGTCACTTTCACACCATTGATCAGCGGCCCCCCTCCTTTCCGCTGCAGAGCGCGGATCAGGTCATCGATTTCGATTCTATAATTCGTCCCATACAGTAATGAGGTTGTGTCCGACTTCTCAAACAAATCGTTAGCAGGGATCTTGCCGACAGCAGTCAGCAGACCCATCACCTCTTCTGCCCGCTGTTCATGGGCGATAAACACCCTCGAGTTCATCCGAATTTCCGGATCCCGGTCCAGGTAGTCCATCAAATCCCTAATTCCTTTTCTCGCAAGCTCCTCAGAGATGACAATGGTCCGGATATGAGCAAGGGACGGAATACGCGGCACCTTCCGGGAAACTTCCCGGATAGCTTCATCCAGATTCTCGCCTTTTCCTGTAAACAGCACGACAGGTGCGCTCCCCCGGCTGTATTTGCCCGAGATTTCACTCGGAATAATAACTTGCAGGGAGGCCAGGACCCGCCGATCATCCTGCGGATCAAGGTCAATGCCCAGCCCCGCTATGATCGATCTGCGGTTCAGCTCTATACTGTCCCAGCATCCGGTCAATATCACCCCGCCAACCATAAAGATTACAATTAGCGTCATGAATCGAATTTTTGTCATGCCCTAACTTCCTTTTTTAGGAGACGGATCCGAAGAATCGCTCTTCTTAATCTCCTTATTGTTCAAATCACGCTCATCCCCACTGATGACTTGAGTGCGCTTATTCATGAACGGCATGGGAAAGCGCAGCAGTGTGTCCTTATTATCCCGAAGCATAAACGGAGTTAGCGGAGCAAGATAAGGCACTCCGAAGGAGCGGAGGCTAGCCATGTGCGCAACCAAGACAATCATCCCGAGCGTGATGCCGTATAGCCCGAACATTGCCGCAAGCACCATAAAGGAAAAGCGAATCAGGCGTCCGGCAATGGCCAGATTGTAGGCTGGAATCGCAAAGCTTGCGATCCCTGTTAACGCCACCACGATGACCATCACCGGCGTAATAATGCCGGCTTCTACGACCGCCTGTCCCAGGATGAGTGCGCCGACAATGGATACGGTCTGTCCCACAGCCCTTGGCATACGGACGCCCGCCTCCCGTAGGATTTCAAAGGCAACCTCCATCAGGACAGCCTCCACAAATGCGGGGAAGGGCACCCCTTCTCGCTGGGCCACCAGGCTGATCAGCAGCTGGGTCGGCAGCATTTGATAATGAAAGGTGGTCAACGCAATATAAATGGAAGGGCCAAGCAGGAGCACCAGAAAGCTAAGGTATCTTACAAACCTCATCAATATGCTGATATCAAACCGCTGGCTGTAATCCTCTGCTGATTGAAAGAACTGGGCCAGCACGGTCGGAAGGATGAGCACAAATGGAGTGCCCTCCACAAGGAGAACAACCCGGCCTTCCATCAGATTGCTCGCCGCCACATCGGGGCGTTCTGTATTAAAGATCGTAGGAAAAGGCGTAAAGACTTTGTCCTCAATAAACTCCTCGATATAGGCGGACTCTAAGACCCCGTTGGTTTTAATCGAGTGAAGACGCTCCTTAACCTCCGCAATCAGATCTTTATCTGCTACACCTTCCATATACATTAGGCCAATCTGCGTATGGGACAGTTCACCGATCCGAAGGGTCTCCAGGTGCAGCTTGGACGATTTGATCCGTCTGCGGATCAAAGAGATGTTCGTCGAGATGGATTCAATAAAGCAGTCCTTCGGCCCGCGCACTACCAGCTGCGAGGTGGGCTCGGATACGGACCTCCATGCTCCGCCCTGTGTGATACAGATAACGGCCTGCGTACTTCCCTCGACCAGAATAGCGGTATTCCCTGAGAGGATGGACAAAATGATCTCTTGCCATTTGTCCTCTGCAAAAGCGCCGCCTGTCTGAACGACTTGGTGAATGATCATGTCAACCCAGCTTCCGCCCTGCTCGGGATTCACGGGATTGCTTGCAAGCTTCAGCAGAGCGCCCGCGACATTCTCATTCACCTGCTGATTATCCACTAACCCATCGAGATAAATGATTGCTACTTCCTTATTCCCTTGCTTGCCGATATTCAGGCGGCGAATAATGATGTCCGGGCTGTCACCGGACTCGCTGCGAATGCGATCCAGCATTTGCTGCAAATCTCCGGATGGAGGCGCAGGAGCTGCCGGCTGTTCGGTCTGCTGCCCTCTACTCCGCCTGCCCAGCCTCCTGCCTCCGCGAATCGGGGTCCGGTTACGGCTCATAGTCCAATGCCCCCTTCCTGCTTAAAATCATGCTTCCATTATTTGCAGAACCCTATATGTTTTATGCGCAGACTTATAGGTCACTTGGATTTCATAGTTTTAGTTTCTATTCATTTCAAAGTGGTAATAATTGAACAGTAGAACCGGTACGAACCATTACTACTTTGCAGGAGGTAACATAAATGACCGAAAGCCGTATTCCTGACACTAGTGAGCTGCCGCAGTTTCCAGAATCCTTATGGCGAGAAACAACGAAGCTTCCTGAGTTCCCCAGCCTGAGCGGCCATATAGAAGCCGACGTGGCCGTTATTGGGGCCGGTATTACCGGTATCACGACCGCTTACCTATTGATTAAGGAAGGGCTAAAGGTTGTGCTGGTGGATGCAGGCCGTATTCTGAACGGAACAACCGGGCATACCACCGCCAAAATCACCGCCCAGCACGGCATGATCTATGACGAGCTCATTCAACATTTTGGCGAGAAGAACGCACGCCTCTATTATGATGCTAATACCGAAGCGCTCAGCTTTATCCGCCAGACTGTGAAGGAGCATCAGATCGACTGCGGTTTTAAAGAAGAAGATGCCTACCTGTATGCAGACACAGAAGAAGATCTGAAGCAGCTTCAGAAGGAGTGGACGGCCTATGAGAAGCTTGGGCTTCCTGGAGATTGGCTGAACTCTATCGCTCTTCCCATCATCGTGCAGGGCGCAATCCGCTTGCGGGAACAGGCTCAATTCCATCCGCTGCATTATTTGCAGTCCCTGCTCGAGTATTTCACCAAGCATGGAGGCACGGTCTATGAGAACACGACGTTCGGCGAGCAAGTGGAGGAGGAAAGCGGCCGCCTGGTGCTCAAGACCGAGCAGGGGAAGCACACCATCAAATGCAGCTATGCCGTATCAGCCTCGCATTATCCGTTCTACGATGGTGGAGCCATGTATTTCGCACGCCTCCATGCAGATCGTTCCTACATTGTAGCCATCGAACCGGAAACCACCTATGCCGGAGGCATGTACATCAATTGCGGCCAGCCTACCCGCTCGATCCGCTCAGCTCAGTGGGAGGGCAAAGAGCTGCTGCTCATCGGCGGAGAAGGCCATAAGACGGGCAAGAGTGAATGCACCATCAAGCATTATGAGGCGTTGGAGCAATTCGGAGCTTCGGTCTTTGGCGCCAAACAGATTCCGTTCCGGTGGTCTGCTCAGGATCTGGTTACCATCGACAAAGTCCCTTATATCGGACAGGTAACCAAGGACAAGCCTAACGTACTGATCGCCACCGGCTTTGCCAAATGGGGCATGACTTCGGGAACCCTATCCGCTCTAATGCTAAGGGACCGCATTATGAAGCGGGACAACCGCTATGCAGAGCTGTTCACCCCTCAGCGCTTCAAGGCTGATCCAGGCGTTAAGAACCTTGTGGTCCAGAATGCCCAAGTCGCCAAAGACCTGGTTGCGGGCAAGATCGAAATGGTTCATACCAAGCTGGATGAGGTCCGTCCGGACGAAGGAGCGGTAGTCCGCCATAACGGAAAAAGAGCCGGAGCCTACAAGGACAAGACCGGAAAAGTCCATCTGGTAGATACAACCTGCACCCATATGGGCTGTGAGCTTGAATGGAATGCAGGAGAACGATCCTGGGACTGCCCTTGCCATGGTTCACGCTTCAGCTATACAGGAGAAGTTATGGAAGGGCCTGCAACAAAACCTCTAAAGACGCTGAACCCCGAAGCGGAAGCCAAATGAAATAAAAGGACACAACCAGACCGGTTTGCCTTGAGGGCAAATCGGTCTTTTTTTGGGGCATGGGAGGAAAAAGCTGGGCAACACTACCTTGCATTGTTCAATAGTGCATGTTATTATGTGTTCAACAATACTGATTAATATTCAGTACCGTATTAACCAATATAATAAAAAAGAGGGATGACCCTTGGATATCAGCATCCAATTCAAGAAGGGCGCGCTGGAGCTCTGCGTGCTGGTGCTAATTTATCAGCAGGACCGCTACGGCTACGAGCTGGCCCAATCGGTATCCGAGCACATTGAAATAGCGGAAGGCGCCCTCTATCCACTGCTGCGTCGGCTAGTGAACGAGGGCTATTGCACCACCTATCTTCAAGAATCGACAGGCGGACCGCCACGCAAGTATTACCGAATCACCCCCAGCGGGAAGAGTCATATGAAGCTGCTGGTCATAGAGTGGAGAAAGTTCACGGACGGCGTGTCCAGATTAATTGAGAGAGGGACCGATTTATGACAAAGAACGAATTTCTGGCCATTTTGGAATCCCATTTGGCAGTTCTGCCGCCTGAGGAGCTGGCTGAACTGATGGAAGATTATGAAGCCCATTTCGCTTTTGCCTTAGCCAGCGGTAAATCGGAAGAAGAAGTCGTAACCGAGCTGGGCAACCCCGCGGAGCTGGCCAAGGAAGCGCTTGGGGACAGATACGTGGCTCCAAATCCAGTGTACTGGTATTACAACGGCGAACCGGAGCAAGCACCCGGCAGCGCAGAGACTGCTGGGGCCCCCCGCAAGCGCGGAGTCTGGGCTTCCACCGGCATCTATATCAGCCTGTTTTTTATCCATATCATTTCCGTTCCACTGCTGTTTGCCTTCTGGACGTTAGGAGCATCTATTGTAATCGGAGGCGCAGCTGGAATTATGAGCCCGGTGCTCGTTGGCTTGGATTATGTGTTGAGCGATTCATTCACTATGGCAAAGTTATATGCTTCCGTATCCATGATTGGGATTGGCATTCTGCTCATTATTGCTTCCAAGCACCTCCTCAGAGCAATGACCGTCACAACCATTAATTACTGGAGATGGACATTCCGTCTCGCGAAAGGAAATCAGGCAAAATGATAAAAAAGTGGACTTTTGTCGCGTTATTGCTAATTGTTCTGGGCGGAGCCGGGATGGCGGTGGAGGGCTTCAAATTCGGGGATGACTATCCCGCCTATACGCAGCGATGGGAATTCGATAACCAGGAACTCAAGAATCTGCTGATTGATTCCGATTATAGCCTGGACGTAGAGTTCGCTCCTGGGACTTCCAATACGAATGTGGTAGAAATTTCGGGAAACATGGATCAGAAGAGCATTGATCGTTTGAAGTCTATTCAGCTGCAAGATCACACTTTGAATCTGGAATTGAAGGAGAGAATGAGCCGACTCTTTAACATCTCTTTTCAGAATCAAACCCAGCATATGAAGGTGTCCTTATCCGATCCGGCCGCGCTGGAGCAATTCAAGGCCGTGCTGAATTCCAGCAACGGCACCTTTAGCGCAGTGGAAGCGAGACAGGGGGAAATCTCAGCAGACTCCGGCAATATCAAGCTGACGAATTCCAGGGTGGATGACCTGAAGCTGTCTACCCACTCGGGCTCTATAAGGGGCAGCCAGCACACCGGGAGCAGCCTGCATGTTGCGACGGTGTCAGGTAATATTTCATTCGAAGACTACAGTAGCGATACGATCATTGAAGGCCGTTCCGGCAATATTCGAGCCGAGCAAATGCAAGGAACAATGACGGTATCGAATAAGTCTGGCGATGTCACCGTTGAAGAATGGAAGGGTGACGGAACCTTCAAGCTATCCTCAGGGAACCTGCGAATTGAAGACCAGCGTTCTAACAACCTGGATATTACCGTGGGATCAGGCGATGCCAAGATCTCTGAGGACCCTGAATTTCGAGGCTTCTATGACTTGAAGGCAAAGTCTGGCGATGTGTCTGCCCCTGAAGCCCCGCAGCAGACCAAGGATGTCATCAAGATCCGCACAAGCTCAGGTGATATCAAGATTGATTAAGGAATCACAGAAAAGGGACTTGGATCATCCAAGTCCCTTTAGTATATATTTGGTGACAACATCCGTAACTTTAAGCAATTTCCTCAGCGATGGACTCGCGATAGGCCCTCAGGGAGAAATAGATCATCGTCTCTACCATGCCCGGATCAACCTCAGGTATAAGAGCACGCGCGTAGTCCCAGGCATTCTCTTCAATACGCAAGGCAATTCTCTTGCGCTCCTGTTCCTGCTCGCTGGCATATAAACGGTCGCTCAATTCCACTAGCAGCGGGTCCTCTGCATGGCCCAGTTCATGAGCGAACACAATTCTAAGTACGTCCTCTTCAAGCTCCTGTGAGCCGAAAATATCTGCAGCCTGCTTCCGGATCTCGCTCAGATACATCGTGATTGAATGAGAGTCCAAGCTGTATTTACCGCCAACGTTACGCCCTCCGGGAAACCGGGACCTCATTGTGACAGAGACCGTACTTCCGGAGCGTTCCACGAGTTCATCCAGTATATGCTTCGCTGTTCTTCTATTCAACTAAAGATCCCCTTATTTCTAATATAATTACCGCCTTGCCGCAAGTCCCGCCCCGATGGACAAACCGCGCGGTAGCGCCAATCATTCGTCCCCGAAGCTTATAAGCGGCACAGCTATATAGAATGAACTAAAGAAATGAATGTTATAGGGCCTGTATTAGGCCGTTATATATAGAAGGATCATTGTAAAACTTTAGTTCAATCTATATAAAAACTAATTATACTGGAAATCGGAGGACATTCAACCAACCAAAACTATTTATTACCCCATTTCTCACGCGTTAAAACAGTCATTGACTGCATAGGTATCGAGCCTATGAGCCGATATCCTAGTCTTAACTACTAGCAGCTATAAAAAAAAGAGGCCGCCCTCCGAGCATCAAGATGATGCAAGTGAGGACCGCCTCTTGTTGGGTATACCGGCTCATCCGTGGTTAGATGGAGCCGCTGTCTCTGACTCCTGCTTCATCTCCGCTTTGCCCGGCCAGAAGGCCCACCGGCCAAGCAGTACCGTAATGGCCGGAACGAGGAACGGCCTTACGAGGAAGGTATCGAGCAGCACACCCAGCGCTGTGATGATGCCGAACTGCACCAGCACTTGAATCGGCAGGCTGGCCAGAACGGCAAAGGTGCCGGCCAGTATAATGCCTGCAGAGGTAATGACAGCGCCTGTCTCGCTGACTCCTTCCTTGACCGCCTCCTTGAGCGGCATGTGCTTTCTTTTCTCCCAAATGCTTGAAATCATAAAGATATTATAGTCCTCACCCAGCGCAACCAGGAAGACGAACGCATAAAGCGGAATAGCCCCCTGAATGGCATCTGCTCCGAGCCCGTAGTGGATAATGAGCCAGCCTAAACCAAGCGCTGAGAAGTAAGAAAGGATGACCGTCGCAATTAAATAGACCGTGGCTACTACGGAGCGCAGATACACCAGCAGCAGCAATGTAATCAGTCCAATTACAACGGGGATAATTACAGAGGTATCACGATCCCCCGTTACCTTAGTATCGTACTGTGTCGCAGTCTGACCGCTGATCCACACGGCATCCTCCGGTGAAGCCACTCCCGCATCCTGCAAAGCTGCCTCTGCAGTCTTACGCAGGTCCGGAATATGGTCGATCGCTTCTATGGAATATGGGTTCATGCTGAACTCAATATCATAGGCTAGAATCTCAGGGTTCTCCTTGCCCTGCTGAGGTTCCGCCACTTTGTCCACATAATCCAAATCAGCCAGACGCTGCTTCAGATCCGTGTTCTTCCCTCTCGTATTCACCATCAGCTTTGCCGGAGCCAGCTCCCCGGGAGAGAACTGCTTCCCAATCAGATCATAGCCCTCTCTTGACTCCATATCCTTAGGGAAAGAAGAGAGAATGTCATACGTATATTTAATCTGCGGCGAAAAAGAGGCCAGCCCGCCCAAGAGGACAATGGCAGCGATACAAACTACAAGGGGACGCCGTACCACCAGGCTGCCGATTCGCTTCTTGGCCTCCTTGCGCTTGGGTGTAGACCGTCCTTTGTCACGGGCCCGCTGCTCTTCCATCTCCGGTGTCCGCGGGATGAACGGCCAGAAGGACGCTCTGCCGATAATAGACAACAGCGCGGGAACGAGGGTCAGGCTCGCTATGCCCATAATCAGAATCGATACGCCAAATGGCACGGCGAACCGGTGATAGGAACCGTACTCTGCCAGCAGCAGGCTGAACAGGGACAACACAACGGTAAATCCGCTCATAGCGATAGCCCCCGACGAGCTGGTGAGTGCGCGCAGCAGCGCATGACCCTTGCTCTCCTCCTCATGCAGCAGCTGTCTGAAGCGCGAGATCAGGAAGAGACAATAATCCGTCCCCGCCCCGAACAGCAGAACTGTCATGATCGAGATGGATTGGGAGTCTGCAATAATCCACCCTTCATGGGCCATGATCCCCAGAATGGGACTTACTACAAGGTATGCAAATCCTACCGCTACAATCGGAATCAAGGCCAGAATTGGCGAGCGGTAGATCAGCAGCAGAATGACCAATACCAGCACGACAGTGGAGAGCAGCAGTGAGAAGTCTGCATTCTTGAATAATCCCGTGGCATCTATAGAGATACCTACAGGTCCGGTAACACGGGCCGTCAGTTCTCCGCCATCGGCGTCCTTAATGCTGAAGGGATCGGCTCCTAACGTGGATTTAACCAGCTGCTTGAACTGTTCAAGACTGGTCTTCAGCTGATCGGTTTCAGCTGAAGAATTGAAGAGAATCGTAGATACAATCGTGCTTCCATCTTCGGACAGCTGGGCCTTTAAGGCCGGAAGAGGAATTTGGTCCAGCGGGACCACAAATTTCTGCTCGGGCAGAGGCTTCTCGCCAATGGCTCCTGCGAGCTGCTGAACCTGCTTCAGATCCTCATCCGTCAGCCCGCCGGAGCGATGCCAGACCACAAGAGCCGGCGTGCCCTGCCCGCCAGGGAACTCCTCAGCCGCGACAGCTCCGGCCTGAACGGATGGTTTATCCTCCTTCAGATTCGGTGAGTTGTTGATCTCCTCCTGGTTCACGCCAGGCCAAATCACATTCAGCAATACAGCGAGGACAACCCATACCGCCAGCGTGATCCATTTGCCCTTCGCACCGGTTAACCAGGCCGACTTGCTCTGCTTTGAACTCATCCATGCTCCTCCTCATTGAATTGAAATCTATCTTTGAAATTTATCCCGCCTTCATTTAGATCACCCTATTTTGGACAAAATGAACCGCGGGTCATTTTTATCACTGATTATTATATAGACCTGTGCCTAGGCATGCAAGCATGCTCTTCAAAGAGATAACTCTAAAGGCCGGAAGGCAAAAAAAGAACCGGCCCAGAGACGTTCTCTGCAACCGGCTTTAGCTTCTTTCTCCAAAATTCTGCTATAGCTTATAACTTATATCTTGATCTTAACCAGCGTCCTCCTGGCCTTCCTCGGAGAATTGGCTGTTGTAAAGGTCAGCGTAGAATCCGCCCTGTGCCATCAGCTCATCATGGCTGCCCTTCTCAATCACGGTTCCCTGATTCATCACAAGGATCAAATCAGCCCCCTTAATCGTAGACAGTCGGTGGGCAATGACGAAGCTGGTCCGGCCCTTCATAAGCTCATTCATCGCTTCCTGAATATGAACTTCTGTCCGGGTATCCACACTACTGGTTGCCTCATCAAGAATGAGGATGGCCGGATCGGCCAGGATAGCACGCGCAATGGTCAACAGCTGCTTCTGCCCTTGGGAGATATTCGATGCTTCTTCGTTAAGCACCGTATCATAGCCCTGCGGCAGTGTGCGGATGAAGTGATCGGCATGTGCCGTCTTGGCAGCCCGCACAATCTCGGTCTCAGAAGCGCCCTCCCGGCCGTAGCCGATGTTATCGCGGATCGTTCCGTTGAACAGCCACGTATCCTGCAGCACCATGCCGAAGAGGCTGTGCAAGTCACCGCGCTTCATCTCGGTGATATTCGTTCCGTCGATTGTAATCCGGCCGCCGCTGAGCTCATAGAAGCGCATCAGCAGATTTATGAGCGTGGTCTTCCCTGCCCCCGTAGGCCCGACAATAGCAACCGTCTGTCCCTGCTTCACATCGATATTCATATCCTCAATCAGGATATGGTTCTCGTCATAGCCAAACTTCACATGCTCGAAGGTAACATCGCCACGCGGCTGCTCCAGCTTCTTCGGCTGTGCTGTCTCTGGCACTTCCTCTTCCTCGTCCAGCACCTCGAAGACGCGTTCAGCTGAGGCAACAGTCGATTGAATCACGTTCGCGATGTTCGCGGTTTGCGTGATCGGCTGTGTAAATTGTCTCATATACTGGATGAACGCCTGTACGTCACCAATCGTGATGCGTCCGTTCGTGACGAAGATACCGCCTACTACGGAGACGAGGACATAGCCGATATTTCCGATAAAGTTCATAATCGGCATAATGACACCCGATAAGAACTGTGCCTTCCAGCCGGCATCATACAATTTCTCGTTCACTTGATTGAACTTATCAAGAGATTTGCTCTCCCGGCCGAACACTTTGATAATCTTATGACCGGTGTACATCTCTTCCACATGTCCATTAAGCTCTCCCAGTTCTTTCTGCTGCAGTGCGAACTGCTTCTGGGAGCGCTTTGCTACCATGGTGATGGCCAGCACACTAACCGGCAGGGTGACAATGGCAATCAGCGTCATCCATGGGCTGATCGTCAGCATCATAATGATAACTCCGATAATGGTCACGATGGAGGTGATCAGCTGCGTCAAGCTCTGCTGCAGCGTAGTGCTGATATTGTCCACATCATTCGTCACCCGGCTGAGAATCTCCCCATGCGTCCGGGAATCAAAATACTTCAGCGGCAGTCGGCTCAGCTTCCCGTTCACATCTTTGCGGAGCTGGTACACGGTAGTCTGAGCAACCCCTGCCATTAAATACTGCTGGGCGTAGGCAAACACAGCACTTACGACATAGAGAATAATCAGCTGTACGGCAATCTGCCAAATATATTCAAAATCAATATGCGCTCCTGGCACGTGGTTTATTTTGGCCATTACGCCTTCAAACAGCTTGGTTGTCGCACGGCCGAGCACTTTCGGGCTATAAATATTAAAAATAGTACTTAAAATAGCAGTAATAAAAACAATCAACAGCTTAAAACGGTGCGGCTTCAAATATTGCATGAGCCGCTTCAGTGTTCCCTTAAAGTCCTTGGCCTTCTGAACCGGCATTCCCATGCCCGGGCCCATGCCGCCATGACCTCTTCCTCCCTGGCGTCCGCCTTTACTGGATTCACTCATGCGATCTCCTCCTCCGACAGCTGCGAGCTCACAATTTCCCTATAAACATCGCAGGTCTCCATCAGCTCGCTGTGGGTGCCGATACCGGCAACTTCGCTTTCATTCATGACGATAATCCGGTCCGCATCCATGACGGTACTTACCCGCTGGGCCACAATGAGAAGAGTCGCTTCCTTCGTCTCTTCCCTGAGCGCTGCCCGCAGCTTGGCATCGGTCTTGAAGTCTAGCGCTGAGAAGCTGTCATCAAAAATGTAGATTTCCGGTCTGCGAACCAATGCTCTTGCTATCGACAAGCGCTGCTTCTGTCCACCCGATACGTTGGAGCCGCCTTGCGAAATTAAGGAGTCATAGCCGTTGCTCATCTTGGAAATAAAATCATCCGCTTGAGCAATCACCGCGGCATGTCGAACCTCCTCATCACTGGCTTCTTCAAGACCATAGCGGATATTCTCTGCAACCGTCCCTGTGAAGAGGACAGCCTTCTGGGGTACAAATCCAATTTTCTTCCGCAGCTCCGCCTGGGAAAGCTCCCTAATATCGGTACCGTTGATGCGAATAGCACCGCTCTCTACGTCATAGAATCTTGGAATCAGGTTCACCAGAGTCGATTTACCCGCTCCGGTGCCGCCGATGATGGCTGTTATTTCGCCCGGCTGTGCCCGGAATGATATGTCCTTAATGGCCGGCTGCTCTGCTCCAGGATAACTGAAGGTCACATGCTCGAATTCCAGATAACCATGGCGCTCGTCCGCTAAGCGGTCTGCATCCGGATCATTAATAACAGGTACCATATCGAGCACTTCATTAATCCGGTCTGCCGATGCTGACGCCCGGGGAATCATGATGAAGATCATGGTCACCATAAGCAGCGAGAACATGATTTGCATGGCATATTGGATAAAAGCCATCAGATCTCCGACCTGCATTTGATTGTTGTCGATCCGTAAGCCGCCGAACCAAACAATGGCCAGCGAGGTAAAGTTCATAAGAATCATCATTGCCGGCATCATGACAGCGAAGAGCTTGTTCACTCGAATCGACGTATCCGTCAAATCTTTATTCGCTTCATCAAAGCGCTTGTTCTCATGCTCTATGCGGTTAAAGGAGCGAACGACCCTGATCCCGGTCAAGCCCTCACGCAGAATAAGGTTTAATTTGTCTACCTTCTTCTGAATGGATTTAAACAACGGGAGCCCTTTACTTGCCAGAGCAACAATAATCCCTGCCATAACAGGGATGATGACAACAAATATCAGGCTAAGCCCCTTATCCTTGGACATGGCCATGATAATTCCGCCCACAGCCATCATAGGGGCCATCACCATAATGCGAAGCATCATGACCAGCACCTGCTGGAGCTGGGTAATATCATTCGTTGTCCGAGTGATGAGCGAAGCCGTTCCAATCTTGTCGAACTCCTCCAGTGAGAAATTCGTTACATGTTTGAACACCTTGCTCCGCAGCAGCTTTCCGAAGCCGGACGCCGCTTTTGAAGAGAAATAGCTGGCCAGAATAGAGGCGACCATGCTGCCTACAGCTACCAAGAGCATGAACATCCCAATTTTCCATATATAATTCGTGTCGCCCTTGACAACCCCGTCATTGACAATGTCGGACATCAGCGTCGGCATATACAGCTCTGCCAGCGCCTGAACGAACACAAGCACGAGGGTGATCAAGACCGGGATTCGATACGGCTTCAGCAGCCGGAATAACTTCAGCATCGCTTAAATCATCTCCACTCTTCATCTTTGTAACTTGTCTTGTCTATGCTTCTCCTCCAGATACTCATACACCTTGCCCAGCAAATCAGCCAACTGTGCACTCTGCTCTTCTCCCAAATGAGCATATAGACCGGTAAAGTTGCTGTAGAAGGCTTCTGTGGCTCGCTTCGAGAGCCTATTCCCTTCCTCAGTCAACCGGACGCGCACCACTCGCCGATCCTCAAGATCATTCCTGCGCTCTACCAGCCCTTCCGCCTCCAGAGATTTAATAAGCTGGGTTACGGTGGGAGAGGTGACCTCCAGCTTGCTGCTGATCTCAGACACCGTCATCCCTTTGCCATTCTTCTCAGTTCCTCTCTGGATGTGGAAAAGAACCCGCAGCTCGCTCGGCCGGTGTCCATCTATAGAAGGCTTTCGCCAGTCAGACTTCCGAAAGCGATCAAAGGCCTCAATCAGCTTTCGGGCCGTTGGGTTGCCTCCTACCTCCAAAACGATCCCTCCTAATTATTTAAACAGTTTAATATTTCTATATATAAATATGTTGTAAACCTAATTATATGAGCGTGGATATGCCGTGTCAAGCGCACAGAGCACACCCCCAAGAAGCCTGTTATCAGGAGCTGAATCCGGCATTTCCGCTTGGCCTCGATGAACCGCAAAAGGCTGCGTCCGGTTATGAGCTCATAACCAGCTGCAGCCTTTATATCATCGTGCTTCTCTTCCTTATCTCGTAAGCCTTAGATTAAGAGGTCCCATCCTTCTCCGCAGTTCCCCTACCCGCAGCAGGAAGCTCGGTTAACGCTTTAAAGGTATACCCTTGTCTGCGGGCCTCATCGATGATCCGTCCAAGAGCCTGTGCGTTATCGCTTGATACCGAGTGAAGCAGCAGCACTGCGCCTGGATGAAGCTGAGAGACCACCTTGCGGTATGCGTAATCGGCCCCCTTCTGATCCCGTGTATCCCAATCTTTATAAGCTATCGACCAGAAGATGCTGCGATAACCAGCCTCCCCTGAAGTTTCCAGCGTTCTGTCGCTAAAAATGCCCCGGGGCGGTCGAACATACTTCATCTCTTGAATGCCCGTCAGTTCTGCCACTGCAGCGCGTACCCGTTCAAGCTCCTCCTTGATCTTGGCATCCGAGATTGTGGTCATATCGGGGTGGCTCCACGAATGATTGCCGATAATATGCCCCTCTGCCGCCATTCGCTTAACCAGTTCGGGCTGGTCCTTCACATAATGACCTGTCACAAAAAAGACTGCCGGCACCTGCTTGGCCTTGAGCACGTCCAGAATAGGCGGAGTGTATCCATTCTCGTAGCCATTGTCAAAGGTAAGGTACAGTTCCTTTTTCGCGGTGTCTCCTAAAAAAACGGCACCATTGCGGTCTATAATCTCCTTGAAGCCTTCTTCATTAATTGATGGAAGCTGTCCATTCTCGCTGCGCTTAAAGCCGAAATGGAAGGGTCGATCCGAGGCAGACGTCTGCTTCGGCCAAGCTGCCGTTCCAAGCGGGACCAGGCCCAACAGCAGCGTGAGGATGATCAGAATCGATCGCTTCATACTTCTCCTCCTTCATGAATTATGCATCCATACTACTATCTGCATATCCATTCGGAGTTATACGCCTTAAATGTTGCCGTGAGCCAGCGGCAGAACCTCTCTCGCAAACCGAATCCATTCCCGCGCTGCAAAAGAAAGATAGCGATCCTCACGCCAGATCATGCCGAGCTTCCAAGGAATGACGGGGTCGACCAAGGGAATGATGCTCACCCGCTCCGGATCGACTTCACGGCAGATTGTCTCCGGCAAGAGGGCTACCCCCAGCCCGGCGCCTACCATTTCACTGATAAGGTCCCACTGGGAGCTCTCATATATCACCCTGGGCTGAAATCCTACCTTAGCACATTCGGTAATAATCCGGTCATGCAGCATGAAGTCCTCCCGGAATAAAACAAATGATTCCTGTACCAGCTCCGCAAGGCCTACCTCCCTTTGCTTAGCCAGCCAGTGGGATGGGTGTACCAGAAGCTTCAGCCTCTCTTCCACGAAAGGAAAACAGCCAAACCCCTCCCCAAGGGTTGGAAGCACGACTACTCCGACATCCAAAGTGCCGGCAGCAACATCCACCTCCACCTTCTTGGCTCCGTCTTCAAACAGCTGAATGGTGATATCCGGATACCGCTGATGGAATTGGCCGATGACCTTAGGAAAAAAACTGGAACCTACCATTGGCGGAAGACCGATGCGAATATGTCCCCGCTTCAAGTTCCGCAGATCATCAAGCTCTGCCGACAGGTTCTGAAAGGAGGTCAGAATCGTATGAGCCTGCTCCACAATGATTTTGCCGGCATCCGTCAGCTCAATCCGCTTCCCCAGCCGGTCAAAGAGCTGTACCCCAAGCTCTTCCTCCATAAGCCTGATCGTCTTGCTGATGGTCGGCTGGGTGATGAACAGCGATTCTGCCGCCTTGGTGAAGCTCTTGAGACGGGCTACTTCCACTAAATATTGCAATTGACGAATATCCAATTGAATGAAGCACCTCATTCTTGATGATATGCATAGATAAAAGTAATGCTATACATTCAGTATATTCATTTTACCCATGAAAAAATATGATGTAAAATTTTCAATGTTAAGAAAAAATGTAAACGCGAAAGGAGCTTGACCCGCTATGAGTAAGCTGAAAACCCTGCTGATCGGTATCGTGCAGGTGGCTGTCTTGTTCTTGCTTTCCATGGGCATGAATAAGCTTGCGGAGCTGCTCCATTTGAGAATCCCCGGAAGTATTCTGGGCATCATCCTCGTCTTTATTCTGCTTCAGACCAAGGTAATTAAGCTGGAATGGGTGGAAATCGGCGCCAGCTGGCTGCTTGCCGAGCTGCTGCTGTTCTTTGTTCCTTCTGCCGTCGGGGTGATGAAATATATTCCGCTGCTGGAGAATGAGGGGCTGCAAATTTTGCTGGTCGTTCTATTCAGTACGCTAACTGTGATGCTTAGCTCCGGGATGGTTGCTTCCCGTATTGCCAAACGAAAGGAGAACAAAACCTCATGATTATCGGGTTGATTTGCCTGCTATTTACACTGGCGGTCTACTGGACGTCCAAGAGGGTCTACCGGGCTAAGCCGCGGATCTATCTGTCGCCGCTGCTGGTTACTCCGCTGGTCTTGATTCTGTGCCTGCTGGCAGCAAAAATTCCGTTCGAATCCTATAACAAGGGCGGCAAACTGCTAACCGATCTGCTTCAGCCAGCGACCATTGCTTTTGCCATTCCGCTTTATAAGTATTTTAACGTACTAAAAAAGCACGCTGTCGTCATCTTTGTCAGTGTGCTGTCCGGCTCCATCGTAGCCATGATCACTTCGGCCTTCCTCGGCAAATGGATGCACATGGACACCTCTTTGGTTAACAGCCTGGTACCGCGTTCAGTAACCACGCCTATCGCCATGAATATTTCCCAAGTCATTGGCGGTGTTCCAAATATGACTGCCGTATTCGTCATTATTACAGGCCTCTTAGGAAGCCTGATAGGCCCGTCTGTGCTGAAGCTGTTCCGCATAGAGAATGAAATCGCAAGAGGCGTACTGCTGGGCACAAGTGCTCACGGGATGGGCACGTCCAAAGCGTTCGAGTTCAGTTCGCTGTCAGGAACCATCTCAAGCATCTCTATGATATTGTCCGCCTTGATCACTTTAGGAGTGGCTCCTTTATTTATCTCATTGCTTCTAGGGTGACTTCATACCGGGTTTTCGATTTATATTCCAATAAATTCTTCCAAGCTTGGCTTCGCTCAATGGGCGGAGCTCTTTTTATTTAACCTATAGTATTGATTTAGTAATTGATCTAATATTCTTGATTGTTCCAGAACTTTCGGATGGGAAAGCGCGCCAAACTGACGCTGAACCTGATATAGATCGTCTCTCGCTTTTTCGACACGAAGTAAAGTTACACCTTGATCGATCTGCATGACACAACCTCCTTGTGTCACATATTAGTATAAAAAGACAAAAATTGGGGTGCCCATATTTTGACCCATTTAAAAAAGGTATCCCCGAAATTATCGGGGATACCTTGGACTTACATATAGCTGAGTTTGAAAGTTGCTAGAGGTAGAGTCTTAACCTTCACCATGATTGTAAACAGTAGTTATTGCTGTTGTTCCTGTAGTGACCAGCAAGGCCGGCCCAACAAGGAAGCATGTAGCAGCAAGGAGCATAATAATTTTTTTCTTCATCATTCTTCTCCCCTTAAAAGTAATTTTTGATATCTATCTTGAGTATCTGGATGTGCAAAAGTTCGATGTTTTTCATATAGCTTCACACAATCTAACATATGTTTCTCATTCCTAATTATTACAGAACTTTGCAGCGAGTTCAACAAAAATTTGAAGCCGTTATCATATCTTTCTTTTGACAAATGATAATAAGCCAGTTCATACATTAAATGCGCTTGTCGATCCATGAATAGCTTTCGCGAATACCCACTTTTTATAGAAGTATCCATACCATACTCCGAGGGTACCTCAAGCTTCTGAAGAACCTTATCTACATTAAATTGATGTTTATTAGCTGCTCTCAAAATATATAAAAGCCCAATAGTCAATTCCTCTTTGTTCTCATTAATATAGGCAGTGTAACTCTCTATTACTGATAAATCACCGCTCAAAAGTTTTGTTATGCATATATTAGCCTCTGACCATTCTCTGAATTTATCTTTCCAGTAGTCTATGTCTTCTCCCTTTTCCTTAACCCAATCAAGATTAGCATAAGCATGTTTGTATGAAAGCGCCTGTTCGTAATCCCCCTGCTCATCACAAACATTACCTTTCAGCAAATTACTGTAAGCGATGTAGAAAAACAATGGCCTTGCTAATTTTTTATCGGGGTCTGATAAGATAGGTTTGTTTTGATCCTTTAAATTGTACAAAATTTGAGCTGTATAGCCCATCTTATGGGCCAATTCATTAACCTTATTCCATCGCTGTAGTGAGCGGTAAGTATTAATAAGCTCTTTGAGCGCATCCAATTGGTCTACTAGATCCAAGCGCTCTACAAATGGCTCAAATCGGATAGCCGCTTGGTAATTCTCCTCCTGATCATCCCCAAGCCGAAGTGTAAACAACCGGTACTGACAAAGGGCCAGGCGCTCGGAATGCTGAAATTTCTCCCCCTCCGCCACTGTCTCATACAGCAGCAGAGCAGCAGCCCGGTAACCCTGGGAGAACAGCTCCTCGGCCGTATCAAACAGCATGGGCGAGTACATCAATTTATCCATGACATGCTGAACCACGCGCTGTATCGCATCAAGCTTATGGAGCTCAGCACAGCGAATGATTAGCGGCCCCACCCGCCTCCAATCTGGAGAACGGTCAATAATGTAATTCTCTATGTATAAATCATAATAGTAGCCGTCAGGAAGCCCCATCCCTTTGGTGATCCGGTCAAGCTGTTGAACAGCGATCGGCCGGTGGCCAAGAATCAGGTTATTGAGTGTTCTGGGATGAATCTCCGAGGAAGCCGCAAACTGTGCCGAGGTCATTCCCTCTTGCCTGATATACGCTTCCAGTTCTGAAATAATGGTAGGCGCATGCTTCATTTTATAGCCTTCCCCCATACTAATTTACCTAAAAATAGAAGTTTATACCTGTTTATTATCGTTCTTTTAACAATCTGGGTCAATAGCTAGTATGAGAAAGGGCTGCTAAGGGGCAGCCCTTCCTAACATCTCCTCTACAAACCGTATACGGTTCCGCTCACCTGAATTGGCCCTACAACTCTTGCATTGGTTCCCGCACTAAGATTCTCTACGGAAATCGTATAATCATGCACTCCCGTCGGGGCGTTCGTGTCGATTGCTTGGAAAGAAACCAAATAGAACCCTTCGAAGGAAGCCTCAATGCCCTGGAGACCGTAAGAGATCTCCGTTGTATCACGAAATACACGGAACAGAACGCGACTGATTCCCGAAGTTCCCTGTAATCCTACTGTGGCCTTTATCTCCACCCTATTATTACTGCGGGGAACCGTCAACCTAATTTGTGAAATTCCCTGTCCAGCCGGTGTAATAGGAACCGGAATAGACGCTCCATTGGTGACTGGAGTAGGTACATTTGTTGCATAGTCCAGCAGTTCAACCACAATCTATCACTCCTTTCACTAAAGTTACTTCAGCTTATGAGTGCTAGAACTAGCAGTCTTGGACGAAGCTCATGCTCTTCTCATATATTTTACAGTTAACCCAATATTAACGCTGCGTTGATGCTGCCCGAACGAGCACCTCCTACACTGATAGGGATGACTCAGAAGGAGGCAACGAACTGAACATGAATGCACTGGAAAGAGAATTGCCCGGTTCCGCCCGTTCGGCGGAAGCAAGTATTCCCGTTAAGAAACGCTTGAATCTCTCCCGACTGAAGGAATCGGCACTGGCTTATTTTTTTCTGGCACCCTCGTTAGCGGTATTTGCAGTCTTTCTGCTGTATCCCATGATTAAATCCATCTACCTAAGCTTCCACCTCACCGATCCTCGGGGACGGATCGCCGCTTATGTAGGCTGGGAGAATTTCATGAATCTCTTCAAATCAGATGCTTTCTGGTCAAGCCTGACGGTTACGGGAAAATTCGCTCTGCTTACGGTGCCTACAGGCATCGCACTAGGGCTCCTTATGGCAGCCTTGGCGCATTCCCGGCTCAGAGGGATGAGGATCTTCCAATTTATCTTCTCGCTCCCGCTCGCGCTGTCGGTCAGCACGGCATCCGTGATTTGGATGATGCTGTTCCACCCGACTATGGGGATGTTCAACTATTTTTTGAGTCTGGTAGGTATAGAGCCCGTTCAGTGGCTTACAAGTTCCGGAACAGCGCTTCTGTCTATCGCGATCATGACGCTGTGGATGAACTCAGGCTTTAACTTTATCGTTCTGCTCAGCGGACTGCAGGGCATCTCTGAGGACATCTATGATAGCGCCAAAATTGATGGAGCCGGTCCCATTCGGACATTCGTGCGGCTGATTTTACCTTTGCTGTCACCTACTGTTTTCTTCCTCAGTGTGGTATCGCTAATCTCATCCCTTCAGTCGTTCGGGCAAATTCACCTGCTCACCAAGGGCGGGCCTGCCGGATCCACGGATGTGATTGTCTATTCTATTTATAATGAAGCTTTCGTCAATTACCAATTCGGCACAGGCAGTGCCATGGCCATTGTACTGTTTCTTATTATACTGGCACTTACTGTCTTTCAATTTACCGTCCTTGAGAAGAAGGTGCATTATCAATGATCTTGTCACGTACAGTCAAGCAGGGCTCTGTCTACTTGCTCCTATGTCTGCTCGCACTGTTCATCGCCTATCCGCTGTTCTATACGCTGTCCTCTTCCTTAATGACACCCGAGGAAGCGAGTCAGTATCCGCCTAAGATACTGCCTTCAGGCCTTTATCTGGACAGCTTCAAGACTGTTATTGAACTAATCCCGGTGGGACGCTTTATTCTGAACAGCTTCCTCGTAGCCGGTCTCATTATGCTTGGACAGGTGATCACCGGCGCTATGGCCGCCTATGCCTTTGCCTTCATCCGCTTCCGCGCTAAGGCGCTATGGTTCGCTGTCTTCCTGTCCACCATGATGATTCCATGGGAGGTCACCATGATCCCCAATTTCCTTACGGTAAAATCCTGGGGCTGGCTCGATTCCTATCCCGGCCTGATTGTGCCGTTCATGGCTTCCGCCTTCGGCGTCTTTCTTCTTCGCCAATTCTTCCTGCAGCTTCCAATTGAGCTGCACGAGGCTGCTAGGATGGATGGCTGCGGGCATATCCGCTACTTCCTGCGCATTGTGCTCCCGCTATCCCGTCCGGCCCTGGCTACACTGGCCGTCTACGTGTTCCTTAACAGCTGGAATATGTACTTGTGGCCGCTGCTGATTACGAACACGGACAAGATGCGAACCGTGCAGATTGGCATCAGCATGCTGCAATTTGAGGAGTTTACCGCTTGGAACCTTGTGCTGTGCGGGGTTGTGCTTGTCCTGCTGCCTTCCCTTCTCCTGCTCGTTCTAGGACTGAAACAGCTTGTACGAGGGCTTACCGCAGGTGCCATAAAGGGCTAAAAACTAAATACGCAGTAATTCCCGCCGAGTTCGGCGGATTACAGATACAGCTTATTTTTCGATCTACCAAATGAATCCAATGATAAGGGAGAGAGCGCACAAAATGAAAGTAACCAAGCTTAGAAGCCTGTTCATGATGACGGTGATTCTCATGATGGTTCTGGTATCCGCCTGCGGATCAGGGAACTCCAACTCATCCGAGGGGACAGCCGCAGCCAAAGGGAATAATAGCAATGCGGCAGCCAGCGGAAAGACCAAGGTAGTATGGTGGCATTCCATGGGCGGTGAGCTGGGCAAAGTGGCAGATAAGCTCGTATCGGACTTTAACGCATCCCATCAGGACATTGAAGTGGAAGCTGTCTACCAAGGAACGTATGACGAGAGCATCAATAAGATGAAGGCATCTATGGATTCCTCCAGCGGCCCTTCACTCATCCAAGTCTACGAAATCGGTTCCCGGTTCATGATCGACTCCGGCGCCGTAACTCCGGTACAGAACTTCATTGACCAGGACAAATACGATCTAAGCCAGCTGGAAGAGAATATTACAAATTACTATACCTTCGACGGTAAGCTGTATTCGATGCCGTTTAATACGTCAAATCCAATTCTGTATTATAACAAGGACCAGTTCAAAGCCGCAGGTCTGGACCCTGAGAAGCCGCCTGTGACCTATTCTGAAGTTAAAGCTGCCGCTGAGAAGCTGGCACAGAGCGGGCACCCGGCTTCCTTCGCAATCTACGGCTGGTTCATGGAGCAGTTCTTCGCGAACCAAGGTGCAGAATATCTGAACAATGGCAACGGCCGAACCGAGCCGGCAACCGAATCCCTGGTAAATGGTGATGCCGGTGTGAAAACTCTGGAATGGTGGAAGGATCTTATGGACAGCAAGGCCATGATCAATCTTGGCCGGAAAACGGATGACACCAAGAAGGCCTTCGCTTCCGGTCAAATTTCCATGACGCTGGATTCCACTGCTTCCCTCCGCGGTATTGTAGATGCTGTGGGCGGCAAATTTGAAGTCGGAACTGCCTTCCTGCCGAAGCCGGACGGAGCAGCAGACGGCGGTGTAGTTGTCGGCGGCGCAAGCTTGTGGATCCTCAATAACAAGCCGGAAGCTGAACAGAAAGCGGCCTGGGAGTTCATCAAGTATTTGGCCGAGCCGTCGACCCAGGCACAGTGGCACGTAAGTACCGGCTACTTCCCGATCACCAAGAAGGCCTATGACGAGCAAATTGTAAAGGACAACCTGGAGAAATATCCTCAGTTCAAAACAGCGGTCGATCAGCTTCACAGCACCAAGGCCAGCCAAGCGACCCAAGGCGCTGTGATGGGTGTATTCCCGGAAGCGCGTCAGACTGTTGAGGGAGCTATCGAGGCCGTGCTTGGCGGCTCGAAGGCGCCGAAGGATGCCCTTGATGAGGCAGCCAAGGATATTACAGGCAAGCTATCCAACTATAATAAGACTGTAAAGAAATAACATTGCCGCCTTTCGATCTTAGCCAAATATGCCGGTTCCCCCCATTACTGGAGAGAACCGGCTTTAATTTTCTTTCATGTTCTTTCTCTTTTCTTAACAATTGTTTAAATAGACTACAATTGGCAACATATTTGCCCGAAAATCCGTTATCTAGTATATTGAAATTTAGTAGAATAGACTTCATGCGGCCTGAACTACGGCCAATCTAGTGAAGCTAATTTAAAGAGGTGTATACAGGACGTGCTTTTCAACTCGTATGAATTTATTTTCGTTTTCATGCCGGTTACGGTGATTGTGTACTTTATCCTTAATCGGTTTCGGCTCATCTTTGCCAGCAAACTGTGGCTCGCGCTGAGCTCCCTGTTCTTCTATTGTTGGTGGGATATTCACTACCTGCCTCTGCTGCTCGGTTCCATTGCGTTTAACTATATTATGGGCCGGACGATTGGACATGTATCTCAAGATCAAGTGAAGAAGCGAAAGCTGCTGCTGACCCTTGCTATTGTTGGGGATGTGGCTCTGCTTGGCTATTACAAGTACGCAGACTTCTTCATCTCCAATGCAAACACGCTGCTGAATCAGAATTTCCAACTGCTGAGTATTGTTCTTCCGCTGGGAATCAGCTTCTTCACCTTTACCCAGATTGCGTATCTGGTGGATGCTTATCGCGGAACTGCTAAGGAGTACAATATTGTCAGTTACGTCCTATTCGTCACCTTCTACCCGCACTTGATCGCGGGCCCAATCCTGCACCACAAGGAAATGATGCCTCAGTTCGATCGGCTTCGCAACAAGCGTGCCAATTCGAGGAATATTGCTAAAGGCCTGTTTATTTTCTGTATCGGTCTATTCAAGAAAGTGGTCATTGCGGATACCTTCTCACCGATAGCAGCCAAAGGCTTCGACACCATGACCCAACTGAACTTTATCGAAGGCTGGACAACATCCTTAGCGTATACAATCCAGCTGTACTTTGACTTTAGCGGCTATTGCGACATGGCGATCGGGATCGCCTTGCTGTTCAATATCAAGCTGCCGATCAACTTTAATTCACCTTATAAAGCGGTCAGTATTCAAGACTTCTGGCGGCGCTGGCATATGACGCTAAGCCGATTCCTGCGTGATTATATTTACATTCCGCTAGGCGGCAGCCGCAAAGGTCCAACTCGGACCCACATCAACTCTATGGCGACAATGCTGATCGGGGGCTTCTGGCACGGAGCAGGCTGGACCTTCATCTTCTGGGGCTTCCTGCATGGGTTCGCACAGTTCATTCATCGGATCTGGCAGAAGACGGGAATTAAGATGCCTAAATGGTTCGCTTGGCTGATTACCTTCCTGTTCGTGAACTTAGCTTGGGTATTCTTCCGCGCGAAGACCTGGGACGATGCCATCAAGGTGCTTAAGGGCATGATCGGCCTGAACGGTCTGGGACTCTCCGGATTGTCCGGATATCTGCACAATCTGATGCTGATCGCGGTGTTCTTCCTGGTAGCTGTTCTGTTCAGGAACTCCAATGAAATGCTGGAACGCTTCAAGCCGGGCTGGAAAAGCGCCGCTTTTGCCGCATTCATCTTCGTATATGCTGTCGTGTATTTCAACAAGGTCAGTGAGTTCTTGTATTTTAGCTTTTAAATTTCCGGGTACGCCGATTAAAAGGAGTTTTCCGTTTTGAAGTACAATAAACGTAAATACAAAAAATTCATATGGCAGCTGCTCGCGATGATCTTCGTGTTCGCACTGCTTGTCGGCTCTTTCGTCTTTATCGTCGATCCGCTTCAGTTCTACCGCAAGGCAACCTTCTATACGCCGCAGTATTCCTGGCAGGAGCGCTATCAAGCCCCGGGCTTTGCGAAGAACTGGAAGTACGACACTATTATCGTCGGCACATCCATGACCGAGAACTTCCTGCCGTCAGAGGTAGGCGAGAAGTTGGGCGGCACGGTTGTGAAGCTATCGATGGAAGGATCGCTCGCTTGGCAGCATAACAAGATTGCCAAAGTAGCCTTCCGTACCGGACAGGTGAAGAAAGTGCTCTGGGGACTGGATTACTTCTCGCTCCGCAGCACTGGGGACAATCCCGATCTGGATGATTTCCCTGACTATATGTATGACACGAATCCGTTCAATGATTACAAGTACATCTTTAATGAATCCAATATCGAAACAGCCTTCCGGGTGTTAAGAACATCCAAGGAACGGGCCAAGTATAAATCTTCTCCCGAACGGCTGAATAACTGGGATAAGAATGTGACCTACGGCAAAGACAAGGTGCTTAAATCATGGGTTGCCGGGAAGTCCAAAGAAGGAGCCTTCGGCTCCAATGAGGACCCGCTGGAGTCCGTGAAGAAGGTGTTCAACGAGCAGATTCTCAGCCTGGTCAAAGCCCATCCTGAGACTGAATTCTATTTCTACTACCCGCCTTACTCCGTCCTGCGACAGCAGCTGTGGTATGTGACGAACCCGGCGCGGTATGAGAACCAGCTGGAGATGAAGCGCTATATGTATGAGCAATTCAGCGCCTATCCCAACGTGAAGGTCTTCGAATTCCAGACAGACAGCAGCATTACCTATGACCTTGATCAATACAAGGATCTCTCTCATCACTCCGGCCATATCAATTCGGTAATTATTGATGAGATTTCCAAAGGTACGCACCAAGTCACCAAGGATAATGTAGAGACTACAATTAACCTGCTTAGAAAGCAGGCTGAGAACGTTGTCGTGAACTCAGACACAGGAGCGATTTATTCCCTGGATCTGACCGTGAACGGCAAAGGGACCAGCTTCGGTACCATTCCGACGACCACAGGTGACACCATCATGGCTCCGCTCAAACGATACGCAACCATGCTTGGCATCTCCTTCGACTACGATACGACCTCTAAAAAGGTGACCATGGTCAAAGGCAAAAAAACAGCCGTCTTCACCGTAGGCTCTGACGTAGCTGATGTGAATGGCCAGAGCGTGAAGCTCGATGCTCCGATCGCCAACAAAGAAGGAGCCATGGCCGGTCCGCTGGTGTCCGTGACAGAGCTCTTCGGCGGAACGGTGACCATTACAGATGAAGACCAATATATGAAAAAAGTTGACGTGAAGCTGTAAGCCGCTTCATTGTCCATCAAGAAGGGCTGTCCGGAAAGATTCACTTCCGGACAGCCCTTCTTATGTGCGTCTGCTATTCATGGCTCTTGGAACTCTTGCTGACTTCTTCATCGCCTGACTTAATACGGGGATTGGCCGCGGCCCCCATCTCCTCCGAGGACATTTCCGGCTCATGAGGGTCAGCCAGCCGTCGCAGCGCCTCCCGGTAGGATTCATCCGGCGCTGAGTGCTGGTCGCCTAAGTGCTGCTGCCGGTAGGACTGCTCCTTCGGCTGGGCCGCCAGGCTTCGCAGCGCCTGCCGATACTCCTCGTCTCCCCCAGTTGACCGGAGCCTTGACGGAGGCTCTGCCGCAGGCTCAGAAGGCGGCGGGACTTCGACCTTTGCGGACCCAGACCGGGAGAGACCTTGTCCTGGCGTAAGAGCATTGCTATGAACTTCCCTGCGTGCTTCCTCATCCTGTGGGCCCGGAGACAGCTTTGTACGCTGCCGTGCTGACCGGGAGGATTTACGGGCGCCTCTCAGGTTATAAAAGATCAGGAACAAGATCCCTACAACAACAATAATAAACAATGAGTAGACCATATGCCGCCTCCTATTTCCTACTGTCACCGGCCATTTTCCCAGTCACTTCGGCTACCCGCTCTCCCAGCGCTCTTCCGAGAGAAAGGTCTCGTTCAGAGGGCAAATTAGGCGGATCAAGCGGAGATAGCTCTACAGGACAGGTTACGCCAACCCCGTAATACGACCCATAGAGCGCATTCTCCCGAATATTGCCCGGCAGACCGACAATAATCATGCCTTGATGCAACATAGGCACGATCAAATTCATCAACGTAGTCTCCAGTCCTCCGTGAACGGTTGCCGTTGTACAGAAGACAGCTCCAATTTTACCGATCAGCTTGCCCTGAGCCCACAGCCCACCCAGCTTATCAATCCAGGTCTTCAGCCCTCCGCTGATGCTGCCGAAATGGCCAGGACACCCCCATATAATCGCATCCATCTGTACCAAGTCCTCTACTCGTGCTTCCCGGACATGATGCAGCAGTACCTCTGCCCCGGGAACCTTAGCTCCTTCGGCAACCGATCTGGCAAGAGCTTCGGTGTGGCCGTTTTCACTGTCATAAACGACAAGTATCTTCATCTTTCTCCTCCTTTCATAAATCTCTGTATTTAGTTATGCTCCAATTCCACCTGAGATATTTAATGACTTTCCTTGTGCATACGCTGGATAATTTCGGGCAAAACTCCCCATAGATCAAAACCTGATAATAAAGGAGGCTCCCTATACACATGAGCGCAAGGGCCATATTGGTAAATATCCTGGTGATCGTCGTCATACTGGTTGGTGCCGGTGCAGGAATCTATTATTATAACCAGTCAAAGAGTTACGTCCGGACAGACAACGCCCAAATAACAGGTCAAGCTATCAACCTCGTAGCGCCGGCTGCCGGGCAGCTAACCCGATGGGATGGCGATACAGGGAAGGAGTTTGCTGCGGGCGGAAGAGTAGGTTCAATTACGGGCGGAGGCACTACCGTAGATATCAAGATGCCTACTGCTGGAACAATTGTTCAATCTTCTGCAGTGAAGAACGGCCTGGTGGCTGCCGGAACAGTGCTGGGCCGCGCCTATGATTTCAATAATCTTTGGGTTACCGCTAACATTGAAGAGACCGCAATTAACAATATTGAGGTAGGACAAACCGTCGATGTATATGTTGACGCTTATCCGAACACGACGCTGACCGGGAAGGTGGATTCAATCGGTCTGGCTACCGCCGGAACCTTCTCCCTGCTGCCAACCTCAAACAGCAATGCGAATTACACCAAAGTCACTCAGGTCATTCCTGTAGTAATCACTCTCGAGGGCTACAAAGGACTTGGAATTATCCCTGGAATGAATGCTTCCATCCGCGTCCACATTTAGGAGGTCTTCATGGAAAATATCTCGCTGGGCCGCACACTTACGGTGCTATTGCTGGGGGCTTTTGTATCTATTTTGAATCAAACTCTGCTAAATGTGGCCATCCCCCATCTGATGAATGATTTCAATGTTTCTGCGACCACCGTTCAATGGCTGTCCACCGCCTATATGCTGGTGAACGGCGTCTTAATTCCGATTACTGCCTTTCTGATCGAAAAGTTCGGAACTCGCAGCTTATTCATCTCGGCCATGGGGCTGTTCGGAATTGGATCGGTGATCTGTACGATCAGCCCTTCCTTCACCATCATGCTGCTGGGGCGTATTGTTCAAGCGAGCGGGGCCGGAATTATCATGCCGGTAGTGATGAATGTGTTCTTGACAGTCTTTCCGCCAGAACGAAGAGGAGCTGCCATGGGCACCATGGGCATTGCAATGATGTTTGCACCAGCGATTGGCCCCACACTGTCGGGGTGGATTGTCGAGCACTATACCTGGCGGATCCTGTTCATTATGGTCATTCCACTAGCTGTACTGGACATTCTCTTCGCCCTGCTGTGGCTGCGGAACATTTCCAAGCTAACCTCACCGAAGTTCGACTTGCCCGGCACTATTCTGTCCACGATTGGCTTTGGTGCGCTTCTATATGGATTCAGCTCTGCCGGAGACAAAGGGTGGACAAGCGCAACCGTCGTCATTTCCCTCGTGGCTGGAGTGCTATTCATCCTGTTCTTTGTCCTTAGAGAGCTGGGGATGGCCCAGCCTATGCTGGAATTTAGGGTATTTACCTACGATATCTTCACCATCTCGACCTTTGTCGGTGCCACTGTAAATATGGTCATGTTCGGAGGAATGCTGCTGCTGCCGATTTATCTGCAGAATATCCGCGGCTTCACCCCGCTGGAGTCAGGGCTGCTGCTCCTGCCGGGAGCGCTGCTGATGGGCGTCATGTCACCGATCTCCGGCAGCATCTTCGACCGGATCGGCGCTCGCCCGCTGGCCATCGTAGGCCTGCTCATTACAGCTATAACGACCTTTGAGTTCGGGAAGCTGACCTCGGACACTACCTATAACCATATTCTGCTCCTATACACCGTCCGGAGCTTCGGGATGTCTCTGCTGATGATGTCCGTGCAGACAGAGGGGCTTAACCAGTTGCCGCGGCACCTAGGCAGTCATGGTACGGCCATGTCCAATACCGTTCGCCAGATTGCCGGTTCTATCGGAACAGCCCTCTTGGTGACCATTATGACAACCCGTTCCACGACCCATTTAGCCAATTACAGCAATACGATAACCTACGCAAATGAGAGTGCAGTTCAGGGAATTGGAGCACTGGGCCAAACCATTTCAACCATGAGCAGCTTACCGGCAGAAACAGCCCAGGGTGTGGCACTGCAAACGGTATACGGCCTTGCTGTCAAGGAATCCACCATTTCCGGCATCAATGATGCCTTTATTGTGGCAACCTGGATTGCGATCATTGGCCTGATTCTATCCCTATTCTTGCGGAGAAGCATTAAGCGGGCGCCGAAGCCAAGCCGGCAGGAGAGCTGATATCTCCTGCTGGTTTAACTGTGCTTGAATTAACCACAGTTGAGTTGTATACTGATGAAGAAATAATTATCACCGTAGAAATGAGGGCCACATTCGTGATGGAATCTGAACATAATCTCTGTGGTGCTCCCAATTTCAAGTGGTTTGGCCTGGCTTTACAGGCTCTCGTCATTCTATCCAGTCGGCCGGAGCCCTATCCAAGCGGACAGCTCGCTCAGTGCCTTCAGTCCGAAGCCACCCTGCTGCGCCGTATTCTGTCACAGTTGGCCTGCCGCGGTATCGTAGAGACGCGGGAAGGACGGGATGGCGGGTACCAGCTCCTTAGGGATGCCGGAACTCTGACCTTGGCTGAGGTATACAATGCCTTAGAAGCCAAAGATCCCTGCTGGACCGGAATGTTGGAAAGCACGGGAGACCATCCGTTCGGCCAACAGATGAGACTTGCCTTGGAACCCGTGATCTCCGAGCTGAACGAACGCACGCTGAACCTGTTACAGCAGTACACCATTAAGGATTTGATGCCATAGGCGTCAAATTCCGAGCTTAACTGTGCTTTATTTTGCACAATTATAAATTAAATTTAGGAAGGAAGATGAACCATGAGCAATGAGTTAACTTTAACGTCCGATTTCGTAAAAGTTCTGAAGGAGCGCCGTTCTGTCCGCCACTATGATCCCCATGTGAAAATTTCCCGGGACGAATTGAAAGAGATGCTTGAGCTGGCGTTGACCGCCCCTTCCTCTTCCAACCTGCAACCATGGCGCTTTCTGATCATTGATGATCAGGAGCTTCAGGAGAAGCTGCTGCCCATTGCCAACAATCAGCAGCAGGTTCGCGATGCCTCTGCCGTCATAGCAGTGCTTGGTGACCTCAAATCCTATGAACAAGCTGAAAAGATTTATAACCGTACTGCTGAGGCTGGCTTTATGTCCGAAGAAATCAAGAACGCTATGATTCAGAACTCTGTCAGAATGTACGGTGGTTTAGCCCCTGAACGGCTTCATCGCATCAACCAGTTCGATGCCGGCCTGGTCTCGATGCAGCTGATGCTGGTAGCCCGTGCGAAAGGATATGACACGGTGCCTATGGGTGGATACAATGTTGAGAAGTTCAAGGAAGCTTTCAGTGTACCTGAGACTCTGGAGCCTGCGCTGCTGATTGCAATTGGCAAAGCCGCTCAGCCAGGCCACCCTTCCTCAAGGCTGACCGTAGATGAGGTCACTTATTGGAATGAATTTCATTAAATTGCTCAGATACAGACAAAAGCGCAGCCTGCACGCTGCGCTTTTGTTATGATCTCAACAAACTTTACACGTTATATAGAATGAACTAAAGAAATGAACGTTATAGGACCGTATTAGGCCGTGATAACAGAAAATTCAATGTAAAACTTTAGTTCAATCTATATAATACAAAATTCACCAAAACCTCCGTTGCTGTTTTTCCAAATAATCAGTATACTTGGAGCAATAATGTTTTAGGAGGATCATCCAATTTATGAGTATGGAATATAACATTTCCAGGAAGAGCCAGCTGGATGCCAGAGAGCTGCTCCTCTTAGACTCAGAGGTTAAGAATTACGGCAAGAACATGTTCGTGGCTTATATCCTCTGGTATTTCCTTGGCCTGTTTGGGGGACATCGCTTCTATACCGGGCGCACAGGAAGCGCTATCTTTCAGTTGATCCTGACGATCACCGTCATTGGCCTGGCCGTTAACTGGATCTGGTGGATCGTAGATGCTTTTCTTGTCCATAAATGGGTTAAAGAATACAACTACCAAATCGAGAACCGGATTCTTGACCAAATTCTGTACGACCGCGGTTACAATCCGTATTCAACTAATTATGGCTATTCTTAAGCGTGATTTATCAACCAATGAGCTGCTGATCTTAAACTCCGAACTTAGACATGCAGAGAAGTCGCAGGCCTTGGCCTATCTTATGCTGGTAGGCGGACATCTCGGCGTTCATCGCTTCTATTTGCGGAGAATTGGTACAGCGATTGCCCAATTGGTATTGTTCTTTACGGTAATCTTCTCCTACATCTTTATGTTGATATCTATTGGCTTGGGGGCTGAAGCCCTGTTCTTTATATTTATCGTTCTGCTGATTGGCAGCGCCGCCACCTTAACGATCTGGGTTATCGTCGATCTGTTCCTCATTCCCGGAATGGTCAAAGACTGGAATACCCGCGTAGAACAGCAGATTATGGAGCAAATTATTCGCCAGCGAAGCTACATGTCTCAAGGTTTGGATCATCCCCTGTAAATGCATAAATCATCAAGAACAAACATAAGCCCCCTCCATCCAACCTGGAGAGGGGCTTATGTGTCACCCTCGGCCAAGACTTATTCATATTTATATAAGGAGGATTTATCATGCAAAAGATTGACCTACGCAATTATCCCCCCGAAGGTTTTCATTGGCTTCATGAACCTGCAAGCTGCAAGGCCGGTGAGCACCTGCTCATTCGCACCCTGCCTGATACGGATCTCTGGCAGCGGACCCACTACGGTTTTAAGCGGGACAACGGTCACTGTCTGCTGACATCGATTCAAGGTGATTTCGCTATGGAGGCGGACCTGGAATACGAGCCCAATCAACTCTATGATCAGTGCGGAATCATAATTCGCGTGAACGAAGAGAACTGGATCAAGGCCTCTGTGGAATATGAGAATGAGGATTACAGCCGTCTGGGGTCCGTTGTCACCAACCTGGGGTATTCCGACTGGGCTACGACAGACATCTCATCCGCTTCCCGCAAGATGAGCTACAGGATCAGCCGCCGAGGCCATGATTTTCTAATTGAGCAAAGCTATGAAGGTACCGTATGGCATCAAATGCGTATCGCCCATCTTCACCACGCGCAAGATTCCTTGCTTGCCGGCATTTATGCGGCCAGTCCGCAAGGCAGCGGCTTTGAATGCCGGGTGACCCGGGTCGCCTTCGGCAAGAATACTTGGCTGCCGGAATAGAATGGGCCCCTCCAGGGTACATAATAGATATACAGACCTTAAAGAGGCGGTGCATGCATGAAAATTCTGATCACACAGCAGGAAGCGGTAGATAAAGGCATCTGGCCGCAAATTATGCAGTGGTTCGGCCGGGATGAGGAAGACGAAGTTTGGCCGGGAGAGGAATTTATTTTGACAGAAACACAGGCAAAGCAGGCCGGATTAATCCGGTAACAGCATTATCCAGCGGCAGGGGCGCCCTAAATGGACAGCTCCTGTCGTTTCTGTTTTAATCGGAGAATCATACAACTTTTAATTGACAACGATACTGATAATCATTATCATCAAATTCAGATCAAATAATATTACATTGTACGGGGGAGTATCCATGTTTCATTCTACTAGAGGAAAATTCAGCAAAGCCGGTTATGTGCTGGTCAGCCTGCTGCTGGCTGCGCTGGTTCTGGCCGCTTGCGGCAATCAAAGCAACAACACAAATTCGGCCGCAGAGCCGAAACAGGAGACTGCCTCCAAAAATAGCACGACAGGGGACCAAGCTTCTGACCGGGTTGTTAAGGACGCGATGGGTCATGAAGTTAAGATCCCGGCCAATCCACAGCGCATCCTGGCTTCTTACCTTGAAGATCCGCTCGTGACACTCGGTGTAACGCCTGTAGCCCAGTGGTCCGTTGCTGATGGCAAGAGCATTCAAGATTACCTGCAGAACAAGCTGCAAGGGGTCCCTACCATTGGGTATGATCTTCCGCCAGAACAGGTAGCCAGCTTTAAGCCTGATCTAATCCTGGTCGGTTCCGAATCTTCCGTTCAAAAAGGACTCTACGAGCAATATAACGCTATTGCTCCTACGTATGTCCTCGGCGATGCCGTGAACAAAGACTGGCGCGAGACGCTTAAGAAGATCGGTGAACTGCTGGGCAAGAGCGATGCAGCTGAGCAGGCCCTGAACACCTATGATCAGAAAGCTACAGAAACCAAAGAAAGGCTGGCTTCCTCGGTAGGCAAGCAGTCTGCTGCAATTATGTGGCTGACGCAAAAGCAATTCTATATCGTAGGTCCTAAAGTATCCAGCGGTGCAGTGGTTTACGGCGATCTGGGCATGACCGTGCCTAAGCTGGTATCGGAGCTTCCAGACGGTGCTGCAAGCTGGAATTCCATCTCTTTGGAGAAGCTGTCAGAGCTTGATGCCGACCATATCTTCCTGATCAATAGTGATAAAGGACAGGATGCTTCCACGCTGAACAATCCGATCTGGAAAGGCCTCAAGGCTGTAAAAGAAGGCCATGTCTATGAAATGGACACAAAGAGCAGCTGGCTTTACAGCGGCGCGCTAGCCGGTGAGCAGATGATGGATGATGTAACCAAGGCACTGGTGAAATAAATAGGTTCTATCTACGAGAACAGCCTCAATAACCCTTAAGTTATTGAGGCTGTTCTAATATTATCTAATAATGATTATGAAGCCGTGCGAGGCGCAAGAGGAACCTAATTATCATCAATAAGTCTATGAAACCTGGAGCAAGCTCGGATAATTAAAGCCTGAATTTCTATCATATGGTATATTGACTATTTATATTTAACAAGATAATATGATTGGTGTATAAGGAATATTATGTTATTTATACCAGCCCTTCATTCTTTAACCTGCTGTCCGCAATAACCACCTCTGCCTAAGCTTACCTCTAAAACTTCTAAGATTAACTCTCTTTTTTCATGACAAACCATTATCTATTTTACTGATACCTAATCCCATTCTACCACACTCGGTACATATTGCTCTCTATAAATTGTATACGCTTCCATAGCTATAGTCTAATTATAGTCTACTATTTCTATTAAAGGAGGTGAATGCCTGCAATCTCATACCGCCCACTTCTGCAAGAAGGATAGCCAAGCTATGAGCTCCATGATCTCTCCTAACGGTACTTGCCGCAAGACTGTATGACCTGTTTACCCATGCAAAATAATTTGTAGGGAGGTTTGATGAAGTGAGTAAAAAACGTTTTGGCAAAATGATGGGACTTGTGCTTGCCGCTGCAATGATCGGGACATCCTTTGTAGGCATGCCGACCGGCGCAAAGGCTGCACCAAGCGAGGCTTATACGTGGAGGAATGTGGTAACAGGAGGCGGTGGGGGCTTTGTTCCCGGAATTATTTTTAACACGTCCGAGAAGGACTTAGTCTATGCGAGAACGGATATCGGCGGTGCCTACCGCTGGAACCCTTCGAATAACAGCTGGATTCCGCTTACGGATTCCGTGGGCTTTGTGGACTGGAACAAGAATGGTGTGGATGCGCTGGCTACAGATGCCATAGACCCTAATCGGGTCTACATGGCTACCGGAACGTATACCAATGATTGGGACCCGGACAACGGTCAGATCATGCGCTCCACAGATCGAGGCAATACATGGGAGGTTACCAAGCTCCCCTTTAAGGTGGGGGGCAATATGCCCGGACGTTCTCTCGGCGAGCGGCTGATGATCGATCCTAACAAGAACAGCATTCTATACTTCGGAGCCCGCAGCGGCAACGGGCTATGGCGAAGCACGGACTACGGCGTAACCTGGAATAAGGTAACGAGTTTCCCCAACCCGGGAACCTATGTCGAGGACCCCTCTTACCCTTATACCAGCGATATTGTCGGACTAGCCTGGATCACCTTCGATCCCAGCACCGGCTCGCCGGGGCAGGCTACCCAGACCATTTACGTCGGCGTTGCGGACAAAAAGGAAAGCGTTTACCGGAGCACGGACGGTGGTGCGACCTGGTCCGCTGTACCTGGGCAGCCGACCGGCTTCGTTCCGCATCATGGGGTCTTATCCGCCAATGGGAATCTGTATATTTCCTACAGCGAGAAAGCCGGTCCGTATGATGGCCGGAAGGGCGAGGTCTGGAAGTTCAATACCGCTACCGGTAAATGGACCGATATCAGCCCGGTTCCCTCCAGCAGTGCGGATAATATCTTCGGCTATGGCGGCCTGGCTGTGGATGCCCAGCATCCGGATACGCTGATGGTAGCGACTATGAACGCCTGGTGGCCGGATGAGACGATTTACCGCAGTACAGACGGCGGAGCAACCTGGAGCCCCATCTGGGAATGGGATGGCTACCCCAGCCGCAAACTGCGCTATACGCTGGACATCTCGGGCGCCCCATGGCTTGATTTCAACACCCAGCCAGAGCCTCCTGAAGTCACTCCGAAGCTTGGCTGGATGATCGGGGACCTGGAGATTGATCCTTTTAACTCGGACAAAATGCTCTATGGGACCGGAGCAACCATTTATGGCACGAACAATCTGACCAACTGGGATAAGGGCGGCAAAATTAACATCGCCGTAGCGGCGAAGGGCGTGGAGGAAACCGCCGTAATAGACCTGATCAGCCCGCCTGCCGGCGCTCATCTGATCAGCGGTCTGGGGGACGTTACCGGCTTCCGCCACGACGATCTCACCAAAGCTCCCGCCAAGATGATGATCAATCCTAGAAGCACGACCGGGATGGACTATGCCGAGCTTGATCCAAGCTTCATTGTGCGTGTCGGTACGGCGGACAAGCAGAAGTATCCCAACTCCAAATCCATCGGCTTCTCCCGGGATGGCGGGTCCAACTGGTATGAGGCTAGCTCAGAGCCTGCCGGAACTACAGGCGGCGGCTATGTTGCTCTCTCAGCCGACGGCAATGCTGTTCTGTGGAGCACGTCCGATAAAGGTGTCTTCGTCTCCAAATCGAGCAACAGCTCGTGGACTGCCAGCACCGGCGTCCCTGCTGGAGCGAAGATTGCTTCGGACCGGGTCAACCCCAAGAAATTTTACGCTTCACTGAACGGTAAATTCTATGTAAGCACCGACGGCGGAGCTACATTCACAGCCTCAGCGGCAACCGGCTTGCCGACACAAGGAGACTTGAACTTCAAGGCCATGCCTGGCCGGGAGGGTGATATCTGGCTGGCCGGAGGCAGCACAAGCTCCGCTTATGGCCTGTGGCACTCCACCGATTCAGGGGCAACTTTCACGAAGCTTAGCAACGTGGAAGAAGCCAATGTGATCGGCTTCGGCAAGGCAGCGCCTGGCCAAAGCTACATGGCGCTCTACACCAGCGCCAAGATTGATGGCGTTCGCGGCATTTTCCGCTCCGATGATGCCGGCGCCTCCTGGGAGCGGATCAATGATGACCAGCACCAATACGCCTCGACCAACTCGGCCATTACCGGAGATCCGCGGATTTATGGACGCGTCTATCTGGGCACTAATGGTCGCGGCATCATCTACGCTGACCGGGAAGGCGGCCCGGTAGAGCCTGTACAGAACTCTACTATATCTCCGGCTGCTGCCTCCTTCGACAAGCAGGCAGGCAAGCAGGCCGACATTTCCGTCACTTTGACGCTGAACGGCAATACGCTGAAGGACATCCTGAACGGCTCTAAGCCGCTGACAGCCGGGACGAATTATACCCTGAGCGGCAGCTCCGTGACGCTGAGCAAGTCCTATCTTGCTCAGCTCCCGAACGGCTCCGCCACCTTGACGTTCCGCTTCAGCGCTGGAGCAGACGCGCTGCTCACGTTGTCCGTCAGCGACTCTACGGCGTCCCAGCAGCCGTCGATTAGCCCGGCAGCCGCCACCTTCGATAAGAAGGTGGAGAATCAGGCCGATATTCCGGTGGCCCTGAACTTACACGGCAGCAGCCTGACGGGCATTCTGAACGGGTCCAAACCGCTTGTCAGCGGGACGGACTATACCTTGAGCGGCAGCACCGTGACACTGAGCAAGTCTTATCTTGCTCAGCTTCCCGCGGGAGCAACGCAGCTTGCCTTTACCTTTAGCCAAGGAAGCCCGGCGATGCTGAGCTTAACCGTGAAGGATACGACGAATGCCCCTGCAGGCGCGTTCAAGGTGCAGACGTATAATGGAAGCACGGCTGCCACGGTCAACACGCTTAATCCGCGGATTAAGCTGACGAATACCGGAACGGAAAGCCTTAATCTGGCCGAAGTGAAGCTGCGCTATTACTATACGGCAGACAGCAGCAAGGCTCAGAATATATTCTTCGACTGGTCGACCGTCGGCAGCGCCAATCTGACCGGAATTTTCGGCTCCGTGAAGGCCCCGACGCCCCATGCGGATACTTATGCCGAAATTGGCTTTAAGGATAGCGCAGGCAGCCTCGCCCCCGGACAGAGCCTGGAGATTCAAGTCCGAATCTCCAAGGAGGACTGGAGCGACTATACACAAACCGAGGATTATTCCTTTGACGCTTCCGCTAGTTCCTACACGGACCGCACCACGGTCACGGGATTTGTAGGCGGAAACCTGGTTTGGGGAATAGAGCCCTAAGAACGGGGAGGTTAACTGACCCATGGCATCAAAGATAGCATCGCTGTCATAACAAGAGCCCCCTTATAGTGGCCATGGTCGCTATAAGGGGGCTTCTTTTTTTAAGATAGGCCCTCCATTATCTGAACTTTACTGCCGGTTCTTTAGATCTCCATACACTATAGGGGTTAACCGTCTTTACCCGGGAGATCAAGATAAATTGTCTGATCCTCAGTGACCAAGGACCGAGCGAGACAAATGCAAGGACTGATTTATCTCAAAGAGAGGATGCTATCCAGCAGCTGTCAGCTGTTTAGCTGATATACTTACTTCTGTTCATATTCCCCTGATCAGCTCCCGCTTCTTCCTCCTAAAGCTCGTATACTACCTGAACGAGCCCCGAATCTGAAGGCTGCGCGTTTAGCTCTTCGGCGGTTATCGCATACAGCACATGATCCGCCCAGCTTCCGTTAATCTTCAAATAGCGCTGTGCCAGCCCCTCTTCACGAAAGCCCGCCTTCCCCAGCACTCTTCGCGACGGCAGGTTATGCGGCATCACCGCCGCTTGAATCCGGTGCAGCCCCAACTGTTCGAAAGCAAACCCGACGCACCCACGCACCGCCAGCGACATGTATCCCTTACCATTATGATCCTTATCCATAAAATAACCCAAATTCGCATTCTGAAAGGGACCGCGCGCAATGCCCGAGAGTTCAATTCTGCCTATAAGCAGATCCGCCCTGCGTATAAAAATACCAAACACCTGCCCTAGTCCGCTTCTCGCAGCCTCATGGCTATGTCCAATCTGCTTCCGCTGTTCTTCCAGGGTCAAATAGCCTTCGGGCCGAATCGGTTCATACGGCTGCAAAAAAGCCCGGTTCCGCACTCGCAAGTCCAGCAGCTGCTCCGCATCTTCTTCCCGAAGCGGCCTTAATTCAATCTGTACATCCTGCATATATTAGGACCTCCTATCCCAAAGGGTATGGCCCGGGCCGAGATCAACTTCATGAAAGCCGGCCATCCGACGGGCCTGGTACCGCAGCGGGCTGCTGCTGCCCATAAGAAGGATGTTCTGCCGCTCACCAGCCGATCCCTGCGGCAGCGCAAAGGCCTTGATGTAAGGATACGTCTCGCTAAGCGTCGTATGGACGGCGAGCACCAACTGATCCTGCTTCCCCCGCCCCATAATATTGATCAGGATGGCGCCTCTCGAATCAAGACGCTCCTTCGCCATCTCGAAGAAGGGCTTCGTCACGAGATGCTGCGGTGTCCCGCTTGAAGTAAAGGCATCCAGAATCAGATAATCATAGCTTCCTGCAGGCTCGCGGGCCAGCAGCTCCCGCCCATCACCAACAAGCACATTCTGGTGGCGGTACCCAAAATACTCCCTGCTCAGCTCTACAACCTGAGGGTCCAGCTCGGCCACCTTAAATTGCTGTTCAGGGTACTGCCCCGGCAGTGTTCCCACGCCATGCCCGATCATAAACACAGCCTCGAATCCGGGAAGATTGTGCTCCATCAAATGCATCATAGCTCTTGGATACTCAAATAGGACCCGCTGCGGGTCCTTCAGATCCAGGGCCCCCTGCACCGCCTCACCCGAAAACTCCAGCAGCCTGAAGTTCCCCTTCCGACCGTCAAATTCCTCTGCATCATATACCGCTATATCATGGTGATCCGTGGCCGCTTGATAGAGCAGCTTCATCACGAATCGCCTCCTTCCACCATGCCTGTGCACTGCATTCTTGTCCAGGGCCAAAGCCGCTGATCTGCTGCATTCGCCTCCGGATGATTATTATATCTCTCGATCACGGCCAAGGCCAACCCCAAAAAAGCGTGTACGGCAAGAGCTTACCTGCTCCCGTACACGCTTATAAATTACATAGTTTAGCGCATGAGTCATCATCAGCCCTCTCTATGAGGGCCGATCCAGCGCATACAGTCTCCGGTAGCGCTCGGAGCTCTCAAGCAGCTCCGCATGCGTGCCCCGCATCTCAACACGGCCGCGATCCATGAAGATGATCTCATCCATTCGCTCGGCTGCTGCCAAATGGTGAGTCACCCATATCAAGGTCTTCCCTTCAACAGCGGAGAAAATCGTCGACAGCAGCTCACGCTCGGTATGAGGGTCCAGCCCTACAGTGGGTTCATCCAGAATCACCACAGGCGTATTCTGAAGCAGTATCCGGGCCAGAGCTACACGCTGTCGCTCTCCACCCGAGAAGCGCTGCCCCGTCTCGCGCATCGGCGTATCATAACCTTCAGGGAGAGAATCAATCAGCGTGCCGATTCGGGCGACCGCGGCGGCCTGTCTCAGCTCCTCCTCGCTTGCATCCAGCTTACCGAGGCGCATATTATTGGCAACGGTCGTATCGAACAGATGCGGCGACTGATTCAGCACGGCAATGATCCGGGCCATATCCTCGCCGTAGCGCATCGCGGACTGGCCGTTGAGATGAACTGCGCCCGTGCTGGGCACCAGGGCGCCTTGGATAAGCTTCAGCAGGGTGGACTTGCCTGCCCCGCTGCGTCCGATGATCGCCACCTTTTTCCCTTGCGGAATATCCAGGCTCACACCGTCAACCGACTTTTGCCCAGCTGCCCCGTAGGCAAAAGACACTTCCTCAAGGTGAATATGAACCTCGCGCTCTGCCTGCAACAGAGCCTCCTCTTGAATATGGCTGCCCTGAGGAATCCCTGCCGACGGATCGGTAATGCGATTCAGCCGCTCCAGTGAATCCTGGTACTGAGGAACACGCTCAACAGCCTCCGCGATGGGCAGGAATGCATCCATCAGTGGGAAGACGACGAGCACAAAAGCTGCGATCAGCGTGCCGTCAATCGAGCCGTCAGCATAGCTCTGTCCGGACCAATATATGGTCGTTACGACTACAGCGCCGACAATGAGCTGCGCGGCAAATGACCGCCACCGCACCCAGGTACGAAGGGACCGCTCGATGTCGGTCACACGGGCCTCATCAGCTTCATATGATTTCACAAACTGTGGCGCCCGGCCGCTGATGACATAATCGCTAATGCCCATAACGGCATCGGTCAGCCTCTGATACAATGCGCCGCGATCCTGCTTCAAACGGCGGTGCCTTGCCCGGGTAAGCCGCCAGGAAATCCAGGGCAGCACCGCAACGAGCACGAAAATATAACCCGCGGCAAACAGCGCAAATTGCCCATCGAATCTTCCGACAGCCACGATGGCCAGAATGTACAAGACTAGAGCGGTTATACCGGGAAAGACGGTGCGAATGTAGACATTTTGCAGGTTCTCAATATCCTCGGCCAGTACACCTAGAATGTCCCCCGTACGATACCGGGATTTAAGGAACAACGCCTGGGGCTCAAGGATTCGGTATAGGCGGACCCGCATTTTAGAGAGGATCCGGAGCACCGCATCGTGCCCTACGAGACGTTCTACATAATGCAGAACCGACCGGCTGATCCCAAAGGTCCGAACGCCGACGACCGGAATATAGACCATCAGAATATTTTCCGGGCGAAGTGATGCCTTGGAGATTAAATAGCCGGAGGTGAACATCAGCATCGCTGCAGAGAGAAGGGTGAGAATGCTCAGCAGCACGATGATGGCGAACCGCCAGAAATAGCTTTTGACATAAGGGCGGAACCACGATTGCCCGTTCATTCTACTCCCTCCCTTTCTGCTCGCAGCAGTCCATAATACGCTCCCTCACGGGCCAGCAGCTCTTCATGAGTGCCGATCTCAGCCACTTTGCCCTCTGAGAGAACAATAATGGTATCCATCTCCTTCATCCAGTGCATCCGGTGGGTGGCTAGCAGAATAAGCTTGTTCTGGAACAAAGGCAGCATAGTCTGCTTGAGCTCATATTCGGTCTCAATATCCAGATGCGCCGTCGGTTCGTCCAGCAGAATCACCGGGCGGTCGCTAAGAAAAGCCCGTGCCAATGCGACCCGCTGCTCCTGTCCGCCGCTGAGCGGTCGTCCCCCTCCGCCAATCTGCTCGTCCAGGCCGTCCGGAAGGCTTTGCACCAGCTCACTAAGCCCGGCGGCCTGAACTGCCTTCTGTACATCTGCAAGAGACGCATCCGGCGTATAGAAGCGGATATTCTCCGCCAGCGTACCGCTGAATAAGTACGGACTCTGGGGGATATAGGTGATCTGCTGTCTCCATACCTCAAGGGCCAGCGTATTCATGACGCTGCCGTTCAGAGATACCGTTCCGGACGTCGGGCTTAAGAAACCGCCCAGCACATCAATCAGCGTAGACTTGCCTGCACCGCTCTCTCCGATGATCCCGATGCGGGCGAGCCCCTGAATGTGGAAAGAGACCTCCTCCAGTGAGCTGCGGACTCCTTCGGCATGGCGAACGGACAGCGAGCTCAGAATCAGCTGGCTCTCTTCCGTCCAGTTCAGGCTAGAGGCATCGGCTTCTACGGAGCTTGCTTCTGCTTCTTCTTCCGAGGTGGTGGCCAGAATATGCTGTATCACTTCCCCGGCTTCCTTCCCATCCATCGTAGCGTGGAAATCAGCCCCCACCATCCTCACCGGAAGGAAATACTCAGGTGCCAGGATCAGCACCGTCAACGCGGGAAGCAGGTCAATATGGCCGTTGATTAGCCGCAGGCCCAAGCCCACGGCTACGACAGCCACTGACATCATCGTGAAGAAGTCAAGCGCAAAGGAGGACAAGAAGGCCACCCGCAGCGTCTTCATCGTTGCCGAGCGGTAGTCATCGCTCACCGTACCGATCGAGCGGGCATGGTCCTTACTCCGGCCCAGGTACTTGAGCGTCTCCAGTCCGCGCAGTGAATCCACAAAATGATTCGACAGCACGCGATAGCTCTTCATCTGGCGCTCTGTTTGGCGCCGGGCTGTAAGCCCAACCAGGATCAAGAAAATAATCAGTATAGGTAATGTGAGTGTCAGAATAATCCCTGACGTTAGATCCTTCATATACACAAACAAGAGAATCAGACCTGGCGTCAACCCTGTTGCCAGCATCCGTGGAAGGAAGAGTTCCAGATAGGCTTTGAACTTGGAGATCCCATCCAGCACCAGGGTTACCAGCTTGCCCGTTCCTTCCGTCTTGGCAAAGCGGGGCCCCAGCCGAAACAGCTTGTCCATCAGCTGCTGACGCAGAGCGCTACCCGTCCTCTCCCCGAACCGGTAAGCCGTTCTCTGCTGCAGCAGGACCGTCAGCTGACGGACTGTAAAAGCAAGCAGGAACAATACGGTCGTCCCGTATTGCTCCCGCAGCGGCTCACCGGCAAACAGGGCGGTAATAACCTCCGCCAGCCATTTTGCCTGCAGTATGATTGCAATGCTTTGAATCAGGGTCAGTCCGGCCATTGCCGCCATGACCGGTCTTATCCCTTTAAGCCTGAGTAAATCGCGACCCATTAATATTCCAGATGCTGTTTTTCGTGAACCCGCTTATGGAACACGAAATAGCTCCAGATTTGATAACCGAGCACAAACGGCAGCAGCGAAATCGCTACGATGCTCATGACTTTTAGAGAATAGTGCCCCGATGCTGCATTGTCGATCGTCAGGTTGAATGCCTGATCAATTGAACTGATCATCACGTTCGGGAATAAGCCTACAAACACGGCGCCGATTGCTAAAGCAATAACCGCCCCGGTCATCCCGAACGCCCAGCCATCCTTCCCTTTCGTCATGAAGTAGCCGGATAGCAGGAAGGCCACCAGGCCCAGAACGGCGAGCACGCTCAGTACAGCTCCATGAGCTTCGAACACATTGGTCTGATAATAAGTCATGACAGCAAACACCACCAGCAGCACTGCCAGCGGATACAGCAGCGTCTTCGCCAGCTTGCGAGCCCGTTCACGCAGTTCCCCTTCCGTACGGAGGGTTGTGAATACAAGGCCGTGAATCAGGCAGACCAGCGTTACCGTAATTCCGCCAAGAAGTGTATACAGGTTCACCATGTCGAACAGACCGGCCTTCATCTCCATCTGCCCGTCGATCGGCAGACCCTTCATAAAGCCTGCGAACACCACGCCGAGCAGGAACGGAGGCAGAAGACTGCCCAGGAAGATACATATATCCCATGTCTTCTTCCATCCTCCATGTTCGACCTTGCCCCGGAATTCAAAAGCCACACCGCGGGCGATCAGAGCGAGCAGCAGGACAACGAGCGGTGTGTAGTATCCGCTGAACATCGTCGCATACCAGTTCGGGAAGGCAGCGAAGATCGCCCCGCCGGCTGTCAACAGCCACACTTCGTTCCCGTCCCAGAAGGGCCCTATAGAATTAATGAGCACCCGGCGCTGGCTGTCATTCTTCGCCAGGATGCCCGTAGACATGCCGACCCCGAAGTCGAAGCCTTCCAGGAAAAAGAACCCGATAAACAGGACTGCCACCAAGATGAACCACAGCTCATTAAGAGACAGCATGATATCCCTCCTTGCCAAATGGGTCGCTGGACTTGTTGTCTGTCTTATCCAGCGCATTCGGACCTTTCTTAATTGTGCGTACGAACAAGTACACCAGAATAGCTCCAAGCACGGTATAAGCCGTACAGAAAGCAATCAGGGAGAACAGCACCTGACCGGCCGTAACGCTTGGGCTGACACTGTCAGCCGTGGTCATCAGACCAAATACCGTCCAAGGCTGACGGCCCATCTCTGTCATGATCCAGCCGGAAGTGTTCGCGATCACCGGCAGGGCAATCGCCCAAAGCATAAAGCGGTTAAACCATTTATTATTTCGTTCCAGCTTCTTGCGTGCAGCGAGGTAGGTGCCGTAAGCAGCCAGTACGATCATCAGGCAGCCAGCGGCCACCATGATACGGAAGCTCCAGAATGTAGTGCGGACTGGCGGAATATAGTCGCCCGGCCCATAGGTCTTGATGTATTCATCATTCAGCTCATTGATCCCTTTGACCTCCCCGGAGAACTTGCTGTAGGCCAAGAAACTCAGCAGATAAGGAATCTTAAGCTCATACTTGTTCTGCTTCGTATCCGGATCGATCGAGGCTATGACCGTCCAGCCAGCAGGGTCGCCACTCTTGCCCCATTGCCCTTCGGATGCCGCCATCTTCATTGGCTGAGTCCCAATCAAATACTGTGCCTGGCTGTGTCCGAAGATCGCTGTCAGGAAAGATGCAATCAGCGCAATGACGACTGCGATTTGGAAGGATTTTTTGAAAAATTGAATGTCCTGCTTCTTAAGCAGCTTATACGCACTCACTCCACAGACCAGGAATCCGCCGGTTGCTAGAGCCCCCAACACGGTATGCGGGAATTCAACCCAGAGTTGTCCGTTGCTCAGCAGGGCGAAGAAATCGTTCATCTCAGCCCGGCCATTGTTCACGGTGAAGCCTACTGGGTGCTGCATGAACGAGTTCGCGGCCAGAATCCACAGCGCGGAAAGCGTTGTGCCAACAACCACCAGCCAGATGCACAACAGGTGCACCTTCTTGGACAGACGGTCCCATCCGAAGATCCATAGACCGATAAAAGTAGATTCCAAGAAAAAGGCTAGCAGCGCTTCAATCGCCAGCGGCGCTCCGAACACATCCCCTACGAAGCGGGAATAATCGGACCAGTTCATCCCGAACTGGAATTCCTGCAAGATCCCGGTTACAACACCGACTGCAAAGTTAATCAGGAAGAGCTTGCCCCAGAACTTTGCCATCTTCTTATACTGTTCCTTGCCTTTGACAACATACATCGTTTCCATAATTGCAATCAGGAATACTAGCCCGATTGAAAGAGGAACGAAGAAAAAGTGGAATATCGTTGTCGCGGCGTACTGGATGCGTGCTAACAATAACGTATCCATGTGAAAATCTCTCCTTCTTTCTATTCAAATTTGATCGTAAAATAGGGTAGTTTTGTGATTCAGATCACTCTTCACTATATTGGCAGACATAAAAAGATTTCATTGTGATAAATATCACATAAATAGGAGTAAAAGTTTAAATTTTGTGACTGAAATCACATAATCGTAAAATTTGAACACAAAGAAAGCATATTTGAATGAGAAGTTTGTCATTTTTGGCCGCATATCTCATTGACAATCACAGTAGCTAAGCTGTATTTGTTACAGATTGTTCAATTTTGAACTTTGTCTATAGCCCTTATGGGTCATGCGAGGCACTAAGACGTTAAGATATCCTTTAATAAGAATTAGATTGCAGGAAAGGAGTGTGACTACGGGTTGACTTACATTATCATTTTAGCCCTTGCCGGCGTATCAGGATTTCTAGGCGTGTCATGGTTTACCGCTATGATCAGTAAGGAAGAGGCTGAAGCTGTTAAGCATTAATGTTGATATACGAAATCGAAGTCTAAGTGCTTTGAAAGTTGACTTCAGCCCATGAATATAGGACAAAATATAAACGCCGTACTCTTGTTACAGAGTACGGCGTTATTTTATTTCTCGTCTACATTTCGGTTTCTACCAGTTCAAATTTCGTCACATCGACCAATCCCCTGTTCGAGATCCGCAGATCCGGAATAACCGGCAGGGCGATCAGGGAGAAGGTCATGAACGGCGCGTTCAGCGGGCAGCCCAGCTGCTTCCATGCCGCTTCGAGCGCCTGCACCTGCTGAACAACTTCCTGAAGCGGCTTGTCGGACATTAAGCCGGCAATCGGCATCTCTACCCGGGCCAGCACCTGGCCATTCTCCACCGCGATCATCCCGCCGCCGCAAGCGGCCAGCTCATTCGCCGCCAGCGCCATGTCCTCGTCATTCACGCCCATTACCAGCAGATTATGGCTGTCATGGGCCACGGTTGAGGCGACTGCGCCGCGCTTCAGCTGGAAGCCGCTGGTGAAGCCAAGGCTGATCTGCCCGCTTGCCCGGTGCCGCTCAATACAGGCCAGCCGTACAATATCCTGGGCAGGATCCGGCTGGATGATGCCGTCCAACACCGGCAGCACGGCAGTTCTGCCCGTGGTGCGTGCGCTGTTCTCGATAGCCTGCACCACGCGCACCTTGGTCTCCTTTGCTTCCTTCCCAGCGCGGCTTGCCAGCTTGAAGTCATTCGGCGTCTGCGGCCGGGCCAGCCGGACCGAGCTGCGAGCCTTCGCCGGGTATTCGTAAGCGGGAAAGGATATGATGAGCTGCCCCTGCTCTGCAGCCAATAAGCCGTCTATGATCACGGCAGAAGGCTCCATTCGCTTCAGGTCATCCAGGAGCAGAATATCGGCGCACTTGCCGGGCGCAACTGCTCCCAGATCCTGCTCCAGCTTGAAGTAGCGGGCTACATTGAGGGTCGCCATCTGAATGGCGGTGACCGGATCTACGCCCTCCTCTATCGCGCGGCGCACCACATGGTTGAGATGCCCCAGCTCAACCAGCGTCTGCGGATAGACATCGTCCGTGACCAGTGAGATATTGCCTGTAGGCACTTTATCCTCGGTCACGACCTTAATCACTTCCTTCACATCATGCCAAGCCGAGCCTTCTCGGATCATCAAATGCATGCCCATCCGAACTTTCACCAGGCCCTGCTCCCGGGTAACCGTCTCATGGTCCGAGGTTACTCCTGATGCGATATAGGCTTGCAGCATATGCTCATCATCGCTAGGGAAATGGCCGGTCACAGTTTTCCCTGCCCGCTGTGTCGCCGCAATTTCTCCGTGCATCTTAGGATCGCCATAGATAACACCAGGGAAGTTCATCACCTCTCCCAGTCCCTCAACGCCTTCCCAGGTCAATCCCTCTTCAACATCCTTCACTTCAATGGAGGCGCCTGCATCTTCCAGGCCGTCGGTTGCAGGAACGCAAGAGGGATAGGTGGTGAACACCTTGAGCGGAAGCTGGCGCCCCTCTTCATGCATCCAGCGTACCCCTTCGGCCCCGAATACGTTAGCGATCTCGTGAGGGTCCATAAATACACCCGTTGTCCCTTTGACTAGTGCAGCCTTAGCAAACTCGGTGACAGTCATCATAGTGCTCTCCACATGCATGTGACCATCAAGCAAGCCAGGAGCGATATACCGGCCTGCAGCATCAATTACCCGAGTAGCCTCCCCAATCGTATAATCGGCATCTCCGACAAAGGCCACCCGCCCTGCAGAGATCGCCACATCTACTCCCTCCTGCAGCTCCCCGGAATACACATTAACCAAGGTTCCGTTCTTAATGACAAGCTCAGCCGGTTCCTCGCCAAGCGCTACCTTTGCTAGTCTTGCACTCACTTCATCCAGACGTTTTCTCCCATATGCATCCATTGCTTTTTGTCCCTCTTTCTATGTGATTCACGCTAGTTCCATTGCCTTCGGCAGCAAAAATTGCATTCCATAACAAACAGCCCGGCGGCATCGCTGCTTCCGGGCTGTTATGTCTGCATATAGGTAGAGGGGATACCCTTTGAAGCCGCGGCACACATGGAATGTGGCGGCGCTACAGGTATCCCGCTTCAATAAATGCAGTCAAGTCATTTAAGGTGACCCGGTAGAAACACCCGGGCCATATCCCCGGGCATATGCATTATTAAGCTTGTATTCAGGTACATTCATGAACCATTCGTGTTTTCAGCAATTATAACCGAAATTGCTGTGAAGTCAATGGGAAGTCTTCTTGGCTCCATCCCACAGGTGGCGAATCGCAAGTACCGGATGCCTGCTTAGCATCCGTGGCCCGGCGTACCGCATCACCTTGCGAATCTGCTCCTTCATGAGCGGCTGGTAGCAGTGAATGGAGCAGTTAACGCAGGTCGTCTTCTTCTCGCCAAACCGGCAGAGGGTAAGCCTCTGATTAGCATAGTCCAACAGTTTCATACAATCCGGACATAGCGCAGCCTGCCGGGTGCCAATCGTTGTAATGGCACGTGCCTCCTCCTGCCGATCGTTCCCATGATGGGCTTTGCAGTAGATGACGATCATCCAGGCTACCGTGATCTTCTCTCTTCGAATCCGCGGCCCGTCTACGGCGGGAGCCTTTGGTTCTACTAGACTCAAGCTTGATCTGTCCCTTCTCTATCGTGATTAGAATAGAAAAAGGCGATACTTCCCGATTTGGGCGTATCGCCTTGGCTTTGTCTATCATATCCTATTGTTCACAACATTAGCCTGGACAAACCTCACATTACAGGTGACCTATCCATCCAGCCACCTTGAACCCATCAGGTTTTAACGCTCCAAATAGCGGTTGAACCATCCTGCAATCCGGTTCAGGCGCTCGACTCTTAAGACAGGCCGCCCGGTACGGGACAGGTTGTGATTCGATCCAGGGAAGCGGACCAGCTGGGTCTCGCGTCCAAGCCGCTTAAGCGCTGTGTACATTTGCTCGCCCTGCTCAATGGGACAGCGCAGATCCTGCTCGCCATGCAGAATGAGCAGCGGGGTCTGTACGTTATGCACATAAGCGATCGGAGAGTGCTTCCATAGACGCTGTGTATGCTCCCACGGATTGCCGTCAATCTCCATCTCGGTAAAGAAGTAACCGATATCACTGACCCCGTAGAACGAGAGCCAGTTAGAGATCGAACGCTGTGTAACAGCCGCCTTAAAGCGATTCGTATGGCCGACGATCCAGTTGGTCATAAATCCGCCGTAGCTGCCGCCGGTCACAACCCAGCGATCATTGTCGATATAATCGAACCGGGCGGCCGCTTCGTCCACGGCTTCCATCAAATCTTGATAGTCGCGTCCGCCGTAGTCGCCGCGGCAGGCGTCCACGAACAGCTGGCCGTAACCATGGCTGCCGCGGGGATTCGTATAGACCACAGCATAGCCCTGTGCAGCGAGCAGCTGGAACTCATGCATAAAGGTGTTGCCGTACATGGCATGCGGCCCGCCGTGAATCTCAAGCACGGCTGGGTATTTCTTGCCTGGCTCCTGCCCTACCGGAGGCAGAATCCAGCCTTGAATCTTCTCACCGTCCGAAGCCTTGAACCAGAACTCCTCCGGCTCGCTGATCTCCAGCTCCTCTAGCAGCTCCAGATTACAGTAAGTCAGGCGGGACTCCTTGCCATCTGCCAGGCTGAACCGGTACACATCGCCCGGCTGAGAAGCATCAGCAGACGCATAAACGAAGCTGCCGTTTGTTTGATCCATAGCGAAACCATAAATTTCACGCGATCCATGCGTCAGCACTTCATATTCTCCGCTGCCATCCAGGGAGAAGCGGTAAATCTGAACACTGCCTTTCGCTGAAACCAAGGTATATACAGAGGAACCGTCTTTGCTAAATACCGGCTTATAGAAGCCGCCTGAACGCATATCGCTGATCGCCACAGCCTCAATGATCAGATCGAGCTTCGCTGTAAGGCATTTCACACTGCCTCCACAGGCGGGAATGCTGTATAGCCTAGTCAGTGTAGCGTTGCTGTAAGAGTGATCGCTTGCCAAGAAAATGATCTGCTGTCCATCCGGAGAGAACACCGGAGATGCAATGTCCAGATCAGAGGCCGTAAGCCTGCGGCTCTCTCCGCCTTCCCGAGGAACGAGGAACAGGTCATTGGTCATGATGAGATCCGGGTCTGCCGCTTCATCTTCGGGGCGATTAGCCACATACAGCAGCTCACGGCCATCTGGCGACCAGGTGAAGGAATAGACATCGAAGTCACCCTCAGTCACCTGCACGACTTTTCCTCCAGAGAGCTGAACCGTAAACAGATGAGAGCGTCTTCCATCCCATTCCCCGCTGCCATCGGATTTCGGCTTGGTCCGGTTCGAGACAATCACCTTGTTGGCTTTGTCTTCCTTATCATCTTCATCCGGGCCGCCTGTAGCCGCCTTATAGGCTAGACTTTTACCATCAGGTGACCAAGCAAAGTCCGAGACGCCATGCTCAGCAGAGGTGACTGGCACAGCTTCTCCACCATCTTGCGCTATGCTCCATACCTGCATCTTATCTTTATGCTTCCGCAGAAAGGCAAGCTTGGTGCCATCAGGGGACCAGGACGGGGCCGAATCCCGTTCGCCGGAAGTATACGGGCGGTCTTCCCCTGACGAATCCAATAGTCGAAGGCTCGACACATAACCTGTACGGTCTTCATTTACTTTTTTTACGACATATGCCACCGAACCGTTAGCCGGGCTGACATCAAGTCCGGTTACCCATGTAAATTGGTATAAATCCTCTGCGGTAATGCGCCGTCTCTTTCCCATGATCACGCTTCCTCTCTGTCTATAATCCATAGGGCTATCCTGTTTCGCTTTAATCAAGTACTGGGCGAAATCTTAACAACTATCTTAAGTCCACCCCTGGTGAACGTCAAGAAGTGAGGCAACTATGCCCACTAGGTTAGCATAACCGAAAATTAGACTTGACCGAAGAGGCTTAACTCCTAGCTTGTTGTGAAGAAGGGGTAAAAGAGGTGAAACCGTAGCGCCAAATCACCGCATTCGCTACTACCAGCAGTACGATATAACCATAAACCCCGTAGCTAATCAGAGTTGCCGCATAATGAACGCCTGCAAATGCCGCCAAAATAATCATTAGCCCAATCATCTTTACCGTCTCCGAGGATTGAACGGTTTGGAACGGCTGCGTGAACGGAAGCTCCTTGCTCAGCATCAAGTGCGAGACATAGGTGTACATGAACAAAGCCAGCAGCACAGCGATCAAGTCTGGGATGATATGCACGCCGAACAGGATCGCAAAGACCACCGACTCAATCAGGAACAAAGGTACCAGCAGCCGGGCAAGGAACGCTTTAAGCGTTCCCTTATAGATCGAGCCCATATCTTTGAGAGGAATCGTCCGGAAGACCCATGCGCCCTTATAATTGCCAGAGTAGCGAAGCATCAGGACCACCGAAGGAACCAGCAGCGCACAGAAATATACGAACAGATACATTCGGCCTGATGTAATTCCGCTTAACCCATTCTCACTTCTGGCCGCAAACAGAAATATAAACGGAAATATAATGGAAAACCCGAGGGTCGGGTATACTTTCAGCTTAAACTCTCGCTCCCTGCTCATCATAGTGGAAGCAAACCCAAAGAACACGGACTCTTCATGGGTTGAGGTAATGAGGCGGGAGAGCCATGTCCAGAAGCGGCTGCGTCCCTTCCCTTGCTTGCCGGCCTGCTCGGACAGCTTGGATAAATTCCGCTCAAAAGCAGGCATGAGCTTGATATAGATCATAATGGCAGCCAGTGGAATGGCGAGGGCCAGAAGGGCCAACATCACATAGTATGTACCGAGTTCCCTGTGCAGCAGAACCTCGAACGGCGCTGCGAACCACACGGGAGGAAGCAGAAACTGCCACCATCTCGGCTCAAACTGAAAAGAGAAGTTGACCACATCAAACAATCGCACAACCAGCTGGTAACCGACGGTGATTCCAATCGTAAGCCCGATTTGGACATAGTTGATAATGTCCTTAAGCTTTTCTCCATCAAAAAACTTCAGAATGACAAAGTAGAGCAGGGCCGTGAGCACGACGATCAGCAGGTCCATCAGTATAACCTCGGCCAGATAGATCAGGAAGAACCCAATTCCATGTCGTATCAGGCCGGCGACCAATGAAGGGATGGTGACCGCCCCCGTGATGAAGAACATATAGATCAAAATATGCAGGGCTTTCGCCATATTGACTGTTCGCCGGTCTACCGGCTTAGAGAACAGAATATTCTTGTCCCGGATGTCCAGCAGCACGGAAGAGAAATCGGACACGAGCGATGTTGAGATCATGAATATAATAATGCCGAATACGATGCTCATCTGGAACATGTAATTCTCCGGCATCAGCACAAAAGGAATCAGCACCAGCCCGATTAATGCGTACATCCACAGGGAGCGTAAAAAACGGTTCCCGTCCGCAGCCTGCTCCTCCATTCTCTCCGAAGGCGGCGCCGTATTCGCAGTCTTACCGCCAAGCAGGCTTCCTGTTTGCTTTTGCTTACTCTTACCGTAGCCTGAATTAGATGCAATGGTCGGCACCCGTCGACCGTCCATGGTCAGCTTGACCTGCAGAATTCTGCGCATCACGGGATACTGGATGCCCATTCGCTCGAATAGTCCCCGGAACCGGTCCAGAAGCTTCAGCGTTTGGAAATCCTTCATAGCCGCACCTCATTTACCACGGATACGAAGGCTTCTGCCATATCACGATGCTCATTGAACCCAGTGAGCTGATTAAAGATATCCTCCAGCGTTCCCTCGTGATTCTGCGCCTTCAGTTCGGCAAAGCTTCCATCGGCCACGATCCGTCCGCCATCAATCAGAATAATCCGGCTGCTGATCTTCTCAACCACATCCATAATGTGCGAGGAGTAAAAGATCGTCTTCCCCTGCGCTGCCAGCAGGGCCAGAATCTCCTTAACCACCATAACACTGTTGGCATCCAGCCCGCTAAGCGGTTCATCGAGAAACAGAATATCCGGATTATGCAGCAGGCTGCTGATAATCATCACCTTCTGTCTCATTCCCTTGGAATAAGAAGAGATCCGGGAGCGGTATACGTCCTGCAGGCCAAGGATCCCCATCAGGTGACGTCCGCGCCGTTCGGCATCCTCCGAACGGAGCCCGTACAGCTCGCCAATAAAGGTCAAATACTCCTCTGCCGTCAGCGTATCATAAATCTCCGCAATTTCCGGCACGTAACCGATCCGGCTCTTGTATTCCATACTGCCATCAGCAATATCGGTCCCCAAAATCTTGACATCGCCCGTATAGCCCTCGACGAGACCAAGCATAATTTTGACCGTTGTGCTTTTACCCGCTCCGTTGGGTCCGATATAACCGATAATTTGCCCTTGATAAACATCCAAATCAATTCCATTTAGTACAAATTTCTCGCTGTATCTCATTCTTAAGTCTCGAATCGTAATGACAGGCTCGGTAGAATTCATTCATAGGCTCCTCTCTTATTCCCCTGGCTGGTGCAAGGAGGCATCTTCTTGGCACATCCCCATATATTACCGATTGTACCAGTTGCTAATTATACCATATGAATCTAAGTCCATCCTACGTTATCTATCATCTAAGAGCCTCTCCCGAGGTAACTTTTAATGCTGTTTAAATCCAACCTCCGGATAGGCCGCAGCTGCTGCTTCGAGACCCCCGGTCTTTCCCTTTAAGTAGTTGTCAAAAAAGGCCAAGGTAAAAGCGTTAACGACCTGGTGCACATAGCGCGGATCTTCTCCCTTCAGCTTTAGCATAGGAGAGAATAAATGAAAGTCCGTATAGCTCATATGATCCGTATTCGGAATTAGCATGGAATATCCGCCTCCTGCGGTCGCAAGGGCGCGTCTGTGCTGCCCTTCCTCCCAGAACTCTTCATAGGAAGCGCGGCTTTTACCTGTAGTCTGAATGGCTTTGTCCAGATTCGCTTCAAAAATAGTTTTGTTCAGGCTCTTCTCCGCGTTCATCAGCAGGAATGGTTTGCCGATACCTCCAGCCGGAGCCGGCTTGCCGTACAATACGCCGTCCATGTCGACCGCCGCCTTGATTCGTGCGTCGTTCATCAGCATCTGTGCAGCAGCAGCACCTCCATAGGAGTGTCCGAACATCCCGATGCGGGTCATATCCATCCGGCCTTTGAACTGTGAAGCCTCCACTCCTGAATTCAGCCCAGTCAGTTGATCCAGCACAAAGCTCACATCTCCCGTCCAGAGCTTCATATGGTCGTCCAGCTTGTCAAATCCCGACAAGTTCTCAAAACGGATAATTGCCTCGCGCCCATCCGGGAAGACGGTAGCGGCAGCATCATAGGTGTGATCAATTGCTGCTACAATATAGCCATGGCTTGCAAGCTCCTCCAGCTCAAACGTGTTCTGGCTGCGGAAGCCTGTTAGCCCGTGGGAGAAGATGAGCAGCGGATACGGCTGATCTGTAACAGCCAGCTTAGCATCGATCAGCGCATGTGTCTGTATCTGCCCCAAATGACTCAAGGCAAAGGACGGAAGCGACAGCGCCTTGTTGAGTCCTTCGGCAATGGCAGAAGCTTGGTCGGTGTACGCAGCTGTACCTTTGCCGGATGAGGCTTCAGCTGGATACCACAGCTGGACCATCAATTCCCGCTGATCCGACGGGTCCTCAGTATATTCTTCTTTACGGCTCTGATCCACCCAATGATATACTGTAGTTCCAACCGCGTATTCTCCTGAAGGCTTCTTAAATGTAAACACGGGCATGAGGAGCGGGAGCACGATGGAGACCAGCAAATATACGGCCAGCAGCAGTGCCTTGCCGGTAATCCGCAGCACCCGATAGCGCTTCTCTACACTTTCCCGCGGCCTAATTGACGCTGCACGCTTCAGCAAGAACAGCGGTGAGAGATATGCCGGCACCATCTGCCAGCGCCAGCCTTCTCCTAGGCCCTGCACCAGTATAACCAGCAGGAACGTGGCCATCACGGCCCATACCCATTTCACCTTTAGCTTTGGCTGAAACCACACAAAGGCAAGTCCGGCGCCAATGATGATCAGCAGAATGATTTCCCAAATTCTCATCTATAAATCTACCCCCTAAGTAAACTGCTTCCCTTATGTTACGAATGGAACCTGTAGGCAAGCTGTCCCACGCCTTACATTAACCTTACAATGCAGGAATTCGCTGCACGGAAGAGAAGTCACAGAAGTAGAACCAGCGTTATAAAGGAGTGACATCCATGTTCAAACACACCATACTGATCGCGGATGACGAGCCAGAAATTGTCGAGCTGCTGCGCTTCTTCCTCGAACGGGAGAACTACCGGGTTCTTGAAGCACTGAACGGGCTGGAAGCCTGGGAAATCGTGCGGAGCCAGCAGGTGGATCTGGCCGTCGTTGACATTATGATGCCGCATATCGACGGCTTCCAGCTGATTCGGACCATACGCGGAATCAGCCGGATCCCGATCATTGTCTTATCCGCCAAGAACCAGGACACCGATAAAATAACCGGGTTGGGACTAGGGGCGGATGACTTTATCTCCAAGCCCTTCAGCCCTACTGAAGTCGTAGCGCGTATTCAAGCCCAATTGCGCAGGTCCTATGAATTTAATGAGGCTATGGGAAGTGAGGCTGGGACGCCGAAGGAGACCATTGTCGGTTATTTAAGACTGGACCATGAAGCATGCCTGCTATACAAGCATGGAATTCCCATCACGCTTAGCGCACTGGAGTACAAGCTGCTCAAGCTGTTTATGGATGCACCGGGCCGAGTCTTCACTAAGCATCAGCTGTTTGAAGCAGCTTGGGGTGATCCGTATCTGGATGATGACAACACCGTAATGGTACAGATCAGCCGCCTGCGGGATAAGATTGAAGACCAGCCCCGCACTCCCCAGCTCATCCTCACCATTAAAGGGCTCGGTTACAAATTTGCCCGCCAGGAAGATCTGGTATGAAGAGTACCGGCATCTATAAAGCTCTGGTCAGACACTATGTTATATTTTCCTTCATACTCGGCCTGGTCTTCACCCTGATTTACTTGCTGCTCTATTTGACGAGCAATGAGATCAAGACGAATGCCGTTGAGCATATTCAGGCCAGCTCACTTGTCCGGCCTGATTACCGTCAGATAGATGCTGCCGAGGTCAAAGCCTTCGGCGGATGGGTTGAGGTGCTGGATGAGTCGCACCGGGTCGTATTCACCTCGGGGCATAAGCAGGACGGACCTAACCAATATACAGACCCAGAACTGTACGAGCTGTTTTATGACAATGCTTCAGCAACCGAGAGCAAAGGGACGTACCGTTCATTAGCTCCACTGCGGACAGAGGACGGTCGCAGCTATCTGCTGCTCGTCCAGATTCCCGGCGGCTATTTCGAGAAAAGCCCGCAGCTGGTCGCGGCGAATGAGCAGCAGGTCTCAAGGCTTACGTCCCTTAGCCTGCGCGGCCTGCTCCTGTTCCTCCTGATCTTTGCGCTGAACGTCTGGCTGTACAGCCGCTGGACCGCCAAGAAGATCACCCGGCCGCTCGCAGAAATCTCGACCGGCATTCGTGAGGTTGCGCAGCGGAAATATCGCAAACGTCTGCATTTCAAATCCTACGTTGAATTCGAGCAGATTCAGCAGTCCTTCAATGAAATGGCAGAGCGCCTAGAGGCCTCCGAGGCGGCGAGGAAGGAATTGGAGCAGAGTCAGAAGCGGATGCTGCTGGATATCTCGCATGATCTGAAGACGCCGATTACTACGATTCAAGGCTATGCCGAAGCTCTCCAGCTTCAGCTGGTGGAGGATGAGCCTATGAGGGAACGATATATCCGGATGATTTATGACAAGTCACGGATCATCGCCCGGATGGTGAGTGCCTTCTTTGACTGGGCGAAGCTGGATAGCCCGGGCCTGACGCTGCGCAGCCAGCCCGGCGATATCGCTGAGTTCATGCGAGCCCTGGTGGCCGAATGGTATGAAGCCTTCGAGCAGAAGGGCTTAAGGCTCGATGTTAGCATCCCGGAGCAGAAGATCGAATTGCCCTTTGACCGAAACCTGCTGTACCGGGCGGTGGCCAATCTTCTGTCCAATGCCGTCCAATACAATTCCGCCGGAACCGAAGTCTCCGTCGGTCTCAGCAAAGAGCCGGACAGGCGCTGGGTCCGGCTGTGGGTCGCGGACCAGGGAAGCGGAATTCCCGAAGAGCTGCAGGCTACGATCTTCGAGCCCTTCGTGCGGGGGGATCTATCCCGCCGAAGCGATGGCGGTACCGGCCTGGGGCTGTCCATAGCCAGGCATATTGCCGAAGAGCATGGCGGAGAGCTACGGCTTGACACGGGCAAGGGCTGGACCCGGTTTGAGATCCTGCTACCTGAATAATCCCCATCTAAAAAGCCCACCAGAAAGGCGGCTAAAAGCCGCAGCTTCCCGGTGGGCTAAACGAAGTTACAAGAACGAACGGATCCGCTATGCATGCCAAGCGGATCCGTTCGTTCTATCTATATTAAAGGTTCGTTCCGGCCGGTACGAACCCGGAAATATCTACGCCCAAGGCTTGAGCTAGACGCATGCCATATTCCGCATCTGCACGGAAGAAATTGCAGATCGCGCGCAGCTGGATCTGCTCGTTCGTCTGGCTGAGGTCATTTACCAGATTGGCTATCAGATGAGCCTTCTCCTCTGCGGTGAAGCTGCGATACAGCTCGCCCGCCTGGGTGAAATCGTCCGTCTTCTCAATACGCTCCCGTCCGGCCTCACCTGCAAGCGGCATGACGCTGTCACGATAGGCTGGCGCTTCCTTGGGACTTGCCGAATCGCTGTTTGGCTCATAATTCACTGGCGATGGATCTTGATGAATATTCATCAATCCATCACGCTGATGGTTACGAACCGGCGCATACGGACAGTTAACCGGAATCTGCAAATAATTCGCGCCAAGCCGGTAACGCTGGGTGTCCGGGTAAGAGAACAGCCGGCCTTGCAGCAGCTTGTCTTCGGAAGGCTCAATGCCAGAAACTACGGCGCTTGGAGAGAATGCGGCCTGTTCCACCTCGGCAAAGACATTTTTCGGATTGCGGTTTAAGGTCATCGTGCCTACCTTGATCAGCGGATAATGCTCTTCTGACCATACCTTGGTTGGATCCAGCGGATCATAGCTCCACAGATCCAGATCCTGAACAGGCATCAGCTGAACATAGAGCTCCCATTCCGGGAAGTCGCCGTCTGCGATATGATGGAAGAGGTCGCGTGTCGCATGATTGAAATCGCGTCCTTGCACCTCCCGCACTTCGTCTGCAGTCAGATTGACAACTCCCTGTTTGGATTTCCACGTATATTTCACATACGTTACATCCCCAATCGCATTGATCCACTTGAAGGCATGAACGCCAAAGCCATCCATCTGCCGATAGTTCGCCGGAGTTCCGTTATCAGAGAATACCCAGGTCATCATATGTGTCGACTCGGGAGAAAGGGTCATAAAATCCCAATAGCGTGCAGGCTCTTGAATATTCGTCTCCGGAGATGGCTTCAGAGAATGCACCATGTCAGGAAATTTAATGGCATCTCGGATGAAGAAGACAGGCAAATGGTTGCCAACAAGGTCATAGTTGCCCTCCTCCGTATAGAACTTGACTGCGAATCCGCGGGGATCCCTGGCTGTCTCCGGGGAGCCGGTTCCGTGGATCACGGTAGAGAAGCGCACGAACACCGGCGTTTCCCGGCCGATTTCCTGCAGGAAATGCGCTTTGGTGTATTTCGTCACATCGGCATCTGTACGAAATACGCCATGGGCCCCCGCACCGCGGGCATGCACAACACGCTCAGGAATGCGTTCACGGTCGAAGTGAGCCAGCTTCTCCAGCAAATGATAGTCTTCCAGCAAAGCCGGGCCGCGTCTTCCGGCCGTGCGTGAATTTTGATTATCGCCAACAGGTGCGCCCTGATTTGTAGTCATTCTATGATCCATCTATATATCCACCTCATATTAATATATTTAGACTTGATCTAAGTTCTATAACTATTCTAGCATGAACTCTGTCCTACAATCATGAAGTTTGGATGATAAATAGATGATGATAAGGTGATAAGCAAATGATGATAAGCGGTTATTATGGCTATGACGATTAAGACTACAAAGAAGAGCCTGCTGTTTTCTGGGATGCCTTCAAGTAAGCATATCGATAAAAACCCGGACAGCCTTCGGCTCGGTATCGGAGTTGCGCTGAACCCAATAAAAGGGGCGGCGCACACAGGAATCGCCAATCCGAAGCATACGCATCGTCCCCAGTTTTAGCTCTTTGCTGACCGTGTGGCTGGACAGTAAAGCGATGCCTAAGCCAGCCTCTACAGATTCCTTAATGAGCTGGGTGCTCCCGAACTCCATCGTTCGCTTCGGCCGGCTCCCCAGCTCGCCAAATAACCGCTCCGCAGCCTCGCGGGTCCCCGAGCCGGGTTCACGTAGAATCCAGTTCTCCTCCGCCACCTCGGCAAAATCCACCCGCTCCCTAGTGGCAAGCGGATGGTCTGCGGCAACCATCAGATACATCTCATCTTCAGCAAAGGGCTCGACCTTCAGCCTGGCATCCCGGTACTCCCCTTCAACAATGCCGATATCCAGCCTGTGCTCCAGCACCGATTCGGCAATCTCCTGCGTATTTCCGATCGATATGAACGGCCTGATCCGCGGATACTCCTTCTGCAGCCTGCCGATCAGCCGCGGAAGCACATATTCGCCATAGGTGTAGCTTGCCCCAATGACAAGCGGGCCGCCAGCGGTATGCAGCAGATCATCGACCAGGCTCTGCATTCGCGTGTACAGGCTTAATATCTGCTTTGCATGGTCATACACGACCTTCCCAGCCGGATTGAGCTTCACATATTTGCTGGTTCGGTCCAGCAGCTTTGTTCCCACCGCCTGCTCCAGCGAACGAATATACTGGCTGACGGCCGGCTGTGTCATATGAAGCTCCTCTGCTGCGCGTGTAAAATTCCCCTTCTCTGCTGCTGTGACAAACACAAGCAGGGTTTGATCCATGGGCTGCCCCTCCTTTTAACGCTATATGTATGACACTATCATAACAATTTACTTATAGTCACTATGCTTATGATTTATTTCACTTATAGTTTAAGTCATCTTATGATGGACACATACTTTTGACACCAAGGGGTGCTTGTTCATGAATTCAGCTCCAACCCAACTGCCCAATCAGCACGCAGGCAGCAAGCCTGCCAAGCGGGGATCTCTTAAGACTTCTTCCCTGCTTCGCTGGGCTTGCGGCCTGCTGTTCACCTTCATTCTTGCCGAGCTTGGCAGCCTGCTTGCCGGCAGCGGCCTACCGGGCCTGCGCCAAGCCGGGCCGATGGCAATAGCGATGCTGTTCGCCATCATCTACAGGCAATGCTTCGACTATCCCGAACTGCTGCGGAGCGGCATCGAATTCTCTTCCAAAATACTGCTTCGCCTAGCGATTATTCTGTTCGGCTTCAAACTGAACATTGACGTCATACTTCGGCAAGGCTGGCAGCTCCTGCTGGCCGATGCCGCCGTTGTCCTCTTCGCGATTGCCGTGATGTGCTGGATCGCCAAGAAGCTTAAGGCGGACCCTTCCCTATCCCTGCTGCTCGCCATCGGGACCGGCGTTTGCGGTGCCGCCGCCATTGCGGCTGTATCCCCCATCCTGCAGAGCAAAGAGGAGGATACGGCAGCCAGCGTGGGCATCATCGCCCTGCTCGGCACCGTGTTCGCCTTGGGGCTCGCCTTCCTAGAGCCGATTGTCCCTCTATCGGCCACCGGATACGGCGTCTGGGCGGGCACTAGCTTGCATGAGATCGCCCAGGTCGTGCTGGCAGGGGCCCCAGCCGGGGCAGACGGGCTCGCTATGGCCTTGCTCGCCAAGCTTGGCCGGGTGCTGCTGCTCGTTCCGCTCTGCTTCATACTGATGGCCTGGAGACGCCAAGGACGCAGCCAGAATGGGCAGCAGGCCCGGGTTCCGTTCCCGTGGTTCCTGGTGGGCTTCATCCTCACCAGCCTGCTCGGAAGCTTCGTGCTTACGGACCGTGCGCCCAGCTCTGCTGCGGCAGCCCTGCTTCCAAGGCTGGACCACTTGGCATCCTTCCTGCTCATCATGGCCATGGTCGGCTTCGGCCTGAATGTGAACTTCCGCCAGCTGCGCAGCCGGGCCCTGCGCCCGCTGGCGGCTGTAGCCGTGACCTCGCTCATGCTGTCAGGGCTCAGCTTCCTGTTCGTCTATCTGCTCTACTGAGCCTTCTTCTCTCTAGCAACAGAAGCCCGCAATCTTCGGTACTCGAAGAATGCGGGCTTCTATAATTTATTTCACTCCTGCGTCGACTTCCTTGATCATTTCCGCTACAGACTCCAGTCCACCGCCGGACAGATACCAATAGTTTGGATCCAGATAGACGATATGTCCTTCTTTGAAGGCCTTCGTATTCTTCACCAGATCGTTCTCAATGACCTGCTTAGCCGGTGCGGCTTCGCCTTTTCCAGCAACTACCGCGCTGCGGTCAACGACAAACAGGTAATCCGGGTTCTTCTCCATCACATATTCAAAGGATACGCTTTGACCATGCGTGGACACTTCAATGTTAGGATCGACCGGCGTGAAGCCAAACAGATCATGAATCATGCCGAAGCGGGAACCTGTGCCGTAAGCGCTAAGCTTGCCTTCATTCGTCAGCACAATCAGCGCATTTTTGCCTGCAGCAGTTACCTTGTCATGCAACGCCTTGATTGAATCATTAATCGCGGCAAGCTCTTTGTCAGCCTCAGCCTCTTTTCCGAAAATCTCGCCAAGTGTCTTCACATTGCTGGTGAAGGAATTCAAATAGTCCTTGGTATCTACGCCCATATAGATGGTCGGGGCAATCTTGTTGAACTCATCATATGAATCCTGCTGGCGTCCAGAGATGACGATCAGATCAGGGTTAATTGCATTCACCTTCTCAAAGTCCGGCTCCTTCAGTCCTCCGACATTGGTATATTTGGAATCCTCGTATTTCTTCAAATAAGCAGGAAGATTGTCTTGGGGCACGCCTGTTACGTCTACGCCGAGCTTATCCAGCGTATCCAGCGCTCCAAAGTCAAATACTACGACTTTCTGAGGGTTCTTCTTCACCGGGGTTTCCCCCAGCTTATGCTTAACTACAATTTCTTCGCTAGCGGCAGCAGATGTTTGCTTATTGCCGGATTCGCTCTTACCGCTTCCGGCATTGCCGGCATTCTTATTCTCACCGCATGCAGCAAGCACTACGGACAGCACAAGCAGCATGAGCATCATTGACCAACCTTTTCTCTTCAATCTAATCACCTCTTAGATATATTTAAAAAATTTGATTCCTTAAGCAAAATACACACAGATCTTCCGCCCATCGATCCACTGCACAGGAATATCCATGTCATAGACCTCCTTGAGCACCGAGGTTTCTATAATCTCCTCTGCCGGTCCTTCCCGGACAACCTTGCCATCCTTCAGAGCCACAATGTAATCGGAATAGCAGGAAGCAAAATTGATGTCATGTATGACGATCACAATGGTCTTGCCCAGCTCATCAACCATTCTGCGCAGCACCTTCATAATCTGAACAGAATGCTTCATATCTAGATTATTAAGCGGCTCGTCGAGCAATATATATTCCGTATTCTGAGCGATGACCATGGCAATGTAGGCCCGCTGCCGCTGCCCTCCACTGAGCTCATCCAGGTACTTATGCTTGAAGTTCTCAAGTTCCATGTATTCAATCGCTTCCCGAATAAATCCCCGATCCTCCTCTGTCAACCTTCCTTGAGAATAGGGAAAGCGGCCGAAAGCGACCAAGTCCTCCACGGTTAAGCGAATATTAATGTGGTTCGACTGCTTGAGCACGGATATCTTCTTGGCGAGCTCCTGGCTCTTCCAGCTGCCGATTTCCTTGCCTTCGATGAACACCTCACCTTCATCCTTGGCGATGAGCCTTGTCATCATAGACAATAGGGTGCTCTTCCCTGCCCCGTTGGGCCCGATGAAGGACGTGATTGTGCCGGGCTTAATATTCAGCGACACCTTCTCGACAACATTTACGTCCCCATACCGCTTGGTAACATTTCTAACCTCTACCACGACTTATTCTCCTTTAGCAGCAAATAAATGAAGTAAACGCCGCCGATGAAATTCACAATCACGCTGACCGTTGTGGCGAACGTAAATACCCGCTCCACTATCAGCTGGCCGAAGACCAGTGCTACAATGCTGATCAGGACCGAGCCCCAGATCAAAATCTGATGGCGGTGTGTCCGGAACAATTGATGCGCCAGATTTACAACCAGCAGACCAAGGAACATGATTGGTCCGACCAGAGCGGTCGATATGGACACAAGCACCATCACGACAATCAGCAGTCGCTTGACGACATAGTTGTAATCAATCCCGAGGTTCAGCGCCTGATCCCTGCCTAGCGCAAGCACATCCAGATATTTGTGATACCTACTGGCATAGAGCGTAACCAGGGCAATAGCAACAGCGGACACAATAAGCAGGTCGGTGTTGACGTTATTAAAGCTGGCGAACATTTTCCCTTGCAATACCAGGAACTCGTTCGGATCAATCAGCACTTCCATGAAAGAGGACATGCTCTGGAACAGCGTTCCCAGAATCAGACCAACCAGCAGCAGCAAATATATATTCCGTCCTTCCCTACGGAACAGGAAGCGGTGCAGCACCAAAGCAAACAGGACCATGAGCCCTACGGAAATGGCAAAATTCAAGTTTTTGTTCATGAAGCTGACATGCGTAGTGCCAAATGCAAAGACCGCAAAGGTCTGGAACAGCATATAAAGGGAATCCATCCCCATGATCCCCGGTGTTAGGATCCGGTTGTTGGTAAGGGTCTGAAAGATGACTGTAGCATAGGCAATGCATCCGCCCGTAAGCGCAATGGCGAGGATTTTCTTGCCTCGCCTTTCAAGCACGTAATCCCAGTTGCCGCCGGACTGAATGACCATAAACAACGCAATTAACAGCACTGCCAGAGCGATCAGAATGGTGAATTTGAGAAGATTACCGGTTAATCTCATGACGCATACGCCTTTCTTCTAAGCAATAGGTACAGGAACAAGGCGCTGCCCACCACGCCGACAGTCAGACTGATCGACACCTGGTAGGGATAGATAATCAGCTGTCCTAGAATGTCGCAGACAAGCACGAAGATGGCTCCGAGCAGTGCCGTATGCGGCAGGGTGATCCGCAGATTATCCCCCCGGTACATCGTAACAATATTAGGCACAACCAGCCCGAGAAACGGAATTGTCCCGACCGTAATGATGACAACAGATGAGATCATAGCGACCAGAATGAGGCCGATATTCACCACTCGCCGATAGGACAGCCCCAGGTTCGTTGCGAACTCCTCTCCCATCCCTGCGAGGGTAAAGCGGCCTGCGAAGAGGTAAGCAATAATGACCAGCGGGATGCTGATATAGATCAGCTCATACCGCCCTTTGAGAATGGTGGAGAAATCGCCTTGAAGCCAGGAGGACATATTCTGAATCAGGTCATTTTTATAGGCAAAAAAAGTAGTGATCGAGCTGATAATGTTCCCGAACATCAAGCCCAGCAGGGCAATATAGATCGTGTCCTTGAATTTGACCTTCTCCAGAATCCTCATAAAGATCAGGGTACCCGCCAAGGCAAAAGCGAAGGCAATCAGCATCTTCTGCAGCGGCGCTGCCCCCGGGAACAGCATAAGAGCTACCAGAATTCCCAATCTGGCCGAATCAATGGTGCCTGCCGTCGTAGGTGACACGAAGCGATTGCGGGTGAGCTGCTGCATAATCAGACCAATTACACTCATGCTGACTCCTGCAACAACTATGCTGATAAGGCGTGGAATCCGGCTGACCTGAAGCACCTGGAGTTGTACCGGCGTCAGATGGAAAATATCCATTGGGGATATTTCCGAATTGCCTATGAACAAAGATGTAATAGATAAGACAATAAGGGCAACAAGCATATAGCCGATTTTCATTTGTTCTTACTCCCTATACAAGATCCAACGAACAATTATGTACTCTTTCACAAATGGTAATGATATTCATTATCAATTAGCACGATTATATCGTTAAAATTTTAACCTTGTCAACCGTTTCTGGATCTCTTCTAAGGATGATTCGATGATGATCCGAGCCTCTAAAGGGCATAGTAAACAGGATTCTAACTTGAAGGAGGGGAATAACGACCGTGGAATCTACCCATGATTTTGTGGAAAAGGTGCACGATACTCAGGACAAGGCAGCGCGCAACAAACGTCAGCATGGTAAAGGCACGCCCAGCGATAAACTGCCCACCAAGCAGCACGGAACTAAGAAATAAAGACACGAAAAAGCCGCAGGACGAAGTTACTAGACCTGCGGCTTCTTTTTGCTTGTTCACTCTTCCTCAGAGGATAAATATTCATTGGGCACGTTCGATAGGCCATCTACACCGAGGCGATGATTCTTGAACTGGCTCTTACGGCCTGAGCGCAGCTCTCCGCGGCCCCCTACCTCAGAGCCTTGGTTATTGCTGCTTGCCAATTGTCTTTCTCTTTTTTGCGTCTTGTCCTTGGTCATGCCTGCAATCCTCCTTTAGGATCTCCTTAAGATGACAGCTCTTCACAGCTTGACCTTAGTATGCCTGAGCCCCAGGCAAGCCATACCTTAGGCAAGAATAGACTTATCCGCACAGCTTGAGACGCATACCCGATTTCGTCCATCCTGCTTGGCCTCGTAAAGCGCCTCATCCGCCAAAAAGTACAGCCGCTCATAAGAGCTGTTCTCTTCACTGCGGATCGCAGCACCCACACTGACTGTAAAGCGGATGATATGTCCGCCGTGCCCTTGAACCTGCAATCTTTCAGCAGCCGCCCTTATTACTTCGGCCAGCTCCCAAGCCTCTTCTAGCGAAGTGTACGGCAAGGTCAAGGCGAATTCTTCTCCGCCTACCCTTCCAAATACGGCATTGGGGCCGATCAGATCTAACACCATGGACGAGAATGCTCTGATCGTGTCATCGCCTGACATATGGCCATATTGATCATTGATTTTCTTGAAATAGTCAATATCCATTAAGAGAAGCACTAAAGGCTGGTCCTCCTGATAAGGAAGCCAAAAATAACCTTCAGACTGCTCTATAAAGCCTGTCCGGTTATAAATGCCGGTCAGGCCATCCGTAACTGCCCGGATTCGAAGCTGCTGTTCAATCTGCTTGACTTCAGTCACATCTGTCAACACCGACATCGATCCGGCGAAGACGCCTTTGCCATAGATGATCGGCAGAACTCGAACTGAATAGTGACCTTCTGTATTCCGGTTCTGGAACGAGATCTCAAATTCCGTCTCGGCTTGCTTCCCGTGTGCTCCCATCCATGAATCCTGCCACTGCTTAGGCAGCAAGCTTGACAGCACCATGCCGTTAGCGGGCTTTGAGGCAGCCCCCATGCACTGCAGCATTCGTACCGCTGCCGAATTGACATCGACGATAACACCTCTGGCGTCGAGGACCACGATGCCCTCCCTCATGACATCAAACAGCTTGTCTCTGGCTAGTGGAACAATTCGAAACAGCTGATATTTGAAGACCCCCCAGAAAATACAGAAGCAGGACGGGATATAAGTAACCGCAATTGAAGCACCGTAGCCTTTAATCGGGAACAGCTCCATCCCCCGCAGCCAGGAAATAATCAGCGGCAGGGCTATGCCTATAGCCAAGGTGAGCAGCTGCCTTCGCTGCGTTCCCCTTGTAGATATCGCCGATTTTAATAGAAATACGATACCCAGAATGCTAAGTAGAAGGCCATATAGCAAAAATAGAGTTTCTAAAGGTGTAGACTTCACAACAAGCGTACCCGAATCATCAAGGCCCACCTGACTGCGCATGTAGTAGCCTGAATAGATTAATATGAGGGCCGCTGTAGGCACGGCCAGCAAAGCAGCAATCTTCCTCTTGGACAAGCTGGATGACTGCATGGCATAGGACCTGGCCAATAAATATATCAGTACCGGAGTATAGAAATAACCGGGCTGCTGCAAATTCCGCCATAATAATTTATCCGCCAGCCTCGTAGATACAATCTCCATATTGGACGTAAAAATGATCAGCTCGGCCAGCAGACAAAGAATAAACAAATAGTTTGCCCCAACAACGTTACGGTGTTTCCTTGCGAACAGGGCTCCCCAAAAAATGAGCAATCCTGCAAGCAGAAAAGCGAATGACAACAGCATGTTTCCCCTCCAGCATGACTCACAACGCGCAGCTTGTCTCTATATGCACCATTCGTGTTGCTACTGATTTCAAAGTACCATACTCCCGAATATCCTACCATACCCCAAAAAGAGGCTATGTCCTAGATCCGGATACCTTTCATTTCATTGTACGTTCGGAGCTAAGCAAATACAAATTCCTGTATACAACAAAACAACTGCCCTTCACAAGGAAGCAGCAGTTGCCTAGTTCTCACATGTTCTTTTACTTATAATTCCAGAAAATGCAGCAATGCGCGGTCTGCCAAATAAGGGTAGAACTCATGACCGTACTCATGGTAAACGATCAGTTCCTTCTCGGACGTAATCTTGTTATACGTTGCAAACTGGGTGGATGGCGGGCAAATGGTATCGGCCAGTCCTGTCGCGAACAGTACCTGAGCCCGAATTCGATCAGCCAGATTCTGGATGTCAATATACCCCAGCTTGTTAAAGATCTCTTCCTCCCTCAGATGATTCGGGTCAAAGGAGCGGAAGAAATACACCAGCTCTTCATAGGCGCTCGTTGTCACATTCATATCCCAAGCCCGTCTGTAATCGGTCAAGAACGGATGCACTGGCAGAATGGACTTCACTCGCGGCTCCAATGCCGCACAGGCTAACGTCAGTGCCCCGCCCTGGGATTGTCCGTACACGCCGATCCGGCCTTGATCCACCTGCGGCATGGACATCAGGATGCGGGCAGTCTGTACCGTATCAAGGAAGACATTGCGGTAATACAGCCGGTCAGGATTCGGATCATCCAGCCCGCGAATGATATGGCCGCGCAGCGTCGTGCCTTTCACAGACACCGTATCCTCTGACATACCGCCTTGACCGCGGCAGTCCATCGCCAGCACACTGATGCCGTGCGCTGCATACATCACCTTGTCGCTCCAGTCGCCGCAATCTACGGAATAGCCGTGAAAGATGGCCAGTCCCGGTCCCGGCTCCACTGCATTCTTCGCCTTCACATATTTACAGTGCACACGTGCTCCGCCTACCCCTGTAAAATATAAATCATAGCATTCTGCGAGCGGGGATTGGAACTTTGCAGGCACCAGCTCATAGTCCATGGACTGAGCGTCCAGCTCCTTCAGCGCTCGCTCCCAGTAGGCGTCAAAATCAGCTGGTTTCGGGCTGCTCCCTTGGTATTCAAGCAGCTGGTCCATTGGCATATCCACTAACATTGACAGTTCCTCCTTATGAAAGGCGCAGAAGAACGGCTTGCCTTTGAGGCAAAAGCCGCATTCTCCTGCGCCTTTCATTCCATATTCATTCAGCTCTCGGTCCTCTACAGTTAAATTCTTCCGATTTCCGCGTCGTCCGCTACGGTCTCTGTAGTTTCCTTAACATAATTCACGATTTCTTCAACAGTCGTATACGCTACACCAACATAAGTATCAGCGGCGCCATAGTAGATCGCGATGCGGCCTGTCTCGGCATCATGCAATGTAGCACACGGGAACACTACATTGTCTACGAAGCCTCTTTCTTCATACCATTCTTCCGGTGTCAACACATAGTTCTGGGAGCGGTATTTCACCTTGGACGGCTCATCTTTATCAAGGATCACCGCGCCCATGCTGTATACCAAGCCATTGCAGGTGCCGGTTACGCCATGATAGAACATCAGCCAGCCTTCTGTAGTTTCGATTGGAGCAGGGCCTCCGCCAATCTTCACAGCTTGCCACCAGCCTTGACCGCCCTTGGTCATGACATGACGGTGTTTGCCCCAGTATACGAAGTCAGGGCTTTCGCTGAGGAACACGTCTCCGAATGGAGTGTGGCCGCTGTCGCTTGGACGGGACAGCATCACAAAGTTTCCGTTGATTTTTCTAGGGAACAGTACGCCATTACGGTTAAATGGAAGGAACGGGTTCTCCAGACGAACAAAGGTCTTGAAGTCTGTCGTCTTGGCAACACCAATTGCTGCACCGTAGAAATCTGTACACCAAATAATGTAGTAAGTATCTTCCACTTTAACCAGACGAGGGTCATAAGCATAATTCGGCTGGAATGGCTTGCCTTCTTCATCTACAAAGTTAATGCGCTCCTCTTCGATCTTCCAGTTCAGCGCATCATCACTCCACCCCATATGAAGGTGTGGACCGCCGTTGATGGTCTCCGCGCGGAAGACACCGACAAAGCGTCCGTCATAAGCAGCTACAGCGCTATTGAAAATACGTGCGATTCCTTTTGCTGGGTTGCGTTTGACTACCGGGTTCTCGGAATGTCTCCACACCGGACCTACAGCATCGGCTGGTTTGTCCTGCCAAGGCATATTTGGAATGTTATCGCCAATAATACGAACGTCGCTCATTTGAATTAACTCCTTCTATTTGGAGCAGCCTTGGGGGGCCGCTCGCTAGTATTTAGTATGGTTTCTCTCTATGTGGTGTTCCTTTGCAAAAATCAAGCCTATGAACAGAAATTATTTTTCGGAACCTTGTGCAAAGCCGTTGTAAATATACTTTTGCAGGGACAGGAATATGATAAGAATCGGAATGATGGTTATAATAATTGCCGCACTGATGACTTCCCATTGTGCGCCATAAGGACCTTTAAATTTGAACAAGGCCGTCGAGAGCACTTGCAAATGGTCACTTGGCATGTACAGGAATGGAGTATAGAAATCGTTATACACCCCAACGCCCTTCAGAATAATTACGGTCACAATCGCCGGTGCAAGCAGCGGGAAGATGATTCTTCCAAAGATTGTAAAGTAGGAAGCACCGTCCAGCATAGCCGACTCATCCAGCGAAACCGAGATATTATCCAGGAACTGAATAAAGATATATACGGCGATGATATCTGTACCCAGATAGAGAATGATCGGAGCCCCTGGGGTATCTACCAGATGCAAGGCGTTTACGATTTTGTAGGTAGCTACCTGGGTCGTAACGCTTGGAATTAAGGTAGCAAGCAGGAAGGCCCCCATCAGAATTTTGCTGCCACGGAAGTTGAAGCGGTTCAGCACGAATGCGATCATAGCGCCAATCAGAACCGCACCTACGACGGAGATGGCCAGAATATAGAAGGTGTTCCAGAAGCCCAATAACATTTTCCCGTTTACAAAGGCCTTCTGGTAGTTATCAAAGTGCAGCCAATTTGTCGGAGGAGCAAGCGGGCTGCTATTCGCATATTCGGTCTTGTCTTTGAGTGAAGCAAAGAATACGACTAGAATCGGAATAATCGCCGCAAGCGCAGCCAGTACTAAAGTGAGATACTTAAATACGGTTGCGGAGGTATATTTCAGCTTATACATATTTAGTCATCCCCCTTAATCACAAGCCGCTGCACCAAGGTTACAATAATTACGATGATCAGGAGCACTACCGCCATGGCGGAGGCCAGACCGTATTTACCGTACTTGAAGGCCAAGTCCACGGTTTGGATAACGAAGGTGTTACTGCCGTTAGAACCGCCCAGCATGATATATGGAATATCGAACACGCTAATCGCGCCGCTGATTGCCAAAATTAAGTTCAATTGAACGATTTTCTTAATGCTTGGCAGGATAATGTGACGGAATTGATGCCATTTATTAGCCCCGTCAATATCCGCCGCTTCATAAACGTCTTTACCGATGGAGGAAATAGCACCCAGGAAAATAATGAAGTTGGAGCCCATATATCTCCATACGGAGGTTCCAGCCAAAGCAACATTGACTGTACTGGTGTCCAGAAGCCACTTATGTGACAAATTGCCGAGTCCAACAAGGTCAAGCAGTGTGTTTAACGTGCCATCCGGTCTGAAGAAGAACAAGAAGATAAAGCCGATGGCTACCCCGTTAAGCAGGTAAGGGAAAAATAGAATACCTTTGAAGAAGTTCTTAAGCCGCAGCTTATAGCTCAGAATGGTAGCAAAATAGAGAGCTAAGCCCATTTGAACAAACGTAGCTACAAAATAGTACAAACTGACTTTAAATACAGAGAAGTATTTAGGATCTGTAAAGATTGCTTTGTAGTTGTCAAATCCGATGTATTCCTTATGTTTGCTAAGACCGTCCCAGTTCGTAAAGCTATACTTGATCATGTTGAATACCGGGAGGTATGCAAATGTAAACAGCAGAATGACCGGAATAGCCGAGAAGGCGAAAATGATGACCTTCCGCTGCGTTTTATAGCTCATATTCTTAAACACCACTCACACCTCCAATAATCGCGCCTTATGTCTGTATGGAAGAGAGGAAAACGCACCCTCAGTGCGTTTTCCCTAGTCAACTTAACCTCTATCTTTGCTTATTTAGCAAATTTGGCGCGGGATTTCACCCATGCATCATTCAGATCCTTCATAATGTCATCAAAGGACTCGTTGGTGTTGCCGATTGCAGCTTCAATAATGCGTTTCTTAAAGTCAGGCTGCCACAAACCGATTTCGGAGTCCTTGTCGATCTTATCTAAAAGACCTTCTTGGCCTGCTTTGGCAGGAGTTTGCATTTCGAACGCAATGTCAGAGCCTTCGAACTGTTTCAAAGTTGCAGGAAGCTCAGCGCCAATTACAGGGCTCATACCGCCGCCTTCAGTTGTTGGGTAGCCGGATTTGTTAATGAACCAGTCAACCCAAGCGTGTGCAGCTTCTTTGTTCTTGCTCTTGGAGCTTACGCCGATGGTGTAGTCATCAGCAAGAGGAACGATGACTTTCTCAGCATTCGTTGGGAATGGCATAAAGCCGATATCTTCAGGCGTAGAAGTCAAAGCCTGAACTTGTCCAAGTGCCCAGGAGCCGAGTACCATCGTACCGATCTTGCCGTTAGCCAGGTCTGCTTTGGAAGTTTCCCAGTCCGTTGTCGTTGGGTCTTCTTCGATCAAGCCTTGTTTGACAGCATCGTACATGACTTTGTACAGCTCATAGTGAGGTTGGCCCTTCACAAAGTTGTCGTCTGTACTAGGCTGAGTGACGTTGACATAATCTACATTACCAGCGACTGTAGTCAGGTCAGATTCCCATTGAGTAAGCGCCCAGCCGGAAGCATAGTTGGTGTAGAGCGGAACAGCTTCTGTCTTATCTTTAATCGCTTTCAAAGCAGCCATGAACTCATCGATAGTTCTAGGAACCTTCGTGATGCCTGCTTGCTCAAATACTTTCTTATTGTAGAGAAGTCCGGAATAGTTAATGGTGATCGGAATACCGTATACCTTGCCGTCTACCGAACGTTCTTCCAGACCCTTGTACTGCTTGCTCAATTCGCTTAAGTCCCCAAGCGGTTCGAAGAAGTCTGGTGTATCCTCCAACTTAATGCTGGTAGGCAGAAGAAGAACATCGCCATAGTCATTGGAGTTCATCCGAATCTTAATTTGATCTTCATAAGGTGTAATAGCCTGGAACTTCACGTTTACATTTGGATATTCTTTGTTGAATTCTTCAGCGTACTTCTTGAACACTGTATCCACAATATCTGTTCTTTGAGTGATTACAGTGATGTCGCCTTTCGGGCCTCCGCTAGAACCGGTGTTGCCTCCGGTATTGCTTGCTGCGTTATTGTTATTGCTGCCGCAGCCTGTGATCATGGAGAATGCCAACACAGAAGCCATAACTCCCATGAGCGCCTTTCTTTTTTTCATTTGTTGCAACCCCTTTCACGCTATCAAATTAAGTTATCGGTAAGTCACGATTTGATTGTACAATGATACCGCTTTCTCGTCAATCCTCTACAAAAAATTAATTTTGTTGTACTTTTTGAAAGCGCAACCTATACTGTTACTGTAGGATTTTTCTGTAACTTAATCGCAATTAACTTCTTTCTTTTTATAGCGCTAGGTAAGTTAAGTTACAAAACCATGAAAGCGATTGACAACTATCGAGTTAAGTAAGTAATATGGATTTTGTTAGGTTATCGGTAAACTTAAGTTATTTTATTAGGTTTAACTTTAACTTTAATCGCAGTAAACCAACTATAACTAAAAGGGTGATACCGCATGATCCACGAAAAATACAAACAGCTGCTTGAGCAGCAAGAACAACTCATAACTCGCCAAAATGAAGTCAACACCGAATTCTACAACGGTGTGTATGATCGCTATCAGTATCCGGTAATTACACGTCACCATGTGCCGATCCACTGGAGATTTGACCTCAATGCACAGAGCAATCCGCATTTTATGGAGCGGCTTGGAATCAACGCTACATTGAATCCCGGCGCCATTTATTTTGAAGGCAAATATTATATTGTAGTACGGACTGAAGGCCTTGACCGCAAATCCTTCTTCGCCCTTGCTGTCAGCGACAACGGCATCGACAACTTCCGCTTCATTGATACTCCATTAACCTGGGACGATGCGGACCCGGAAGAGACGAACATGTACGATATGCGCTTAGTGAAGCATGAAGACGGTTATATTTACGGTATTTACTGCTCCGAGAAGCATGATCCAGAAGCGCCAGCCTTCGATACCTCCAGCGCCGTAGCCCAAGCCGGTCTGGTTCGCACCAAGGATCTGAAGACCTGGGAGCGCATGCCTAATATTGAGACCAAGTCACCACAGCAGCGGAATGTAGTGCTTCATCCCGAATTTGTAGACGGCAAATATGCCTTCTACACCCGTCCTCAGGACGGCTTCATCTCCACTGGCAGCGGCGGCGGCATTGCCTTTGGAACCTGCGACAACATCGAGCGCCCATTCATTGAGCATGAAGAGGTCATTGATGAGAGAAGATACCATACCGTCTACGAAGTGAAGAACGGTCAAGGTCCCGCTCCGCTCAAGACAGACAAAGGCTGGATTCACATCGCACACGGGGTGCGCAACACGGCTGCCGGACTCCGTTATGTCCTGTACACCTTTGCTACTAGCCTGGAGGATCCAACCAAGGTCATTGCGAAGCCGGGTGGACATTTCATCGCTCCTTATGATGATGAGCGTGTCGGGGATGTATCCAACGTTATCTTCTGTAACGGCGCTGTCGTCAATGAGAAAAATGAAGTGTTCATCTACTACGCATCCAGTGACACGCGTGTGCATGTAGCGACAACTACATTGGAGAAGCTGGTAGACTACACCTTCAACACGCCGGAAGATACCTTCCGCTCTCTTGGAAGCGCAGCTCAGCGCAAAGCTCTGATTGAAGCGAACGAACAGCTGCTGCAAGGCAAGTAAGATCAACAACAAAGGCTCGTTTTGTTGAAGGCATTCTTACAAAAATGTTTGTAAAACCAGCTTCTTTATATTTCCAAACTAAAAATGTATACTGTTTAACAGTAATTAACTCAGGAAAATGCCAGACAGATTGCTTGTTGAAGGTGGTGATCCAAGTGAAAAACAATGTAACGATGCGAGATATCGCGGAGAAGTTGGGTGTCAGCAGTGTAACGGTCTCCAAAGCTCTCAACGATAAGGAAGGAGTAAGCGAGGAGCTCAAGCTCAGAATTAAAAACCTGGCCTCTGAAATGGGGTATCGTTATAATACCGCCGCCAAATCAATCAAAGAAGGCCTTTCCTACAATATCGGCGTAATTATCCCAGAGCGGTTTACAGGGCTTGCGCAATCCTTCTATTTAAGGGTATACCACAGCATCTCCCGCGTTCTGGAGCATTACGGCTATTACGGCATCCTTAATATTCTGACCAATGAAGATGAAGAACAGCTTAACCTGCCTCGCATTTACTATGAGAAGAAGGTAGACGGTATTATCATATTGGGTCAGGTATCGAAGAACTATATCGAGATTGTGGAGAACATGGATCTGCCTAAGATTTTCATGGATTTCTATGATGAGCATGCGGATATTGATTCTGTTGTCACAGACAACTTCTATGCAGCGTATGAGCTGACGAATTACCTGATCCGCCAAGGACACCGCAATATTGCCTATGTTGGGAACCTGTATTCCACCAGCAGTATTCAGGACCGGTTCCTGGGCTATTACAAGTCACTGCTTGAGCACTGCATCCCATTAAATCAGAGCTACATTCTGAATGACCGGGATGAGAAGGGTAAGTATGTGGATATTGATCTTCCCGAGGAATTGCCTACGGCCTTTGTGTGTAACTGCGATCAGGTGGCTTACAATCTGACGCATAAACTTAAAGAGCTGGGACTGGACATCCCTCAAGATTGTTCAGTGGTCGGCTTCGATAACGATATCTATGCCACATTGACCTCACCAAACTTAACGACCGTAGAGGTTGATGTAGAGCAGATGGCAAGAACCTGTGTCAAATCGATTATGGATAAGATCGCAAATCCAAATCGGCGATTCGGCAGAGTGCTGGTGCAGGGCAAGATCATATACCGAGACTCTGTAAGTCAAGCTAAGACCCACACCAAGTCATTTCCCGCCACTTCATAAACGAATGATCTTAACAACAAAAGGCTGCCTGATCTCCAAAGATCAAGCAGCCTTTTGTTCATGGAAGCAGGTTGACAGCCCCATAAGACCTACTCTTGCCGGCATAAAGCCCCTTTCCAAGACTCTCCTAGAAACGGATGGTTAGCAGCAGACACAGTCCAAAAGCAGCTAATCTGGCCGTATTTATAATCATAAAGTTACGCACGGACAGCTTGAAGGTATCCTTCTTCGTCGGATGGGCCTCGAACCTCCGGATATTTTTATGCACTGGGATCAGCGTCAGAAGCATCGGCAGCACCAGGTATATAGGAACCCGCAGGAAGAGCAGCACGAACAGGTCAAGGTAGGCCATATAATATAGCACTCTAAACAGCATGAGGGCTTTACGTTTCCCAATATACACCGGAAGAGTGTATCTGCGGTTCTCCCGATCCTCCTCCATATCACAAATATTGTTCGCCAGCATAATGTTGGCAATGCCGAACACGGCCGGAAGACAGGTGAGGAAGAGCAGCACAAGCTCATCCAGCTGCAGCCGAAGCTGCACTTCCCCACCCTGGAGGCTAAGGGCAGCCAGCTGCCCTTCGTCTGCATGAATGTACACGGCGATGAACACGATAACAAACCCCATGAACAAACCAGAGAACAACTCTCCCAGCGGCATACGTGAGATCGGAATCGGCCCGAAAGAATACAGAATGCCTACAAGGAACGATAATCCTCCGAGCAGCAGCACAAGCAGATCTGTCCGCACATAAAGTGCGATGCCTCCGCCTATTGCAAGGATCAGCAGCCCGAACAGCACGCAGAGGACAGCAGACTCTCTTAGCTTCCCTTGGACAATCGGGTTATGCACTTCATAGCCATAGCCTCTCCTGCTCTCTGCCTTCTTGAAGTCAAAATAGTTATTCAACACCGTTGTTGCCATATCAAACGCAAGCAGCGAGCACAGCATAATCATAAAGTTAATCCAGCCAAAGGCCTGAAATCGAAACGCAGCGTATAAAGAGCCCATAAGAAAAGGAATAAGGCTCGCCAGCTTGGTCCGCAGCTCCACCAATTGTACAAAGCGGCTGAGGGTCATCTTCATCTCCATCCTTGCTCGGGTCTATTTTTGTTAAAAACATGATATCTTAACTTTAAAAAAATATCGCCGATATTGTTCATTGACATCCCGCTTCAGTGTCTATATAAACAAAGCACCAGTATGCGGAAGGGACTCCCTTCCGCATACTGGTGCTATCTCTGCTTGCTATTCATCTGTCGCCATCATGCCGTTGAAGAAGATCTCCACGACTTGCCCTGCCAAGCTAGAGGCATCCTTATACCCCGTTAGCAAATAAGTAAAGGTCAGCTGCTCGATCACACCCATGAGAGCCGCAGAGGCAATCTCCATATCCAGATCGTTCCTGAAGTAGCCGGCCTCTTGTTCAACAATAAGATTCTCCTGCATCATCTCTGCAATTTCGGCCTTAATCTCGTCCGCTTCACCAGCTGCCCTCAGCCCGATTCTTGTCAAATCCCCATGCAGGATGAAGAATGAGAATATCCGTTCCAATCCGGCCTTAATGCGAGCAGGCAAGTGTTCGGTTTGAATTCCCGCCTCAAGCCGGCTGCGGGTAATCAGTTCCTTGAACCGGCTGCGAAACTCGCCAACGAGCTCTTCATAGATCGCCTCTTTGCTCGCAAAGTAAAGATAGAAGGAAGGCTGTGTCAAGCCTGCTTGGGCAACGATGGAGCTGATCTTGGTTCCGTGAAATCCTTGGAGCGCAAATTCGCTTGCCGCTGCACGCAGAAGACGTTCTTTGCTTCTTCTGCCCTTTTCCCCTCTGGCCTTATCCATAGTTCCCTTCACACCTCTTCCAAGTATCCTTAAGTTCGTTCTTGTCACATCCTTGTATTATGCAAGTTATATATGGATTAGGTCAAGCTTGGAAGGTGATAACCGCTTTAGACAAATAGCCGGTAAAGTACCTTGATAACCAAGGAACTCTACCGGCCGCACTTTTAACCATGGACTTATAATTTAAAGCGGCTGACCGTCTCACGAAGCTGCTGTGCCATTTCGTTGAGCGAAGCAACCGAGAAGGCCATCTCTTCCATCGAAGCCTGCTGTTCCTCCGCGGACGACGCCACATTCTGCGTGAAATCAGAGGTTTGCTTCGAAATACTGGACAGCTCGTGCAAGGAGGCCGTCACTTCCTCGGAGCCAGCAGACATTTGTTCGGAGGAAGCGGATACCTCCATAATTTGCCGTGTTACTTCTTCCACGGATTTCACAATGGAAGTGAAGGCCGAGTTCACAGCGGTTACCGTCTCCGACATGCCATCCACTTCTGTGGCACCCTTCTTCATCGCCTTCACAGCTTGTTCCGTTTCCGCTTGAATGACCTGGATCAGCTCATAAATCTTCTCCGTGGAATTCCGGGACTGTTCAGCCAATCCGCGAATCGAATCAGCCACCACCGAGAAACCGCGGCCATGCTCACCCGCCCGCGCCGCTTCAATCGCTGCATTCAGGGCGAGCAGATTCGTCTGCTGTGCAATTTCCGAGATCATACCGGTGATGTTACCAATCTCTTTGGAGAGCTCTCCAAGGTGAAGAATCGTTCCCGAAGCATCGTTAACCGCTTCACGGATTAGTCCCATCTGCTGCAGGTTGCGCTCCACTTGCTCGCCGCCCCGCTCAGCCAGCTGCAGGGCACTCGATGAGGATTCTACCGCAGCGGAAGCCGATTCAGCAATGCGCTGAATCCCCACAGTCATTTCTTCCATGCCTCTTCCGCTCTCCTCCGTGCTTCGCAGCTGGCGTTCACTGCCTGCCGCCACATCCGTAATGGATCTGGTGATGGCTTGAGAAGCCTCCGATGTCTGACGCGAGCCCATCTCAACTGCCTGTGAGGTTCTTGCCATCTCTTCAGAGGAATGATGAATATGCTGTATCATCTCACGGATATTCTCAATCATGAGACCGAAATAGCTAGACAGCTGACCAATTTCATCCTTACGCTTAATATTCGGCGTCTCAGTCAGGTCCCCGGACGCCACCTTTTGCGTTATCCGTGTCAACTGACCAATCGGACGAAGCAGCCAATAGATCAATAAGGTAAGCAGCACAGTGGCAAACAGAGCTACAACAAGGCCAATTACCAGTGCCGACCCAAGTCTTCCCTTTAAATCTGAGAGAATTGTGTTGTAATCGAAATCAAGCCCGACCAGTGCGATCATTTTCCCGGACTCATTCTTCACCGGAGCAATGACACTGATCCATTTCCCTGCTTTGTCCGTATACACCGAAGTGCGGCCAAACCCCGACTTCTTGGCTTTATCTACAGCCTGCTTAAAAGTCTCGCTCATCTCATAAGACGTATAAGGCTTCTGTCCCGTTTTGTAAAGCGCCTGATTTGCCATCAGCAGGGTGAGAGAAGACTTGCCGTCCTTATCTGAAGCTTCTGGGGATAGAAGATATGTATTGGCGATCAGCCCAGTACCGCTGAACATGTCCAGCTTCTGCTGAACCTCTCTGTACCAAATTTGGTTCAAGTCCGCATTGGAATCCGTCTTCAGGCGCATAAGCGTCTGCTCTAGTGTGCTCGCCTGCTGCTCTAACGGCTTCTGAATAAGCACCAGGTCGGATTTCAATTGGGAGTAATATAAAGTCCTCTGCTGATTATAGGACAGTATGACTAGCACGATAATCACTAGAATAATGCTGATAATGGTCAAACCGCTTAATCTGGTGATCATACTTCCTTGAAGCCGTTTTAGCTTTTGTTGTAGCATTATTTCACTTCCACCCTTTCTCTCTTAATTCCCTCTTCCTATTATTGTCGTCATTCCAATTGGAAAAGTTTAGATTTTCTTTAAGAGTTTTCTGTAAAAATACGAAAAAAACCGGGATATAGATCCCGGATTCCTTACAATTAATAGGACTTTTGAAGCTTTTTACAGTGAAGGGTTTACAGTTGAATCTGCAGACCCCCCTGTATAATAACGAGTAGTCCTCTCACGTTTGAGGTTGGAGATTTCCTTCAGCCCCGCCCCCATGACAGCAAAAGCGATGACCCAAGAAATTAGCATAAGCAGCAGCTGCAAGAAGGGAATCTCGGTTGAAGTGAACCAAGGCATATCCCAGAGCGCATGCAGCAGGGCCACAATGCCGAACATACGCAGGAAGCGCAGATCCTTCAGCATAGACCAGGCAAAGGGCTGATCTCCCTTCACCATGCACAGAGCAGCACCGGACAAAGCTGCCCAGACAATATGTCCGCCTGGAGCCAGAACCCCTCGCCAGAAGATGGTGGTGTACATCGTATGCATGTCCCCGTACAGTGCCATCCTCAGCGCGTATCCGGCCGATTCAAACGCTGCAAACCCTGCGCCGATCGCTGAGCCGATGAGCAGCCCGTTCAGTATGTAAGGATACTTTTGCTTGCGGAGAAACCAGAGGATCACCAGCACCTTGGCCGCTTCCTCCACAAGCCCGATGATAACGACACTTCCCTGATTGCCAATCTGGTCGAAAATAAAGACCGCAGCGACCAGCGACAACACGCCACCGACAAAAAGCATCTTGATCACCTGGTAGATCGAGATATTGCGTGGAGCGTTCATCTCCCAGAAGAAGATCAAAATGGTAAAGGGAACAGCAAAGGACCCCATAGTGATTAGGCCCGGCAGAAAATTAATGTTATGGAACTGTTCCACCCCTATGTATAGGCCGAAATACAAAAGGGCTACCAGCGCAAAGACACGGGCAAACAGCCAGGGCTTGGGCCACGTCTCCGCCACCTCCCAAATTCCCGGCGTAGTTCGCGTCGTGCCAACGAAGAACAGCCTTTCTGCTTCCTCTTCCGTATGCTTTGCGAATACGCGGGAGAATACCTCTCTAAGCTTCAGCTCAGTAGGTGTGCTAACACCAGCAGCCCGGTTGATCTGGTCCGCAATATTCCCCATGACTCCGCGGAGCGAAGGCTCGGATGCCTCAGGCCCCCTTGCCTCCTGCCCGGAGGTTTCTAGATTTAACCGCGCTCCGCATGAGGAGCAGAAATTGGCCCCTTCCATACGGTAATGATCGCACTGCGGACAGCTCATTGGCCCCCTCCTAACGGAACAACCTCTACCTGGGCCTGCTTGCCGCTCACTGCAATGCCTGTCTTGGCCCATCCTGCCTCCTTAAGATCGCGAAGCAGCTCCTCCAGCAGGGCTTTGGCGCGCGCTCCCTCTTTGCCTGTGAGCTTCACATTCAACAGCACGCGATCCCCGCCTTGAAGCAGCTTCAGCGCCTGATTGCGCTTCGTCTCATAATCATGGTCCTCAATGGACGGCGTAAGCCGAATCTCCTTCAGCTTTGATTCTCGGCCTTCGCGGCGCGCCTGCTGTGCTTCCTGTCTCACGGCTCCCGCTCCAATCAGCCGGCAGGGCGGCGGACTCTGCATCAGAGAATCGCACACCAGATCCACCCGAAGCTGCTTCGCCAGCGCCAGTGCTTCCACTGTGGGGACGATCCCCAAGTCCTCTCCGTTAATTCCGGTTAATCGTACCTCCGAAGCTTTGATCTTCTCGTTCTTGATCATTTGTGATTCACCGAGCCTTTCGTTATATTTAAGGATATCATCCGGACCCGGATGACAGTTCACCTGAAAATTAAGACCTTTCATTATCTCATAAGGAGACTATATTATGAATTCAAAAGAAAGAGAAGAACGTATTATTCAAAGCTACCGTGAAGATGAGCAGATGATGATCCTTGTATTTGCCCAGTGGTGCGTCAATCATGATCTAGATCCGGCCGAGCTGTACAGAAGAGCCTATCCCCAGCAGGAGGAGAACACCGCATTGCAGCAAGCTATAGAGCTTACCGTTCCGAAGGAAGAAGCCGGGGAGATCGGCGATCAGACGCTGCTAGACGTGCTGTCCATGTACGAGAACGAAGACCTTGCTATTGTCGTTACAGAGGAAATTTCCAAGCGGCCTAAATAATATGTACCCAAGGCAGCCCCGTTGAATTTTGTGTGAACCGGGAATATCCCTTATCCTGCCAAGCGATACTAAGCCCATCTCCTATTGAATAATGGAAGGGGGCCTAGTCCATGGATAAACGCTTGAGCCTGCTGATGTTCAGCGGGGATTATGACAAAGCGATGGCCGGACTGATTCTGGCGAATACCGCACGGGATATGGGGATGGAGGTTACCATGTTCTTTGCCTTCTGGGGTCTGTCCCTGATCAGAGACCCGGACAAGATGACCTTGGAGGATAAGACAGCCTATGAGAAGATGCTGGATCTGTTCACACCCAAAGGACCGGAGGCTCTGCCGATGTCCCGCATGAACTTTAGCGGGCTTGGAAAGTGGATGCTGGAAGAAATGATGGAGGAGCAGGATGCGCCGCGGCTGATTCATTTTCTGAAAGGAGCCCGCAAGAAGCAGGTCAAGTTCTATGCCTGCAAGCTGTCTGTCGACATCATGGGCTTTAAGCAGGAGGAATTTCTGCCGGAGACAGAAATTGTCGAGGCCAAGGTTTACCTGGAGGACGCCCTGACCTCGGACATTCAGCTGTTCATTTAACATGGATAAGCCTAGAAACATAGGCTTTAACCCAGATCCCTGCCGCCGCATACACTGTAGCAAATCAGTAGAACACGGCAGGGGGAAAATCAAGCATGCCTACCCAGAATCATCACCAGCATCTCAGCCCGGAAAACTTAGAACAGCACTTCGCTGCTTACCGGCAGCAAATTATCGGGATTGATCAAGCCTTCGCCACACCCTACGGCGACCGCAAAATTCTATATGCCGATTGGGCGGCTTCAGGCCGCCTGTATACACCGATCGAGCACAAGCTGTCCGAATGGCTCGGTCCCTTCGCCGCGAATCCGCACACCGAGTCCAACCTGACCGGCTCGATCATGACCCAGGCCTACGAGGAGGCAAAGCGGATCATCAAGCGCCATGTGCACGCTGCCGAGGATGATATCGTTCTGTTCACCGGAGCAGGCATGACGGGGGCCGTGAACAAGCTTCAGCGCCTGCTCGGCCTGAAGGTTCCCACCTGGATCAGCCGGACCCTCAAGCTCCCAGAGGAGGACAGACCGATCGTGTTCGTCACCCATATGGAGCATCACTCCAACCAGCTGTCCTGGGCGGAGAGCATTGCTGATGTGGCCCTGCTGGAGCCGGGCGGAGACGGGCTTGTCGATCCTGAGCAGCTGGAACAGCTGCTCAGGCAGCATCGGCACCGTCGCTGCAAGATCGGCGCCTTCACCGCCGGCTCCAACGTCACCGGCCTGCGCACGCCCTACCGCGCGCTAGCCCGCAAGATGCATGAGCATGGCGGCTTGTGCTTTGTCGATTTTGCCGCCAGTGCGCCCTATGATCCGATCGACATGCACCCAGAGGGTGCGCCGCTTGAGGATCTGGACGGGATCTTCTTCTCGCCGCACAAATTTCTGGGCGGGCCAGGGGGCGCCGGCGTCCTCGTCGTGAACAGCCGGCTGTGCCCCGGGCCCGTGCCTGATAGCCCGGGCGGCGGCACCGTCCTCTGGACGGATCTCTGGGGCGGGCGGGATTATGTGCCTCGCGCCGAGGTGCGCGAAGACGGCGGCACGCCCGGCGTACTCCAGGCGGCGAAGGCCGCCCTGGCCGTCCAGCTGAAAGAGTCGATGGGGCTAAGCCAGATCCGCCAGCGCGAACAGCAGCTGACAACACAGCTGCTGGAGGGACTGATGAATATTCCCCAGGTTTATGTACTGGAGGGGGAGAAGCAGGACCGGCTTGGCGTCGTGTCCATTCTGTTTAGAGACATTCACTACAACCTCGCTGTCAAGCTGCTGAACGACCACTACGGCATCCAGGCCCGCGGAGGCTGTTCCTGCGCCGGGCCTTACGGGCATTACCTGCTGGGGCTGACTCCTGCGGAGTCACAGCGAATTCGCAAAGCTGTCATAGCCGGAGATCTATCCGCCAAGCCCGGATGGGTCCGGTTCTCTCTTCATCCCTCTATGACTTCGGCCGAGATCCACAGCTTGATCCGGGCCGTGCAGGCCATCGCGCTGGAAGGCCATAAATGGATGACCGATTATACCTACAATCCGGCTGCCAATGAGTGGCGCCATGTCCGATTTGCCCCGGCTGCCGACCAGGAATACCGCAGCCTCACACCTGGCCTCCCGGGGTTATTTCAACTGTAAGCTTATCCTTGCAGCGCCTTGCGCACAGTCAGAATATACTTCGACTGATCGAGCGGGTTCACTCCCCGGCGGGGACGCTCTGCCTTCACGTCCTCCGGACATTCTTCGTACCCTGCAAAGAAGGTAGCCATCGTCCCTCTCCCCTTGGTCAGGGATCCAAGCTCCACCGGATATTCCATTGATGTGGCCAAAGGAACGCGCCCTTCGATCATCATGCGATCTCCCAGCAGCTGTGGCGGCTCAAAGGTGCCCCGCATTTGAATCAGGTCATTCATGACACGTCCCCCATTCTCTTCCGGCACCGTAATGCGAAAATTTAGGATCGGCTCAAGCAGCCGGGTCCCGATCCGCGCCAGGCCATCCATAATGCCCATAGGGGTAGCTACCGCGAAATCCAAAGGGTGCGTGTGCCACACATGATGCTCTCCCTCGGTCAGGGTGATCTTCACATCTACCACTTCCCAGCCGTACAGACCTTGCTGCAGCGCCTCAGGGACACGGCGGGCCACCTCATTCTGATATTGCGGGAGAAGGTCCTCTGCCCGAACTCGGGCTTCGTAAGCAATCCCGCTGCCACGAGGCCCCGGCTCCATGGCAAATCGCAGAATAGCCCAGCAAGGCTTCGGCATCGTATAGGCAATAAATCCTTCTCCGGCTCCCTTCAGGGTCTCCTTATAAATAACGGAAGGCTGACCAAAGCGCACCTTAAGCTGATACCTGCTCTCCAGCACACTGATTAGCATCTCCAGCTGGATCGGGCCCATGACCTTCACATGCAGCTCACGCTCGTCCTGCATCCACTGCACATCCAGAAGCGGATCTTCATCGGATAACTCCTGAAGCGCCTGCACCAGCTTGGGGTAATCCGCTTCATTTAGCCAGTGCGCCTGCACAGTCAACAGCGGCACAGCCAGCCGCGCTTCCTCCGGAATACCGTGAGGGTCGCCGAGAATATCGCCAATGCGCACATTCGCCATCCCGCAGACGGCGGCAATGTCCCCGGCTTCAAGGCATCCGGCATCCTCTGAGCGTCCGCCCTCAACCCTTCGAATTTGCGTAACCTTCTCTTCAATATTTTGCGTATGATTGCGGATGCTGTCCCGGTTACGAATGGTGCCCGCATACAGCCGGACAAAGGCCATCCGGCCCATCGCCTTGTCCCGCTCAATCTTGAAGACGATGCCGGAGACCGGAGCATCGGCTGCGCCCTTAGGCTCCGGCAAATACTCCAGCATGGCATCCATAAGCTGGGTAATGCCGATTCCCTTGCCGGAGGCTCCATAGAGGAGCGGATACCATTCCGCTTTGCGCGTAAGCCGCGCAGCCTCTTCCCTCCACTTTGCCGCAGAAATGTGCTCGCCTTCCAGGTACCGTGCAAGCAACTCTTCATTTGGCTCAGCGATGCTCTCTAGCAGGGAAGTAGGCTCCTTGCCGGAGGCAGCGTCCACGTCTTCCCATAAATCTTCAATCCCGCGAAAATCCTGAGCCTCTCCCAGCGGACGCTGAATAGGCGTCACGGCAGAGGATAAATATTTGTGAATATCCTCAAGCACGGCAGCTGCGCGAACTCCAGTGCGGTCCATTTTGTTGACATACACAATGGTGGGGATCTTCAGCTTGCAGAGCGCATTCCAAATCAATTCCGTCTGGGCCTGCACTCCCTCTGCGGCAGATACAATTAACACCGCTCCATCCATCACCCTTAATGAACGTTCTACTTCGGATAGAAAGTCAACGTGTCCCGGAGTATCGACCAGGTTCACCTGAACCCCCTTCCATGTGAAGGAGGTGGTGGCTGCCCTTACGGAGATGCCGCGTTCTTTTTCAATATCCAGCCAGTCCGTCACCGCCGTCCCCGAGTCCACACTCCCCAAGGTCCGCGTCCGGCCGCTTTCGTATAAAATATGCTCTGTCGTTGTCGTCTTTCCGGCATCGACATGCGCAAAAATTCCTATATTTCGCTTCAGCTTTCCTGGATGGGTCATGGTGAGTTTCTCCTATAAATGAAAAGGTTTTCTCCCCCTATTGTATTACAATCGCTGCCGGTTGAAAAAGAGAGGACAGCAAAAAGACCGCCTCCTGCCTAGGGGCAGGAAAGCGGTCTGAATTCGCGTATGCGATTAGTAAGCCAGTGCGAACAGGCCTTTGATATGTGCCAGATAGCGCATATTACTTGCTTCTTTCATCAGGGAAGCCGGCATCCCTTTCAGACGGGTAGAGCTTCCGCCTACCATTGCGATTCCGTCTTTACGTCCAAGGCTTCCGAGTGTACCGGAGCTTACATAATGGAAGGATTCCATGGTGCCGCCCTTGAGGAATGCAGACAGATTATAACCTACAGTTTCACCCATGTGCCAAGCGATTTGCGCTGTTGGCGGGTAAGGGCGCTCAGCGCCAGGAGCAAAGACAACTGCGCTGTCGCCTGCAAGGAAGATATCCTTGTGGGAAGTCGATTGAAGAGTCTCCGTAACGGTCGCACGGCCACGGTTCACTTCAATGCCGCACTCGGCAACGATCGAGTTGCCTTGCACGCCGCCGGTCCATACCAGCGTGGAAGTCTCGATGGAACGTCCGTCCTTCAGGAAGACTTCCTTCTCTTTCATTTCGGTAATTGGCACGCCCGTCACGAATTTCACGCCGCGCTTCTCAAGGCTAGTCGTAGCACGCTCTACAAGCTCAGCAGGGAATCCAGCCAGAATGGTTGGTCCAGCTTCTACACAGTAGAGAGAAACTTCGTTGAAGTCGATGCCTCTTTTACGGCACATTTCCGGAAGTTCGTCCGCAAATTCACCGACAAGCTCTACACCTGTCAAGCCTCCGCCGCCAATTACAATGGTAGCGTCCGCTTTGTTCTTGGATACCTTGTAAGCATCCAGGCGCTCTTCAACCTGTCTGAAGACGCGATGCGCCTCGTCAACAGATTTCAGTGTCAAGCTGTACTCCTTCAGTCCTGGAATTCCGAAGAATGCTGTTTCACTTCCAAGAGCGATAACCAAGGCGTCATAGCTGTATGTAGCTCCGCCAGCAAGCTGAACCTTCTTCTCATCCGGCTTAATGGATTGAACCGAGTCAACCACGAGGTTGATATTCTTTCCGCGGAAGAGCTTCTCCAGAGGTAGAGCTACTGCCTTCTCGTTGATGTTACCTGCCGCCAAACGGTGGAGCTCTGTAATAATCTGATGGGTCGGAAAACGGTTCACAACTGTGATTGTCGCCTCGTCTGCACTTAGGTATTCCCGAGCCGTCAATGCGCTCAGCAATCCGCCGTATCCGCCGCCCAAAATCAAAATTTGCTTCGACATATCCATCCTCCATTCTGTATTCTGCCTGTATCGTAACGTTCAATAATTAACGCTGTTGTTTGTTGCGATCGGACAAGATGTCCAGGTAAGCCTGGCCAAAGCGCAGAGCCTTCTGTACATTAGGGTCTTTCAGCATCTTGAGCATTCCGAACAAGCCGATTGAAGACTGATCATTCTGTGCGCGGTCATTGGCTTCAATCGCTGCAGAAGCAGCACCTTTGACTTTACCAATCACAGGACCAGCAACGCCGCTAAAGCCTGCCTTGATATCATCAACGAACACCTTGTCACCGGCAAGACTATTTGCAACATCATAGAACTTGGTCAGGACAGTAACCATCTCAGTAAGCTTAGGCAAATTCTCCACGAGGGTTGTCAACGATTGCTGCACCTCGGGCTTCATCAATTGGTCAAGCACATCATTGGTTTCCGGCGCAGCCGCTGGAACTTGCGCAGACTCATTTTGATTCATAGTTTGTGACATTTGGAACGTCCTCCTTTGCAATGAAATAATAGTCCGTTAAACTGGGGCACCTTGTAAATAAGGATATTCCCTAAATGAATACCTGCCTGCTTCTGCGGAAGGATTAGTAACCCCCGCTCTCGTAAGTCAATTACCCATAAAAAAGAGCCCTTACGCTTGGGCTTGCCAAAAAACGGACGGCCGCTAACGGTTCTTTATTCTGGGTTCATATCTGACAAATTTGTGAATAGTCACAGGCCGAACGGAACTCTATATCCTTATATTACACCTTTTAAATATCAAGATAAATTATTTTTTTTACTTTTCACCATTTTTCACAAACAAAATATGCGCTTTAGCCTTGCATTTTCTGAATATACCCGACTTATTCTCTGTATTTCATACATTTTCCACAAATTTCAACCCCATCGGTCACTTTGTTAACTTGTTGTAACAGATGGCCTATATGTAATATACGCCAAAGCATTAGAAATTATTTTTAGCACTTCATACTTTTTCGAAATCCGGCGGCAGACCATTGGTTTCCCCCATCTGGCCACCGCCCAGGACAATTAAGACAATAGCGGCCGGTTGCCGTAGAATTCACTAAGCTCAGCAGCCGCTTTACCGAGGATGTCGCTGCTGAACCCTGGCAGCTGCTCAATGCTGTGAATACGTTCTTCCAGGGTCAGCTCTGCTTTGCCTCCAATGAATAAGCCCCACTGCACCAGCTGAGCAACGCAGAGATCAAACTGCATTTGGCTATAGTAAATTTGCGCTTTGCGGTAATGGCTGCCTGCATGCCCCATATCCAAACTCAAAGCACGGTCGTACTCCTGAAGGGCCAGCTCCTCCCTGTCCATCTCCTGATAAATGACGCCCAGGTTGTAATATTTGATCGCCTGCTCCGGCATATCCTCGTTAAAACGTCTGATATCTTTCAAAGCCGCCTCGTAATCGCCCAGCCTGTAGCTGGCCTGCCCGCGCAGATAGATAAGATCCCGGTTCCCCGGATCCTTCTCCATTCCGAGCGTAGCCATTCGCACCGCACTGTCCCACTGCTCCAGCTCCATGTAGCATTCCCCCATGGTCTCATACAGCTCAGCATCGGATTCCAGGCTGATTCCGAGCGCCCGGCTGAGGCTCGAAATAGCCAACTCCCATTGATGCAGACCTTTAAGAACATAGCCTGCGGCCTTGTGATAGTACGGCGTCTGCGCAAAGGCTTGATCCAGCGCAGGAATGACTTCGAGATCCTTCCAAGCTTCTTCAAATCGGTGCTGAACAAAATAGATAAAGCTGCGCTTGAGTCGGAAATCCGGAATGTCTTCAAGCTCGATCGCTCTGGTATAGGCCTGTTCCGCTTCTTCAGCTTGGTACATTTGCTTGTAGATTTCACCTTGCTGAATATAATTCAGCGGATCATCCTCTTCGATTGCAATGAGCTGCAGATTGGCTTGCAGGGCCTGTTCAGCCTTCTCCTCTCTTAAGTATGACTCCGCAAGAAGATAATAAGGAATCGCGAGGTCAGGCTGAATCGCAATCAGCGCCTCCAGCTCGGCACGAGCCTGTTCCTCCAGCCCTTGATCACGATACAAAGCTGAGTGTTCAAGATACACCTTAGGCAATGCCGGGTGCTGTCTCTTCGCTGCATCCAAATCCAGCTTAGCCTCCGCATATTGACCGTTCTCACGGTACAATTCCGCCCGCCGCAGCAGCAGGTCGGCCGCTTCCGGATACAGCTCCAGGCCACTGGTCAATGCGGCAATAGCCTCGTCCACCTGATTCTCTTCCGCGTAAATGTTCGCGAGCAGAAGTCGGAACCCGTACCAGCTCTCCATTTGCTTCTGAAAGGTTTCAAAGGCCCCATAGCTGTAGGACAGCCGGACCGTAATCTGCAGTCCTTGATCAGGCATAAATTGAAAATCATTCAAACGGTCAATGGCCTTAAGCGTGTAATCAATAGCCGCCTGATTCTGATCCAGCTGATAATAGGATAAAGCCGTATAGTAGTAAAATATCGGGATCACCCGATCAGGATCGGAGGACGCTTGCAGGAAGCACTCGAGAGCGCTCTTGAAATCCCGCATTTCATAGTAAATGCTCCCCAGCTCATAGTATGTAGTGATCGCGCTATGCTCATCCTCGTGAAGAATGCAGGCACGAAGGTCTGCTGCAGCTTCCTCCAGCCTATCCAGCCTCCGGTAAGTAATGCCGCGTGTGTACCAGACCATAGGATTCTCCGGCAGCAGTTCGGCCGCCCGGTCCAAATCCGGCAGCGCCTCCTCATACCGTCCCGCCTCCCTAAGCAAATGAGCCCGCCGCTCATAAAGGTACCCTGACGGCTCTGCAGCAATCGCCTCTGACAGCAGCCGAATCGCCTTCTCTTCGTCCCCGGTGGCCACTAGAATTTCCGAATAATCAACGATTGCCGGAAAATAACGCCGTCTAATCATATAATTCTCTGCTTTGGATAGACACGATTTTGCGCGTTGTATATTTCTTTTCTTATACTCATTTCGACCTTTACGAATAAGTAATTCAAATAGTGGATTCATCGTAACCTCTGTTTCGTATAGATTTTTGTGATACATCTTCGATTTCAGTCTAGCAGCTATCAAAGCTTCCGAGTGTTGCAGCGGCTTCAGCTCTCCCGCTATAATATGGATTAACCCGTAAAGGGGCTATAACTCACCTGCAAGGAAGGAGAACGACAAGATCATGGAGAGAATTGAATCCGAAGAACAATATAAGAGCCTTATTCAGACTGATGGATATACCGTTATAAAATATGATACCAGCTGGTGCCCGGACTGCAAAAACCTGGACCGCTTCATGGGCCCCATTATCGAGGAGAACCAAGACAAGGCGTTCTATGCCATGGATGCTGAGAAGTTCCAACATATCGCCGAAGAGAATGAGGTTCGCGGCATTCCAAGCCTTCTTGTCTACCAGAACGGCCAGAAGGTCGCTCATCTTCACAGCAAGTTTGCCAAGACCCCTAACGAAATCCGGGAATATCTGCAAACTCTCGAATCCAAAAAATAACCTGTTTCTTATCACAAAAAAGGCAGCCTTCATCAAATAGGAAGGCTGCCTTTTTGTGCGCCTTGTTCATTCTACTTAAGGCACATACTGTTGTACAATTTTGATCACTTTGCCATCCTTAATGGTCAGGTGATAAGGGAAGCTTGCCGTGTCAATCAAACCGTCATGATTATAAATGGCTGTGAATTTGTTCAGACTGACCGGCTCATTCCACACAACCTCCGCATCCAAGGGGTTGCCTGTATGATCGTACAGCTGCATCAGCACTTCTGCCTGGCTGTCTACATTATACGGAATAGCTTCTTCTGTATTATTGACAATATAATAACCGTCCGGAGTTCCCCCAAGCTCGGCATAGCCTTCCGGCTCAAGCTGGCGGAAGACTTCATTTGCCGCCTCGCCTTGATACCAGCTGATCGGGTCAACGGTAATCGTAACTTCCCCATTCTGCTGCTGTAATCCGTTTATATAAGCTGTGATCACCTTCTCCTCACCCGCTGCCGGACTAGCTGCCGGTGTGGTGCTCTCCCCTACCGCGTTCGGAGAAGTCTGGATGGACGTAATTGCAAACAAAGTGAACATAAGCAGCAGTGTAATAGATTTCTTGATCATGTGGGATTCCCCCTTGTTCGCCTTAAATTTATAATCGTAAAACTGTATATAAGATTGAATAACCGTCTGAACCATTTTCAAACGTTTTTGGATCATTTTCTTTAATCATAATTCTTTATCAGGCAAAAAGGATTTCAAACCCGTTTAAAAGTGATGACAAAATGTTTATTTCTTTGCCATGGCTAGGGATAAAGTTTCTTTAAGGAGGAATCAATGATGAAGATAGAAGATCACACTATACAAACCTTGATGCTGAAGGATGGAGAAACCATCCCCAACAATCCCCGCCTGCCGGTCATTCTCTATCAGGGAGCACTTGAGCACAGCCCGGAGGATACCGAGGCCGTATTTAACAAAAACGGCTGGCTGAACAGCTGGAGAAATGGAGTATTTCACTATCACCACTTCCACAGCAATGCCCATGAGGCACTTGGCGTGATCCGTGGAGTAGCCCGGCTCCAGCTTGGCGGGGAACATGGAGAAGAGATTTCAGTACGTGCAGGAGATTGCCTCGTGCTGCCAGCAGGCACAGGTCACAGGCGCCTCAGATCAAGCCCGGATTTTCTCATCGCCGGTGCCTACCCAAACGGGGCCAGCTATAATACGCGTATCGGAAAGCCAGAAGAACGAGCCGAGGCTCTACAGGAAATTCGCGCCGTTCCTATTCCTAATACAGATCCGGTCTTTGGAGCCGAAGGACCTTTACTCCAGCTGTGGAAATAGCGCACTTCGCATTCAATACGACATATTGTTCCACGTGGAATCGATTATAGAGGGATTTTGTCGAAATACCTGTTATCCCCCTTGGTTGATCTCCAATCTGAACGAAGCCGTACACCCGCCAAGCTCATAGACTGCCCGATCTTCGGCCTCCTTCTTCTCTACTCGTTTGCAGAATTCCGCATACTTCTCGGAAGCACCAAAGCTGTCCCAGGTGCTGTCATGCTGGAAAAGAAGGTCACTGCCGTTAAACTCCAGGTTGTCAAAGATCGGCTCGCCTTCTGTGGTATATCTCGTCACCTGTACTTTGGCCTTCTCGCCCGATGACACCTTCTGGTAAAACTCCGACCACACCTTTACATTGCGCATGCCGGTACTGGTGATGACAACATCCCCGTTCTCTTCTGCCTGAGCAGGCGTATAGGTGATGCGGCCGAGAATCTCTGCTAGCCGCCGCGCCGAGGCCTCAGTCAGCTTATAGCCTGTTCCGGTATCCGATACATTCATATACAGTCCGCTCCCGCTGCTCGAATCGAGCCAAAGATGGCCTTTCCTGGACTGCCCACCGTCTGCGGGCTCCAGAATGAAGTCATAGTCTGAGACGCGAATATCCAGCTGGCCCTCCATTCGCTCTGCGGTCTTCAGGGCTGCTGTAAAAGCAGCAAGGGTCTCGGGATCTGTATAGGTCTTAAGGAACTGCGGATTCGCACTACCGAAGCCCAGCGATCGGCTGATCGAAAGCTGTTTGGCATCCAAAATATCTGTATACTCTATATCCTTAGAGGGAGTAGGCTGCTCTCCTGCCTGAACCATGGAATTTACAGAGGTACTCCCTTCCTTGAGACCGCAGCTGGCCACAAGGAGCAATGCACCCAGAATGAACAGGTAGTTCCGAATATATCCTAGCATCCTTCATCACCTCTTAACTTCAGACGGGAGCACGGCTTGCAAAGGTTGCATATGACATAAATTCTAAATTAAAAAAGGGCTATTCGCGCCCTTGATCTGTTCTCTCCCCTTCTCCGTCTTCCCGGATAAATTCCTCTACATCACGATCAGCCTTAGCCTGGTTGCACAAATGACATGCACACACGCAATTATCCGGCGTCGTGTGTCCGCCTTTGGCCCTTGGGAGCAGATGGTCGATCGTATCGCCATATCCGCCGCAGTAACGGCACGTATAATGATCCCGCTGCAAAATAAACAAACGGAAATCCTTATTCGTGAACAACCGCCGGATCGTATGCGGGTTCACCACCACGGCGGCATGCTCCTCTACTAAGGTAACTGCCAGCTCAAGCTCAATCTCCTGTTGCCAGCGGCGCCCTTTATCCGTCCTGCCGCGCATGCGAATAAAGCCGGAGCGCAGCGGCTTCAAGGCCGAAGCATCTCCGGGATGGAGCGCTCTTGGTCCCGCCTGCTGCTGTGTGCCCGCCGCTGTCAGGACAGTTGCACGCTGCCGCTTACTGGTCTGGCTGGCAGAAGAACGGCTGCCGCCGCGGGGTTTCCGGCGTGATTCTGACACCGCCGAGACGAGCTTAGGCGTATCGCCGCCTGCTCCTTGAACGGAGGCTGCCTGCAAGGACCTCTTCTTCCGGCATTCCCGGCAGGTTCCCCGGCGAGCCGCTGCCCCTGCCCGCTTTCCGCTTCGCCGCGGAAAGGCAGAGAGCGGCTTGTCGCACTGACAAGCTGCGCATATTTTTGTAGTCATCGGTTCGGTATCTTTCATGATGCATTCGGGTACAGCTAGCAAGCTCATCCCTTTGGTCACCTCATATCTGCTTGAGTTCATCTATTGTTCTATATTATACCGGAATCTTGTCCCTGCTCATCCGGAATATACTGCAATGTATTGGAATAAAAGATGAAGAAGCTTCCCCTTCCTCACAAGTTCACTTTTAGAGATTATTAACCTAATTTCAGCAAATAGTAACACAGGAAGCATCGCAGAACGATGTTGGTGTAGATTTGGTGAGACCCTTAGGCTCTCTGTTTTGGCGGATTTCATGTCGGTTTGTTCCAGGTTTTATAAGTGGTGAACTAAATACGTTTAGCTGGTGGCATCCCATGGGTAACTTGTGGATAGAACCCAAAGGAGGAGAGACCTGACGTGAACAGAAATCATACCCTGATGCAGTTTTTTGAATGGTATTTAGAGCCAGATGGATCCCACTGGAGACGGCTAGCCCGGCTCGCGCCCGAACTAAAGCAAGCGGGGATTGACTCGGTATGGATTCCTCCGGTAACCAAGGGACAATCTCCTGAAGATACAGGCTATGGCGTATATGACCTTTACGATTTAGGAGAATTCGAGCAAAAAGGCGCAAGGCGCACGAAATACGGCACCAAGGAAGAACTTGTCGAGGCCATTGCCGCCTGCCAAAAGAATGGAATTGTAGTGTATGTCGACCTCGTCATGAACCACAAAGCAGGGGCGGATGAGACGGAGCGCTTCCAAGTAGTCGAGGTCAACCCCGAGAACCGGAACGAGGAAATTTCCGAACCGTTCGAGATTGAGGGCTGGACTAAGTTCACCTTTCCCGGCAGAAAAGGCAAGTACTCTTCCTTTGTGTGGAACCATGAGTATTTCAATGGCACAGACTATGATGCTAGCCGGAAGAAGACCGGCATTTACCGCATTCTTGGCGAGAATAAGGGCTGGAACAAGAACGTGGATGACGAGTTCGGCAATTACGATTATTTGATGTTCGCCAATATCGACTACGGCCACCCCGCCGTGCGCCAAGAGATGATTCGCTGGGGCAAGTGGCTTGTCGATACGCTCCAGTGCGGAGGCTACCGTCTGGATGCCATCAAGCATATCAACCATGAATTCATCAAAGAATTCGCGCTTGCCATGAAGAAGAAGCGCGGCGAAGACTTCTATATCGTCGGCGAATTTTGGAATCCTGAGCTTGCCGCCTGCCAGCAGTTTCTGGACACCATCGACTACAAAATTGATCTGTTCGATGTCTCCTTGCACTATAAGCTACAAGCGGCCGCTCAAGCTGGCAGATCATTCGATCTTCGGACGATCTTTGACGATACCCTGGTCAAATCCCATCCCTTAAATGCAGTTACGTTCGTGGACAACCATGACTCCCAGCCAAATGAGTCTCTCGAATCCTGGGTGCAGGACTGGTTCAAGCCAAGCGCCTATGCGCTGATCCTTCTTCGCAAGGATGGCTACCCGGCCGTGTTCTACGGCGACTACTACGGTATTGGCGGCAAAGAGCCGATTCCAGGCAAGAAGGACGCCATCGACTCTCTGCTGTATGCACGCTATCACAAAGCCTACGGAGCCCAAGAAGATTACTTCGATCATCCCAATACCATCGGCTGGGTTCGGCGCGGAGTATCCGAGTTCAAAGGGTCGGGCTGTGCCGTCATTATTGCAAATGGAGACCATGGAGAGAAGCACATGTTTGTAGGTCAGGAACGCGCAGGCGAGACTTGGATCGACCTAACGGGAAACCGCAAGGATCAGATTCGGATCGAAGAGGATGGATCGGCGGTCTTCCCCGTGAACGGCGGCAGCGTGTCTGTCTGGGCTCTTCCGACCGAAGACAACAAGCAGGAAGCCTCATAATGCACGGTCTCCTGGAGCCCGTCAGACAGCGAATAGACCGGCTCCCAGTCCAGCAGCCGCCGGGCTTTGCGATTATCCAGCAGGCTGTGGACGATATCCCCTTCCACCGCACGCTCATAGAGTAGCTGGCGGTGTGGAGGGGTAAGTCCTTCAAGCAGATGCAGCAAGGCAGCAATCGATACCGGCTGACGGCTGCTGATATTCATGACCTCCCGGTCCCCCCGGGTAAGTGCGGCGATATTGGCCTCAGCGACGTCCTTCACATAAATGAAATCCCGGGTCTGTGTCCCATCCCCTCGGATGGTCACGGGCAGCTTATGCAGCAGCCGATCGATAAATATGGCCACTACGCCGCCTTCTCCCCCGGAGGTTTGCCGCATGCCATATACATTGGCATACCGCAGTATTCCATAGTTGAGGCCATATCGCTCCGCAAAGGTCTGTATGTACATTTCCGAGACCCGCTTTGACATACCGTAGAACGACAAAGGCGAGGTTTCGTGATCCTCCCCGATCGGCAGCTCTATGGGATTGCCGTACACGGCGGCAGATGAGGAGAAAATCACCTTCTTCACTTCATAGCGGACGCATTGCCGAAGCAGATGAATCGTGCCCATAATATTCGTCTTCGCATCGACGAAGGGGTCCTGCAAAGAGCGCTTCACGCTGATTTGGCCTGCCAGGTGAATGCAGTAATCCGGACGCTCTTGTTCAAATATATCTGCCAGCTGCTCTGACCCTATATCCAAGTCGTAGTAGTTCACCTGGCCCTTAAGACCAAGCTGCTCCTTCCCCCCTGGCGCATAGTCGATGACAGCAACTTCATAGCCGCGGGCAACCAGCAGTTCAACAGTATGGCGGCCAATAAATCCGGCTCCACCAGTAACGAGTACCTTCATCGTTCCTCCGACTCTCCATTCTTCTATACATAGTTATCAATCAATGTATGACTTGGCCTATCCAAATATACCGTAAGATGTAAGCTAGCGCCCTGATCAAGATCCCATGTACAGTAAGATGAACGAAGGCAGCATGCGGCAATCAGCGCACGGAATAGGCCTTCCGAAGCTTCTCCCACTCCGTCATATCGGGAACCCAGTAGTAGAGCTCTGCCTTCACCATGGGGTCCCATGCGCGCTTGCCTTCACCCGGAAGCTGGTCATAGCTCAGGTGGTTCCCCTTCAGATCTTTGGCCAGCCAAGCAAGGCTCACCAAATCTCCATCCTCCAGATTGGTATCCACCAAGTCCTCACGAATTTCCTCAATCAGCGGCTTGATCCGGAGCAAATTTCTGGGCTCAAGCAGCTTGTTAATCAACGCCTTCAACGCCTGAGCTTGATGCTCTTGGCGTCCTTGATCCCCTCCCGGGAGAGAACGGCGCTCACGGACGAAATGAAGGGCGGTCTCTCCATTCAAATGAACTTCCCCTTTAGGCAGGGTCTGCTGTGCATAAGTTAGCGTAACCGGCTCATCCAGCTCTAAGTCCAGTCCGCCAATCTTATCGACAAATCGTTCAAAGCCGGCAAAATCGGTTTTGACATAATAATTGATCTTACAGCTGCACAAATTACTGACAGCCTGTAGAGCCGCCTCTGTCCCCGCATGGCTTCCGCTCTTGCGCTCGCCCAGGATGTGAGCATGGTTGATCTTCGTATAGCCAATCCCCGGAAGCTGCACTCTCGTATCGCGCGGAATCGACAGCAGCCGGACCTTCCGCAATTCAGGATCGACATGAATCAGCATCAGCACATCGGTTCGGGAGCTTTCCGCCCCCCTTGCATCAATCCCGAGCAGAAGCAGGTTGAAGCCATCGAGCTTTAGCGATTCTGCTTGAGAGGGTGCGCTTGGTTCAGCGGCTGAGTTTGCCTGTTCTCCCAGAGGGCTCCCTGCCTGGAGCATTCCTACTGCCTTCTGGGGAGCGACCAGCACCGGGAGCTGCTGCGGACGGAAGTGGCGGCCAGGCTCCCACTCTAAGTAGGCGAAGATGCCAAAAAAAATAAGCAGCACTAAAGTCGAAGCCGCTGCGATCAGCCACTTGGTTCGGCGTCTCATCAGGCTTCCTCCCTGATGAGGGGAGCATCCTTCTGGACTACGCCCCTAGCAGGCTCCCGGTGCACCATAACCCGCAAGGTCTGGAGCATAATCTGCAGATCCAGCAGAGGGGAGTAGCTGTTGATATACATCAGATCAAACCGCAGCTTATCGGAGGGGTCAGTAGTATAGTTGCCCATCACCTGGGCGAGCCCTGTCAGTCCAGGCTTCACCATGAACCGCTGGGAATAATGCGGCAGCTCTTCCTTAAAGCGCTCGGTAAAAAAGGCGCGTTCCGGACGGGGACCGACCAGACTCATATGCCCTAGCAGCACATTGATGAGCTGGGGCAGCTCATCCAGCCGCGTGGCCCGAATCCACTGACCAAGCCGGGTGATGCGGGCATCTGCAGCTCCGGCCAACACCGGGCCCGTGGCCGCCTCCGCATTCTCCACCATGCTGCGAAATTTATACAGCAGGAAAGGCCTCTCATAACGGCCCAAGCGCTCCTGCACAAAGAAGGCGGAGCCTTTGGAGGTCAGAGGGATCAGAACGCACAACAACAGCATGACCGGAGAGGCCAAGATGAGCAGCGCCAGGGAGAAGATGACATCGGCCGCTCTTTTGACCAGCCGCTCCCAGGGGTCAAGCTGAGGGGGAAGCAAAGAGTACAGCAAAAGATCATCCAGCTGCTGCGTTTCAGCCTTCTGCAGGGTTAGTTCATAAAAATCGGGGACCAGGAGCACCTCAATGCGCCGCTCTCCTGCCATGCGGATCAGCCGGTTCCTTAAGGAAGGGGCCACGCCCTGCCCGATCATCAGCACATCAACCTGGTCCCATATGCCTTCCTGCAGTCTGCTCGAGGCCTCCTGACCGCGCAGGACACGGATGATATCAAACCAGGCGGAGCCTGCATGGTTCACGCGGTCCAACAAGGCGCTCGCAGAAGGCTCCGTTCCCGTGACGACCAGTGCGCGGCGTCTGGCATGAAGTGCGCGCTGCAGCAGAAATAACAACAGCCTCACCCCGAACGTCAGGGCGATTTGAATGAGAAAGGCCATGAAAACAACGGTGCGCGGCAGACTGAAGGTCTTCAGCCAATAATTCAGCACAATGAGAAAGACAGCAATGAATGCATGGGCCAGCACCAGATTGTACAGCAGCTTGCCCGGCTGCTGTCTTCCGGCAAAGTCATACAGGTGAAACAAGTAATAAGCCGAGACGGTAAGCACGCCCAGCCAAGGGGCGTATTGCAGGAACGAAGTCCATTCCGCCACCGGAATGCCGGATGGGAATTTCAGCCCGTAGGCCAGCAGATACACTCCATAAACAAACAATATATCAAGCAGCAGTACAGCCGCCTTCAAGCTGCTCCAGCGGAACAACCTCATGCCTGACTTCCTCCCTTTCTCTCTCCCGGATCAAGCAAGGCGGCATAAACCTCCTCCAGCCTGGCTCGAACCGGATCCAGTGCATATTTTGCAGCCTTGCGCTGGCTGCTTGCGCCCATCTGCGTGCGCAGTAAAGGATCATCATACAGCCTGCGCAGGGCCCCAGCAGTCGCCCGGTAGTCCCCAACCGGGACGACAAAGCCATTCTCCTCCGGCTGCACCAGCTCCCGGCTGCCCCGGACATCGGTGACAACGAGCGGCTTGCCTGCGGCCAAACCCTCCAGCAGCACCTTGGGCAGACCCTCCCGCCGCGAGACCAGCGCCACGACGTCGGCAGCCTGCATCCACTGCGCGATATCGCGGCGGTAACCGAGAAAGCGCACAGCCTGCTCCAGCTGGAGGCGGGAGACCAGCTCCCGGCAGCGAAGCTCCCAACCTCCGGCTCCGGCGAGCAGAAGGATAACCGGTATGCCCTCCCGGATCAGCTCATGAACAGCCCGAATCAGCTGCTCCTGATTCTTGTTGCGGTTCAGCTCGGCCGCGCAGAGCACGATCATCGGCCTGGCCGCTGAAGCCTGCAGTCCCAGTCCGCTGAGCAGCTGCTCCTCTGCCGGGCCCTCAATCGGCTCCAGCTGGACGCCGACCCCGGGAAGCTGCAGCGCATGGCGGCGTACCGGGAAGTGCGCGGCACGGCGATAATCCTCCTCATTCAAGGTAATGAGCACATCGGTCCAGCGAGCCATGAGCCGCTCCAGCGGATAATAGAGCAGCCAGTTCAGCAGCGGAGCGCCTCGGTAAAAGTGAAAGCCGTGCGCGGTGTACACCACATTCCTCAGGCCAGCGCAGGCTGCCGCCAGGCGGGTAATCAGCGCGGCATTCGGGGTATGGGTATGAATGAATTCATACCGCTCCTGCCGAAAGCAGCCAAGAAGCTGGCGCAGCGCCGCCCAGTTCCCTAGAGACAGCGGGCTGCGGCTGAAGGGAACATCCACGCAGCGCACTCCCGCCTGCTCCACCTCATCCCGCAGGGCATCGGCTCCGGCATACGCATGCACCTCGTAGCCCTTTTCCCGAAGATCGCGGAGAAAGGGGAGGTGAAAGTGGGCCAGATGAGAATATACAGTGGCCGTATAAGCGATCTTTTTTGTTTCCAACAGACTTCCTCCTATCCCTCCACCAGCGGCCTCTGAGACTCGCTTCGGCCCTGTTCGAGATACATGCCGACCCAGCGCTCCACAACCTTATTGAGTTCATAGCCTTCAAGCACATGAGCCCTGGCGTTTCTCCCCATCTCCTGTCTCTCGCTTAAGGAGGTAAGCCTCATTCGCAGCATCGCTTCCGCCAGCGCATCCGGGTTGGACGGCTCGACCAGCCAGCCGCCGCCTCCATCCTGCACAATCTCTGCATTGCCTCCGACATCTGTGGCCACCATCGGGAGCTCGCAGGCGGACGCTTCAAGCAGCACCATGGGGAGCCCCTCCCAGCGTGAGGACATCACGAAGGCATCTGCGGCATTCATGAGTCCCGTCATATCGCTCTGTAGGCCGAGAAAATGAACCTGGGAGGCGATGCCAAGCTCTCGGGCAAGCTGCTCTGCGGCTGGACGGCAGGGACCATCCCCGGCCAAAAGGAGATGGCTTGAAGGGGCCTCAGGCAGCGTGCGGGCATAAGCCTTCAGCAGGCTGGTGTGATCCTTCTCTGGAACGAACCGGCCGGCTGCAAGCCAAATGAATTCTCCCCCGACCCCAAGCTCCTTACGCTTTGCAGCCCTCAGCTTCTCATCCCGGGCATACCGCGACAGGTCCACCCCATTGGGCATCCGGCTAATCTTGGAAGCAGGCGCCGCCTTGATGTCCACATACCGCTGAACGGCCCGTTCGCTTACATTCGTCGTCCAGTCGCACAGCGGATCGGTCAGACGATACAGCCATTCCCGAAGCCTGCCGCCCTCCTGCATATTGTGCGCCGTACAGATGAGCCGCGGCATGCGGCAGATCAAACGGGTCAGCCGAACTAACAGATTGGCATGAACCATATGACTGTGAATGACATCCGGACGGAAGCTGCGGATATAACCAGCCAGCCTGAATATGGCGCGTGGATCAGGCAGGCCTCTCTTCATGCCGAGGGAGAGCACGCTCGCCCCCTCCTGCTCCAGTTCCTGTACAAAACCCTCTGGCTTAAGCAGGCTGATGACCTGCACCTCCCAGCCCCTACGGCGAAGTCCCCGGCACAGCTGCACGACCTGATTCTCCGCCCCGCCGCAGGAAAGCCCCGTTAGGATGAACATGATCTTGTTCAACTTGGCTTTCTCCTTTCCTTTCCGCACTGCGGTAGAATGCCAAGGCCATTACCGCGAGCAGCACATATTCATAGTTGTAGCCGAAGTCCCCGCTGATCATCGCGTATCCCAGGGCCTGCATCAGCAGAGCACAGACCACTGGGCTCTTTCTGGCTGCCCAAAGACCCGTGCCTACGGCCAGTAACCACAGCACAAGCCCGGTAAGTCCCTGCTCCCCGGCGATCTCCAGCGCAACATTGTGGGGGAAATCCCGGGCCACCGGAGGGGACAAAGCTCCGAGTCCGGCACCGAACATCGGATGCTCCTCCAGCAGCCTTATTGCTCCTTCCTGAAGAACCATCCGGCCGATAAAATTGTTATCTCCCTCCAAGCTGTTCTTATCGAACAGCACGGTGAAGCGGCTGCCTTGGATTTGCTCTGCAAGCGAATCACCGTACAGCGAAAGCCCGGCCGTAGAGAGAACGAGTAAACCTATGCCGCAAGCCGCAAGCCGTCTTAGCATCCGCTGGCTACAAGCATGCCTTTTCTTCCAGGAGATGTAGATCAGCACCAGCACATTAGCAATGACAAAGGCGGCCAGCGGGCCCCGTGACTGCGTGCTGAGCGCAGACGCCCCGGCAGCTAAAAGTGCTACCAGCCTTAGCGGCAGCGGGATTCGCCTCCCCCAGAGACATACCGCCACCGTGAGGAGTGAGATTCGGGCGTTGAAGATCGGATTGCTGCCCGGGAGCGTAAGCCGGCCTGGATACTCTTCCATATAAACGCCAAAGCTTAAGTGCACGATGGCATACACCAGTCCGAAAAAAGCTACGATGCTCCAGGAGAACTTCCCATATTTCCTATATAGGATGTATGTATATAAAGCCGGGATCATTCCCCGGATCAGCAGAATTTGTTCCTTCTTCAGTCCTGCGCTGTCGACAGGGGACCAGGCCAGCGTAAATAAGCTGTAGATAAAGAAAACCGCCCATAGTCCAAGCCCCACCCAGGAAAGCTCCTTGCTGATGTGGCCTAGCGCAAGCTGGCCGCTGCGGGACTCTCTGCTGCACGGCTCTTCGCTGCGGGACTCTCCACTGCCTGACCCAACACTGCCCGTCTCCACGCCGCCCGCCCCTCTGCAGCCTGACTCTCCGCTGCTGGGCTCCCCACTGCCTGACCCTCCGCTGCTCGACCTTCTACTGCCTGACCTTCTGCTGCCAGGCCCAACACTGCCAGAATCTCTGCCACTCGGCTCTCTGCTGCTGGACTCTCCGTTGCCTGAACCACCACTCCCACCACTGCCCGTCTCCACGCTCCTTCTCACCTGTACAGTACCGGATTCTAGCGGCGCCCCCGGTTCATAGGCGGCAGCGCCTCGCTCCCCTCTTGAGACCGGCCTAGGCAGCAAGCTGCTTCCCGGCTTCCAAAGCAAGGCCAACATAACAGGCAGCAGGGGCAAGGCAACGAGCAGCAGCAAAGCATCACCGGGAAGAAACTGCTTGTAAAAGTAACCGAACATGTCGAAATACACCGTAAATGCAAACAAATATGCTGCATTCAGCTTGGCGCCCAGCTGAATGACACACTGGGTATAGAACAAAGCCGCAATGAGCAGCAGCATAAGAATCAAGCCCGTCTCCACGCTCACCATGATCGCCTTCTATCTGCAATCTGCTGCATATAGACTGTTCTTGCCGCCTCTTTGACTGAAGTATCCAAATGCTGAACCTCCTCTGGCTCAATTCGCCGGCCGCGCCAAGCCTCAACAAAGGCATCGATCTCCCGGAGGCAGCGTCCTGTGCTGCCTGGCTCATTGGGCAGCTCCAGCAGGAAGGGAACCGGGACGGCGAAGTCGGTCTCCTGGTAGGCGGCTATAACCGGCAGCCCGTTCGCCAGATACTCGCGAACCTTCAAGGGAGAGGCCTCCTTCATATGCTTGCGATATAGAGCAAGCGTTCCTACCGCCACATCGGCCTGGTCCAATAAAGGCTGGTACTCGGTCCGGGAGAGCACTCCATGGAACACCATATTGGCCGGTGCTGGATGGCCGAGCTCCTCAGGCCCAACGCCGACAATATCGAACTGCCAGTCCGGTCTCGCCTTTGCTAGGGCCGCCAATTCATCGACTCCATGCCAGGACTGCCCAGGCGAACCGAGAAAGATCAGCCGTACAGGAGAGGCAAAGAGAGCCGCCGCCGCCATACCGCTCTGCCCAGCTGCCGCCATGGCAGACTGCGCCTTCGGCAGCAATCCCCGATTGTACCGGGCAAGCTCGATTCCATTGCCGATAATCATCTTGTCCTTTGCATACCGCTCGAAATGGCGCTCCCCGGCCAGCTCTGCACTAACGAATACAAAACCCCCAGCAGCTCTGAGCACAGCACTTCGGGTCAGCCGGTGGTAGATATATCGGAGGGTGCTGCGCTTAGACATCCTCAGCTCGGACACATCATTCGTATTGATCTCAAGAACCGACGGATAACGGCCTAACAGCCGCGGCAAAGAGCAGTAATACATGTCGAACCGATGGTAGACACAATCGGGCTGCCAGTGGCGGATTTTGCGGGTAAGCCTGCAGAAATCCGCCACTCTCCGGATTCCTCCGCGATAAGTCTGGACGATCACCGGATAATCCGCTATTTTCTCGGTCCAGCCCACATCCGTGCAGCGTGTGAACAGAAACAGGGACGGCTCATGCCCGAGCCGCTTCCAAGCGATCAGCTGGTCGGCCACCTTCTTGATTACACCGCTCTCCGGCCCATCGTTCCAATGCATAAGATAGGCGATCTTCAAGCCTTAAGCCCCTCCTCTCCACTTCAATTACATAAACGTGCTGCCTCTAGCTAACGAAGCTGAAGAATATCCATATACAGCTTCCGGTCAGCTGTCGCTGTGAGCTGACTGTTATGCCACAGTAAGGTGAAATCCCCGTTGTACCTCATACAGCTGTCATAGCAGCGGCGGATTTCCGATAGAGCCTCCTCCCCCTGAAGCCCCATGTAAGACGGGTGGATCACCGATTGATCCATGACCAGGAGCGGGCGTTCTCTCAAGCGAAGGGCCCTTCGGTTAAGAAGATGGAATACCGGGTATTCGTAGCAGGCGCCTGCTCTAAAGCCGATCTGCTCCGGGTATCCCAGGCTGCTGTCATAGGTGAGTCCGGCATCCTCCCACTGCTGCCACGTATCCGGCCCATTCCAGCGCAGATAGTGCTGGCGCCCGCCGTAAGATGGCTGCTTGATCCCCACAGACTCCGCAGCCGCCAGCAACCGGTTGAACTGCTCGCGGATCATCCCCTCCTGGCGGCTGCTGTCATAGGAGGGGTGCAGGCCTATTTCATGGCCCCGCGCAGCAATGCTCTGTAGAAGCCTTATCAGCCGGGGATTCTTCAGCGTATAATTGCCATCCCAGCGCGGGTCGGTCTGATCGGTCATGAAGTAGAAGGAGCTCTTTAGGCCTTGGCGTTCGCTCTGCTCCATCAGCCAGTCGTATGTATCGAACGGGTCATGGGCCCGTGTCCACAGCCCTGGAGGCAGCATCGTAAGCTTCAGCAGACCCGAGCGCAGATCCTTGCGCCGGAGAATATCCCCTAGCGCTTCACGCGCTGCGTCCCGGCGCCTTCGGCCCGTTCTGTAGTAGGCAAAATCAACATCATGGCTCACCATCCGGCGCGCCTTCCGCGGCGGACGCTGCAGACCAGGCCATAGAGCCGACATCCGCAACCACAACAGCTCCGCATATTCGTTCACAAGCGGGCGATTCAGGAATCCCTCCTTCGCCGCCAGCGATGCCGAGGCAGGAAAGCGTCCATGCCTGTCCCTAAGCGGCACGACCACCTCTTCGTACCGGGTCAGCAGAAAAAAGGCTCCCCCGAACACATCCACGCCGCAGTAGTCCTGATCTTGTGCTTTGGAGAAGTAGCTCCCATCAGCAGACGGCTCCCCGTATAGGACAGGCAAGGACGGCAGCAAACCGTGTCCCGGATCAATGCGGTCCAACGGGCAAGAGGGCAGAGAAGATGCCCCCAGCCAGCTTGAGTCTGGCATCCGCAGCAGAACATCCGCCACCCGCAGCCTGCTTGCTTCTCCCCCCTCGTCAAGCTCAATCTCTACGTCCGGATATTCCCCGAATTCAACGCGGCAGGAAAGCCCTAAAAATTCTTCAAGCATAACCCGGTAAATATATTCCCGTTCCGGGATGCGGACAGCGGGCGAATAGACAACAAGCATCCCGCTTACCCCCTTTCCGCCGTAGAAGCCGGCAGCTCGGCAGACTCCGTCTGGCGGTATTTGCGGACAGACCACCAGGACAGTCCCAAATGCAGCACATAGCCCAATGTGGAAGCTGCACTGTAGAGCCAGAGCGCAGTTTCCGCAGACTGATGCGTATAACAGGCGGCTAGAAGCGCACCCAGCACTAGAATCGTCCGCACAATCTCCCGGTACAGGTGCAGATCCTGCCGTTCCATGACATCAATGGTGGTGCCGACCGAATTGGCGACGAACTGGCTCAGATACATCAGCGACAGAATCCGAATGAATTCACCGGACTCCCGCCATTCATTTCCGAATAGATAAGAGAAGGCATAGGGGGCGACAAATACAAACAGCAGAACCATAGCCAGGCCCATGATGAACATATGCAGCACGGTCTTTCGAAAGAGCGGGTACAGCTTCCCCGGGTCCTTCACCATATACTCGGAGGAATCGGCCAGATAAACGCTTTTTACCGACGACATAATCAGCGTCATAGGCGAACCCAAAATCCGCTGCCCGAGCGCGAACCAACCCGCCACCTGCGGTCCGTAGAAGGAGGCGAACAGAACGGTCGGCAGATATAAACCGAGGCCGTTCAGCATGTTCGAAGCCGTAGACAGCAGGGGGAACCTGCGGTAGCGGTAGGCGGTCTCCTTGAGATCCGCCCATCCAGGCTTCTCCTCATGGCGCCGGGCATCCCTGCGCCACAGCCTCCACTGCGGAATCAGACCGCCGAACCTTCCCGCGATGTCGCCCAAGATCAAGCCCAGCGGCCCCCAGTGCATAAGGCTAAGCCCCATCTGGGCGGAAACCTGGCTCAGGCTTTGCGTATATTTGGTGCGGGACAGCTGTTTGAAGTATTTTTTACGGATGGACCAGTAATTCAGAATTTGATAGAAGCCCGCTCCGAACAGGCTGATAATGAAGAAAAAATAGTAATGGGGCAGATAGGACTCATGAAGCCAGGATCCGAGCGGCTCTCTTAGGATATAAATTCCGATGCCGCTGGCCAGGCTGACGCCCACACATATGCTGAGGGATAAACGGATGACGCTGAAGGCCGTCTTGTCATCTTCAGGAAGAGTGATGGCATTCTCATAGGAGAAGGAGACCAGCATCAGCAGAATGCCGATGATGGACAGGTACATGGAGTAGGTGCCATATTCGGTAGGACTGTACAGCCGTGTAATGACCGGCAGCGTAACCAGGATAATCAGCTGGCTTGCCAGCGTCCCGCCTGCCAGAACAAAGACACTGCGCAGAAATTTATCAAGAGCAAGCTTCTTCAAATATGCAAGCATGAGCCCTCCACCTCAGATTTGCAGCGCGTGTTGAACCTGACCTGCAACATAGGCTTGGACGGCCTCCTCCATATGCGGCCAGATCGGGATCGACAGCACCTCCTGTGACAGCTGCTCCGCCACGGGAAGATGCAGCTGCAGATGGCGGTAGACCGGAAGCTGGTGCACAGGCAGCGGATAATAGATCATACTGCCGATCCCTGCCTCGTCCAGACGCGCCTTCAGCTCATCGCGTTTGCCTCCCTGGACCCGCAGGGTGAATTGATGGTAGACATGCTCCGCCTCTTCCCGGACACTCGGGAGAAGGACCCCCTCCACATCCTGTAGAAGCTCCCGGTAGAGACCGGCCGCCTCTCGCCGGGCTTGGTTCCACTCGTCGAGGTAAGGCAGCTTGATGCGCAGAATCGCGGCCTGCAGCTCATCCAGCCGAGAATTGTAGCCAAGGCTCTCATTCATATATTTCTTCTTGGAGCCGTGGGTTCGCAGCATGGCGGCCCGCTCCGCAAGTTCCTCCTGATCCGTAACGAGCAGGCCTCCGTCTCCGAATGCCCCTAAATTTTTGGATGGAAAAAAGGAAAAGCATCCCGCATCTCCAAAGGAGCCGGCCATGCGGCCCTGCCATCTGGCGCCGAAAGCCTGGGCCGCATCCTCAATGAGCCGGAGCCCATGCTCCTCTGCCAGATCCGTCAGGCGGTTCATATCCGCCGGTTGGCCGAACAGGTGCACGGGCAGAATCGCTTTGGTCCGAGGAGTAATCGCCTCCTCCACCCGCTGCGGGTTCAGATTGAACGAATCCGGTTCCACGTCGACGAAGACGGGAACAGCTCCGACCTGACTGACCGCTTCTGCAGTAGCAAAGAAGGTGAAGGGAGACGTAATCACCTCATCCCCCGGCCCAATGCCGGACGCCAAGAGGGCGATGACCAGCGCGTCGGTCCCCGAATTCATGCTGACAGCATAGCGCACACCGAGATAATCGGCGGCCTCCTGTTCAAATGCCTTCACATTAGGCCCCATAATAAAGGTTCCGCGATCCAGCACCTCTTCGATGGCCGCCATCAGCTGCGGCTTCAGCCGCTGCGTTTCAGCGGTCAGGTCAAGCGCCGGAATTCGTCCCGGATAAGAGCTCAGTACACTAGGTTCCATGGTTACCCTCGCCTTCTTGAATTTTGCTTACCTGGTCATGCTCCATTTGATAGGCCCTTGCGCAGTCCCCGCAGACGGCCTGATGCTGAACAAAAGCTAGTGTGCTGCCGCATTCGCAGACCCAGCCTGTTCGCTTGGCGGGAACGCCCGCATAGAGGGCATAGGGCGGAACATCCCTCGTAACGACAGCCCCCGCAGCAACTAGCGCCCATTCTCCAATCGTGATTCCGCAGACAATCGTGGCGTTAGCTCCGATAGAGGCTCCCCGCTTGACCCGTGTCTGCAGGTAGTCAGATGGCGTATTGCGCGGGAAGGCCGACCTTGGTGTTGCCACATTGGTGAACACCATGCTCGGACCGCAGAAGACGTAGTCCTCCAGCTCCACGCCTTCATAGACGGACACGTTGTTCTGAATTTTGACGCCGCGGCCAATCTGAACTCTTGATGCGATATAGACGTTCTGCCCGAGCGTACAATTCTGACCGATCACAGCCTCCGGCGAAATATGTGAGTAGTGCCAGATACGGGTACCCTCGCCGATCTCGGCTCCCTGATCGATGATAGCTGTTGGATGTGCGAAATAGTTCATAGGCTTCTAAGCTCCTTGTTATAACAAATAGTAAGCCTCCGGCTTCAGACCTTTCCGGCTGCGCAGCGCGCCGCGGGTATCGAAGAGAATCCGGCTTTCCTTAGCAATCAGCTCATAATCAAAACCGGAATGATCGGTTGTGATGACAGCAATATCTGCGGATGCAAGCAGCTGGGGTGTCATTTCCTCGCAGGCATACTCCCGCTGGCGGTGCCGGATACTCCGGATATGCGTATCGCTGATGATCACCTTTGCACCTTTGCTTTCCAGCAGTTCTATCATTTTCAGTACCGGCGACTCCCGGTAATCATCAATGTCTTTCTTATAAGCAGCACCCAGCAGATAAACGGTGGAGCCGCTCACCGCCTTCCGGTGCTCGTTCAGAACGTCCCCGATCCGCTGAACGACAAACTCCGGCATGGCATTGTTGATCTCTCCTGCCAGCTCGATCAGCCGCGTATGATAGTTATACTCTTTGGCCTTCCAAGTAAGGTAGAACGGGTCCACCGGAATACAGTGTCCGCCAAGGCCCGGTCCCGGATAGAAGGCCATGAAGCCATAAGGCTTCGTGCCTGCTGCCTCAATGACCTCCCAGACGTCAATATTCATCCGGCTGCACAGCAGCGCCATCTCATTGGCAAGGGCAATATTGATGTGGCGGAAGGTGTTCTCATAGATCTTCTCCATCTCAGCCACTGCCGGACTTGAAACCACCTTCACTTCCCCCTCCAGCACCTGCCGGTATAAGGCTGCGGCAATCTGAGAGCATGCAGGCGTTATACCTCCTACAACCTTAGGGGTGTTCTTCGTGTTGTAGGACTTGTTGCCTGGATCGACCCGCTCCGGGGAATAGGCCAGAAAGAAATCCCGGCCGCATACTAGACCTGTCGCTTCCAGAATGGGACGGATCAGCTCTTCGGTCGTTCCGGGGTAGGTCGTGCTCTCCAGCACGACCAGCATTCCCGGATGAAGCTCCTTGGCAATCTCCCGGACCGAATTCTCCACATAGCTCGTATCCGGCTGCCGGTAAAGATCCAGCGGGGTAGGGACGCAGATCGCCACCGCATCCACTTCCCGCAGGAACGCATAATCGGCGGTGGCCCGCAGCCTCCCGCTCTCTACCATCAGGCGAAGATCCTCATCGACGACATCTCCGATGTAGTTATAGCCGGCGTTCACCATATCAATCTTCCCGGCCTGCACATCGAATCCAATCACATGGTAGCCGGCCTTGGCTTTCTCTACCGAGAGTGGCAGCCCCACATAGCCAAGTCCGATCACCCCGATCACGGCGGTTCTGTCGTTCAGCCGCTGCAGCAGACTCTCCTGCAGCAGCGAGTCAGCTGTTTCCTTAGGCGTGTTCATCGTGTTCCTCCCATTTCCGCATATATACCGCGCTGTGCCTCGGCATCCGCAAGCAGATCCAGGACCAGCTTGATTGCACGCCGTCCATCCTCCAGCGTAATCGCAGGGGGGCGGTCTTCTGCGATAGCTTGAACCATATCGCGGATAAGTTCGGCATGGCCTCCCGCGCCCTGAGGATTGCTGTTGATCTCCTGCTTCAGAGCCTCCTGCTGCTCTGCGCTCATGGAATCGCATTCCCAATGAACAATTCGGTTCGCCACCGGGCCGCCAATCACGGCATACCCCCGCTCCCCGAACACGCTGATGGATTCCTCCAGGCTGTGATCATAGATCGTGGTGGCCGCTTCCAGCACCCCGAGGGCTCCCTGCTCGAAGCGCAGAGCCGCTACAGCCACATCCTCGGCTTCCATGCTTCTAAGCCGGGTAGCAGCCAGCCCCTTCACCTCAGTGACAGGGCCAAACAGCCACTGCAGCAGGTCGATGCTGTGGATGGCCTGATTCATCAGCACCCCGCCATCCATCAGCCGGGTGCCTCGCCAGGCCGCCTGATCATAATACTGCTGGCTGCGGTTCCACCGGATGGTGGCATTGACGTGACTAAGCCGTCCGAATACTCCCCTTTCCAGCGCCGTCTTAAGCGCCATCATCGCAGGACGGTAGCGGTTCGGATGCACTACCGCGGCCTTCACCCCTGCCCGGTGCACCGCCTCTGCCACCTCATCCGCTGCGTTAAGGGTCAAGGCGAGCGGCTTCTCGATCAGGAGGTGCTTCCCGGCCGCAGCCGCCGCAACCGCTAACCCGGCATGCAGGCCGCTTGGCGTACAGATACATACCGCCATAATTTCCGGCGCTTCTCTCAGCATATCCTCCATGCTCCTGAACCGTTTGACCGCAAGCCCCTGTCCGGCACGCTCCAATTGCCCGAGGTCCGGATCGCACAAGGCGGCAAGCCTTGCGCCAGGGACCTCTTGGATCGCCTGTATATGCTTGCTGGCAATATGGCCGCAGCCGACCACTGCGAATTCAATCATGCTTGTGTCACTCCTTCATGGTTAGGTCCTCTGCTCTCTGCAGGGCCGGGATATGCATCTTCACGAATTCCGCTCTCCACAGGACGCTTGCGCCTGCGACTCGCCCGCCGCTTCTCCAGCAGCAGCGAGATACATAGCGCCGCTCCAATTCCAATGAACAGCGACAGCGCCAGATTCAGCTTCTTCTTCGGACTGACCGGGACCGCAGTCTCCTCCGGATCAGCGTAGTCGAGCACGCGAATGTTCGCGTTATGTACAATCTCCTTGGACTTCAGAATAAACGCATCCGCAAAGGCGTTCGCAAGCCTCAGCGCCTGCTTGGGGTTGTCATCCACGGCCTGCAGAAGAATGACCAACGTGCCGGGATCTGTCCGCGCTTCAATCTTGGCAAGGAGCTGGAAGACCGATTCCTTCAGGTTCAGCCTCTGCTTTACCTCGTTGGCAATATAGCGGCTCTGAATGGCATCCTCGTACGTCTTGGTCAGCATCTGACTGGCCAAGAACTCATTGTAGGTGCCCGACTCGCTGTCTCCGGGAAGATTGGCCACCAAGCTGGCCTGAGCCCTGTACTGGGGCTGAATCAGCTGGTTTATTAAGAACCCCGCACCCACACATAATCCCAAGGTTATCAGGCAGGCCAAATAGTGGCGCCTGACTGCGGTGAACAACAGGCCTACATCCAAATGTACTCACCTCATCTTTTTTGAAGAACAAAAGCCGAGTCTGCACAGCCCACGCACTCTTGTCCGCTCGTTATATGTCATCGTATGAGCGGCTCGCTCCGCTTAGAAGCTTTTTTCTAAAATTTCAGTGACAGTCCAGCCGAGTTCTCTGATATGCCACAAAAAAAGGTTCTATACCGGACTTCTCTACCGGCATAGAACCTTACGGGAGCGCGTATATTTAGATTGCATAGAGGTGACAAGCCTTATTTAACCACAACATTGCAATTTGTAGGACCAAGCTGAACGCGGAAGTTTCTGGCGGAGATCCGGTTGCCCAGCACTTGTATATCCTGCTGAAAGTATCCAGGCAGATAAGTCGTAAGATCAATGCCTCCGCCCTGGCTCATCTGAATATCGTTGCTTTGAATCAGGCCGTCCTTGGCGTTCTGCCAGGTCCAAATACCGCGCTCTCCATGGCGGAGTGTGTTATTTGCTATCGTAAATTCTTCAATGTTGCCAAGCCGAATGGAGGTTGTTCCCTGAATGGAGCTGCGGGCTCCCATCACCACCGTATTGCCTTTGATGGATATGTCCCGCACAGTCTCACCGTCGCCGACCTCGATCGCCGCATAGAAGCTGCCCTTTCCTTCAATGATGTTATTCATCACGGAATTGCTGCTTCCATATACGCTGATGGCCGCATACATATCCGGTGCCAGCTTGCCCTTCTGTGTTCCTTGGAAATAGTTATCGTTCAAATAGGAGTTGATAATCCGGTTACCTTCGACCTCGATCCCTTCCGCATAGATCTTAATCGCTCGCTTGGCACAATGATCGAAGGTGTTGTTGATGATTCTAACCTCCATATCATGCCCATTGCCGCTATCCATGTGAGGGTCCTCTACATACAGGCCGTCCCCATCATCCGCGGGCCCAATATGGTGTATATGCGAATCGCGAATCTCTACGTCATGTGCCGGCAGCTCCCTCGATCCCCAGGTGGTGGTCACGTAAATGCCGCGGGCGACCATGCTTCCTTCGGAAAGATTACGGGCAACGACATTCTTCACTTCTATATCGGAAATCCGGATTGTCTGGGTATCTCCATAGACTACGATTCCGGCTATAACCCCCGAATAATAGTCGCTGTTCTTGTCCTTGCTTTGTGCTGCATTGGACACTACCAGACGGGTTAGGGTAATCCGGCTGCTTCCTCCGCCAATGACCAGCACGCGGTTCACCTGCTGATTACCATCGAGAGCCAGGTTCCGAATCTCGATATCATGGCCGGAGAGCCTCATCATCTCCCATCCGAAGGTGCGGGGCGATGCCTTAATTACGGATGCACTTCCCTCACCATAGAGCGTAGTACCGCTGCTAACACGGAGCGTTTTGCTCCCCTGAACCAGATAGGTTCCCTTCGGAAAATAAACAGATGCACCTCCAAGCTTGGCGGCGGCATCCAGAGCCTTCTGTATGGCTGCCGTATCATCCCACAGCCCATTACCGCGGGCCCCGTAATCCCTTACATTGATCAGATTGGCAGAGATGTGGACCTTGCCGCCGGAAGAATCCCGAGAACAGAGCGTGCTCACGGCCACCAGCAGCGTACCCAGCGTAACACCTTTGACGATGCGCTTTACCATGATTTATCCCTCCGATGTCATACATGATTCACAATCTATTAAAATAGGTAAATATGGTAAATTATGTATATATTATATCGTGGAAAATGTTCTTCTGGCAAACCCATTTTCATATCTATGGAATAAACAAGTATAAGATGATGGTATAGAAAGGAGATTTCCTCAATCAATCATGATGGATTCGGAATTCCTGCGGGCATGGGCTGAATTTAACCGTATCAAATGGAACTGCCGGGTATTGTCCGCCCGGTTCGAAGCCTCTTCCTCCGATGCGTATGCAGAAAGCATGTTCTTCTTAAACGATCAAGGCAAGCTGTATTTGCCGCCGCTCAACCCCTATCATCCTACCCTATTTAAGCCGACTCCAACCTCTAGAAATTACCGGATCGAACGGCAGTGGCATGAGGCTGCGGATGCGCTGTGCAGCGAGCTGCTTAAGGTCGGCGGCTATGCCAGCTTCTGTCTGCCGCCTGAATTTACAGATATTCGCCCTTTCCTCTGGAGGGGCTTTAAAGTGGATGTGAAGTATACGTATTACATAGATCTCCCCTGCACACCTGAAATGATCAGCCAGTCGGCACGCGGCAGGCTCAAAAAAGCCGTAAAAGCCGGCTACCGCGCAGCCCGAACCTACAATATGCAGGAGGTGCATGCCTGTCTTGCCGGAACCGAGCAGCGCAAGGGCTTCAGTCATCAGCTTCAGACAGCGGACTTGGAGCTGGCCCGAAGCCTGCTTGGCGACGACACGTTCCGCTGCTATGCTTGTTATTCGCCCGAAGGCGAGGCTGTCAGTGCCAATATCTCGATCCTGCTCGGAGGATCCCGCGCGCTCGGCTGGATCGCCTCCAGCAAGAGCGAGCATCTATCCAGCGGGGCTGCCCAGCTCCTTCAGTATGCTGAGCTGGAGGACTTGCACCTGAGCGGCATCACCTCCTTTGACTTTGGCGGTGCGAACCTGGCTTCCGTCTCGGAAGCCAAAGCTCAGTGGGGCGGCAGGCTGGTGCCCTATTATGTCATTAAGAACCCGGGGCTCAAGGAGGTGCTCCGCTCCGGGTGGGACTGGCTGCAGTTCAACAGCGGAAAGGGACAGAAGTGAAAGCTTTCTATAGCGGATGAAGCTTAAAAAGAAAGGGCCGGCCTAATCGATCAATTGCAAATGATCAAAGGCCAGCCCTTTTTTGCTTTTTGTTGTTTATAGAATCCACTTCACTACATCTTCTGTGGCTCTTCTTGTCTTAGGACGAGGCTCCTTGGCCCGATGTCCAAAGGCAACCATCACGCTAACGCCATAGTGCCCATCTTCGAGCAGACCTTCGCTTTCCAGCAGCTGGTTCAACTTGTCCTGATCGAATCCTTCTATTGGACAGGAGTCAATTCCGATCTGAGCCGCAGCAGTCATCATATTCGCCAGCACGATGTACGTTTGCTTGGAAGCCCAATCGAAGAGACTGCGCTCGCTCTCCAGCAGATGGAAGTCTGATTCCATAAAGGTCTTGTAACGCTCTTGGGTGATCTTCGCTACCAGCTCCTCCGGCATCTGTTTGACCTTGGTCATCTGATGATACAAATACTCGGAATCATAGCGTACATCCTTCCGGGCCAAGATGATCACAAAGTGGCTGGCTGTCGGCAGCTGCCCTTGCGCTCCCCAGGACACTTCCCGAATCTTCTCCCTGAGCTGCGGATTCTGAACGACGAGGAACTTCCATGGCTCAAGACCAATCGAGCTTGGTGAGAGACGTCCTGTCTCTAAAATGAAGTTGAAATCCTCGTCAGAGATTTTACGCTCCGGATCAAAAGACTTGGTAGCATGTCTAAAGCGAAAAGCCTCCAGAATTTCTTCTTTTTTATCTGAATGACTCATGGCACTCTCTCCTTTATACAGCTTGGTTAAAGAGACCTCCTAAGGTCATCTCCCTATCAAGGATACTCTTTTTGCGGGATGTAATTCAAGCAGCGGCAAGCTTCCCTTTAGTCCCCAGCCCAAAGCCTTCAGTTCACCATATACCGAAGATAGCACTCCCTTATATACGGGCCTGGCTCAACCCCCAGTTCCTCACGGATCAGGCGGGTATAGCTGTCATAATAATGCTCCATCCCTGCAAAATCTTTGAGCCCGGCTAGAGTCTCCAGCATAAGCTGGCATATTTCCTCCGAATAAGGCTCTCTCTCGCCCAGCTCCTTCAGCCTGTCCAGAATCGCCCGGTAATCCGGCAGCTCCTGGCGAAGCTCATACTGCGACAGCCGCAGGATCAGGCTAAAGTAACGCCCATAGAGCCTCCGCTGGGCTGCTTGCGCCCAAGCATAGTCCTGCTCCTCATAATAGTCTCCACGGTATAGAGCAGCGACCTGCTTAGCTCCCCCATAATTGTCTTGATTCAGTCTAGCCCTCAAATTCGTCTGCGTCTCAAAACACTCCGCATCGGTCTTAATGCCTGGACGCAGCAGCCGGTACCGGTCCAGACTATATTCGAGGGCCATGGCTGGACCCGCATCTTTCAGCATCTTCCGAATCTGATACACCGAAGTATGCAGATGCGTTAACGCCTTGTCCACGGTGAGCCGGGGCCAAAGCTCCTCCAGCAGCACCTCCTTGTGCACCCAAGCTTCTTGATGGTGCAGCAGGTAAGCAAACAGTTCCCGGGACTTCAGCGTTCTCCACTTCAAAGTGCGTATTGGAGCCGCAGCGGTTCCAGTTCCCACCTCGACCTCAAGCCGCTTGAAGCATCTGATCCGGGGAGGGTCAGTCTGTTGTTCCTTCGAGGGCTGCGGCCTACTCTTCCGAGAGGCAAGCATCCGATCAATGGATTTGCCCAGCCGTGCCGGACTGATCGGCTTCAGCAAATAATCCAGCGCCTCCAGTTCAAAGGCTTCTACCGCATACTCTGCATAAGCCGTAGCAAAGACAATCTCAATCCCTTTATTCTTCTGCTGAATATACTCAGCCGCTTCCAGACCGTTCATTTCAGGCATGCCAATGTCTAAGAATACCACGTCAGCCTGTTCAAGCTCCGAAGCTGCCAAGGCGGCGCCAGCAGAAGTATAACGTGCCAAACAATCTATACGTCCGTCGGCCTTCAGCAGCCTTTCCAGATGAAGCAGGGCCGGATTCTCATCGTCTATCAATACTGCCTTCATTCCTTCATCTCCCCGTCATTCTGTGCAAAATGGATGTCCGCCCTTTCCTGGGGCTCTTCCGGAGAGACGGGACAACACCCGGTCCAGCCTCTTGCGGGTCGGCGGCTTCAGAATATAGTCAAAAGCCTTCTGTTCAAAAGCGGATAATGCGTGTACCCGCTGTGACGTTATATAAACAACTTTTAGGTTATTGGCAATTTGCAAAGCTCGTTCTGCAGCCTCAACCCCGAGTGAACCCGGCAGCTGCGTATCTACAAAGAGCACTTGGGGCTGAAGGCGTCCGATCTGCTCCAGTGCCGCAGCCGCCTGAGAGGACGAGCCGACCACCTTAACCCGGCCGGACTGCTCAAGCAGCTGCTTCAGCTCCTCTCTAGCCAATCGGTCCGCATCAAGCAAATAAGCATGTATCAACCTTGTTCCCTCATTTCTGGGCGGAACACCAGCCCTGCCGCCTGTCGGCGATAGAGATAGTCCGCTCTTGCAGTACAACCTGCGGTAGATTGAACCGCAAGTTTACGCCCAGTATAAGTGCTCTTCCTGAACCAATTCTGAACAGGCTGACTGCTAGATCGACTTTGGAATGTCAAAGCTGACCTCGGTTCCATGACCAGGGTGGCTTGTGATCTCAAGCCCCTTGCCGTACAGCGACATCAGCCTGCGGTGAATGTTAAGCAGGCCTACTCCGCCTAGGCCGCGGCCAGAAAGCACCCGCTGCACCTGTTCCTGCGTCATGCCCACACCGTTATCGCTTACCCGCACTTCTATAGATGCTGCTTTCTCGCGAATAGCTACTTTTACTTTGCCGCCCTCAGCCCGCTGCATAATGCCGTGGCGAATCGCATTTTCTACGATAGGCTGAATGGAGAGCGGGGGCAGCCAGTTGCGGATGCTCTCATCAGTCTCGAACTCCACATCAACCCGCTCCTCAAATCTCGCTTTCTCCAGCACGACATAGGAATGGACCAGCTCCAGCTCCTTCTGGAGCGGCACCATCTGGTCCCTATTCTGAAAGTCAAAGCTGCCGCGCAAATATTGGCTGAGCTCTATCAGCAGGTCTGTTGCCAGATCCGGATTAACCGGACAGGTAGCGATAATGACATTCAGCGCATTATACAAAAAGTGAGGCTTGATCTGCGCCTGCAAAAAAGCCATTTCAGTACGAATCTCCGCCTGTACCGAGCGCCTCATCTCAATCAGCGTCCGCACCCTAGCCCGCAGCTCGCTGGCTGCTACAGGCTTGCTGAGGAAGTCGTTGATGCCTGCCCGGAAGGCATTCTCTATGTCCTCTGGCAGGTTCCGTGCCGTGAGCATCAGCACCGGAAGCTCGGACAGCGTATAACGCTCACGGAGCTTGCGGCACAGCTCAATCCCGGACATGCCAGGCATCATCCAGTCCGCAATTACAAGGCTGAACTGCAGCTGAAGCGCCAGCTCGTCCAGTGCCTCCTGTCCGCCAGGAACGGCCACTATAGAATAGCCTTCTGTCGATAGCAGATTGATCAGCACCTGCCGGTTGATCGGATCGTCATCTACGACCAGAATAGCGTCCCTGCCACTGTCAGACTGTTCTCCGGCACTGACCTCCCGCGCCGCTGTCCAGGCGCTTCCTGTCTCGGAATTCTGACTTCTGGTTCCATGAACCACCTGTCTGGCCTGTGCAGGAATCTGCTCAAGCTGTGCAGCAGGCAGTGTAAAGTGGAGAACGGCTCCATGAACGGAGGCTTCGATCCACAGATTTCCTCCGCTAAGCTCAATCAGCTGTTTGGCCGTAACTAGGCCGAGCCAGCCGCTGCTGTCCAGACGGGAATCGAAGCCACCTGCTTCCACTAGGTTACGAAGCAGTTCACTCAGCTGATCAGCCGCCCCAGGCCCACTGCTGTCTGCAATCGACACCGTTACTACAGATTTACCCGGCTTCGCCCAGATCCTCACTTCTCCTTCCGCCGTCTCCTTGACGGCATGAGCTAGAAGATTGTAGATGATTTGCCGCAGCCTGTCCTCATCGGCTTCCACATAGAGCAGCTCTTCGGGCCACTGCTGGATCAGCTGGATATTCTTACGTCCGATCAGGTAGAGGATCAGTTCCACGACCGAACGGGCCGCCCCGGCCAGCTCTACGGTCTGGCGGCGCAGCACAACCTCGCCGCTCTTCAGCTTCGCGAAATCGAGAATATCATTAACCAAGAGCGTAAGACGCTGGCCTGTAGACATAATCATAGACAGATTGGAGGCCTGCTTCGGGCTAAGCTCCCCGGCGGCCCCGTCCAGCATAGACTGTGCGATGTTGATCATGCCGTGCAGCGGCGTGCGCAGCTCATGGGAGGTATTCGCCATAAATTCATCCTTCAGGCCATCCAGTGTCAGGAGCCTCTTCGACAAACTCTCCACTTCGTGAAAGGACCGGGCGAACCTGCGGGCAAGCATCAGCGCCTGGGCTGCCACGAAGAAGATCATCTCATAGAGAGCCAGGAACTGAATATCCAGAATCCCAAACACGGACATCAGATTCAGAAAGATGACCATAATGACGCTGATGGCACTAATCAGCATGAAGTCTACATCTTCTGGCCACTTAACGATCCATTTTCCCATAATAAAGACAATGTAACCTATAATAGCAAACGCACTAAACATCATCACCGGCTCCAGCCGGGAGAACTCTGCGGGGGACAGCAATGTTCCCATCAGAAGCTGAAGCAAGGTCAAGACAGCGGCAAGCTTAGCCGCCCATTTGTGCATCACGCCCGGAACAAGCGCATCAATGTATCTCATTAAGTAGAAGTACACCAGGGCCGATGAGATCAGCTGAACCCGCATCACCAGTTCGTAAGGAAGACCTGGGAGAAGGCTTCCGATCATCTTCTCGCCGTGAGTCAGCACAAAAACCGCTGCACAAAAACAGAACATCCCCAAGTACAGCAGGGCTCGCTCCTGCCTGCGCAGCCGGAAGAGGAACAGAAAGAAAACTGCCGGAATTAGGAACCCGGCAAGCGTTCCTATATCGCGCATCCAGGCCAGCTCCTGGCTCTTTCGGATCGAGTCTTCATTGCCGAATTGAATGGAATTAACAATTCCTCCAGAGGAATAGCTGTAATTGGATACTTGTACTATAAGCTCAACCTCAGGTCCAGAGATCCCCGTTACGCCCGCAAAGGGGATGTTACCAGACACCGTATCCTTAGGGGTTACTCCCGGTCTCCCGCTTGCTCCAAGCTCGCTCCCCCCTAGAAAGGCTCGGCTTGCCATACGAATATTGGTCACCCGAATACCATAATCGTCAGAAGTCCGAGCCCCTAAGCGAATATGAAGCCGATAAGTCGCATAGCCGTGAGCCTCTTGTGACATCAGTTCGTTCCATTTGCCCGGGACATGAATCCGCTCGGGCTTAGGGAGCAAGCCATCAGCACCAACGAAATCCATCGGGGTGAGCAGCTGATTCGGATATATCTCCCATTCCCCATCCAAAGGCACCGTTCCCTCCCGGTCAAAGTCCCAGCCCCTCAGGTCAATAATTCCGTTTTGGGCCTTCGGATGCTCTTCCTTCAAAATATAAAAAACCCCATATAAGGGCAGCACAATAACAACAAAGAAGCTTATCAACAATATGATCCAGCGCTTAACCACAACAGGGTCCATCCTTTTACCGTATATTCCAGGTTATCCTGTTCTTATTATGTCGGCTGGCTCAAGGCTTTCTGTTACAGAGGATAGCGAATACTCGAAAAAAAAGACAGGCGATCCGCCGGGAGGATTCCCTTTAGCGACCACCTGCTCAACAATCTACTGTACTCTTCTTAAATATGGATATCAATAGAGCCTGCTGCTGCAGCCATATTCACCCCAAGCTGAGACTTCACAAGGCTAGTCTGTGAACTTGCTTCAGCCTCCTGCCCACTGCCGCCATCCGCAGCCGCTTGCTTGCTCCGGGCAATCTGCAGCTCGATCTGCTGAATTTGCTGCTGAAGCTGCTGCACCTTCTGCGCTTTGGTCTTCTCATCCTCCTGGCTGGCCGTCTCTTTGGCCAGCTCCGCCTCAAGCTTGGCCTTCTGCCGCTCCAGCTCAGCCGAGCTTGTGGTGCTGGAAAGGCCTGCACGCTTCGTGGCGGATGATGAATAACTGGCGCTGGAACTGCTGCCAGCAATGGACGAAATGTTCATAACGATCTTCCCTTCAGGATTATGTAACTTAGGATACACCTATCCTACAACGCCAACCTGAAAGTACACTGAGCGCCACCTGAAAATTTCGCTAATCCCTAAAAGCTCCCTTTAGCCTCGCTTATTCAGAACATCCAACGTGGTCTGCACCATGATCCGCAGCCCCTTTAGGAGTATGCTTTGCGGCAGGCTCGGCACGGACGGGCTCTGGATGGCCATCTCCGAGGATGCCGGGAAGTGCACAAAACCGGCAAGCGTAGGCAGCTTCCGGGTACCGATATAGTCAAGAACACGGTACATCGTATTATTGCAGATAAAAGTCCCGGCCGTATTGGACAGGGTGGCAGGAATGTCCTGCTCTATGAGCCTTGTTACCATGTCGCGAATCGGCAGTGTTGCGAACAGCCCGTCCGGCCCGCCTTCACGGATCGGCAGATCAACGGGTCTGCCGCCACTGTTGTCCGCATAAGAGCTCGCTGGGATGTCCTTCACATTAATGGCGATCCGCTCAGGAGTAATCGCGGTTCGGCCCTTGGCCAAACCGCAACAGATGACGGCATCCGGGCGAACCTCCTCCATGACCTGGATCAGCTTGTCCGCACATTCATCAAAGGTTACGGGCAGCAGGACGGTATGAACCTCCCCTCCCGCAAAGGATTCCTCCGCAAGTGCGGCAACCAGCTGCTCCGTCGGATTAACCGGATCTCCGCCAAAGGGTTCAAAGCCAGAAACTAGTATCTTCATAGATGATTCGTCACTCCTTCAATCGTATTCTGTCCCCCAAGTATACAACACTAGGCTAACGATCAAGCAGCATTAAGCCAATATTCAGTTAGGCCAGCTATTAATGGGGCATATGATCTGGCCTGATGGCCTTCATCGAGTTCCGCGGGTCGGCGGCTCCTGTGGACGGCGCTGGGATTCAGCCTGACCATTTCCAGCGATTCGTTCAACATTTTTTATCATCAGACTGCGGGCAGAACTTCCTACAGTATCCCCCTATTCCTTACATCCTTGCTGAATGTGCTGCTCTGTATCTATCTAATTGTGGTTTTGCGGGGCCTGAGCACACATAGAAAAGCACTTCAGGCAAGCGAAGCTCAACCCGAGGCTTAAGCTTTATGATCAAAGCGCAGTGGTGTACACTGTTCTAAACAGAACCTAGATGAAGGCAGGTACAGACGCGATGGAACATCTGATTAACACCCAGGTTAAAAATATTCAAATCAGCGGAATCCGCAAAATTGCCAACCAGGTCGCGAACTATCCGAATGCCGTCTCTCTGACGATCGGACAGCCGGATTTCCCGACCCCAACCCACATTCTGGAGGCCGCTCACCGCGCTATTGATGCAGGCCGGACCGTCTATACGCCCAACGCGGGTCTTCCTGAGCTGCGTAAGGCCGCAGCAGCGTTCATCTCCCGCAAGTATGGGCTGCATTATAACGGACTGGATGAGGTTATCATCACGAATGGAGCCAGCGAGGCGCTGGATATCACGCTAAGAACCATCCTGACTCCAGGCGACGAGGTCATTCTGCCAGGACCGATCTATCCTGGTTACGAGCCGCTGATTCGGCTGGCAGGTGCCAAGCCTGTGCTGGTCGATACGCGCTCCAGCGGCTTCAAGCTGACGGCCGAACTGATAGCGCCGCATTTGAACGAACGGACCAAGGCCGTCATCCTGGGCTATCCCTCCAATCCGACCGGCAGGGTCATGAATGCAGTAGAGCTTCAGGACGTCGCCAAGCTGCTGGCAGCGCGGGAGATCTTCGTCATTTCGGACGAAATCTACAGCGAGCTGATCTATGACGCGCCGCATGCATCCATTGCCAGCCAGAACGGCATGCGGGAGCGGACTATCATCATCAACGGATTGTCCAAATCCCATTCGATGACAGGCTGGCGCATCGGCTTCACGCTCGCTCCTGCGAGTCTTACCCAGCACATGGTGAAGGTGCATCAATATAATGTTACATGCGCCAGCTCCATCAGCCAGTATGCGGCTATCGAGGCGCTGACGGAAGGCTTTGACGATGCCCTGCCGATGAAGGAAGCTTACCGTAAGCGGCGCGACTATGTTCATGCCCGGCTTACCGCCATGGGCCTGCCATTGGAGAAGCCTGAAGGAGCGTTCTACATGTTCCCTTCGATCGAACGCTTCGGCATCCCTTCCATGGAGTTCGCCTTAAGGCTGCTGGATGAGGCCGGGGTCGCTGTAGTGCCAGGCGATGCCTTCTCCGTGTATGGAGAGGGCCATATCCGGATCTCCTATGCGTACAGCCAGGAAGTGTTGGAACAAGGGCTGGATCGTCTGGAAGGCTTCATTAACAAGCTATAACAACAAGGGGATGTCCTTTAAGATCACGCTGTGACTCTAAAGGCATCCCCTATTTATGTTCCGATATCTTTACTTTCCCATCTCTGATTTCCAGGTAAAGTAGTCTGTCATAACACGCACAGCCAGCTTCATGGCGTCTTCATTCGGAGCAAGCTTCGCATGGTGCAGTCCATAGGGCGTATCTACGCCAAGCCAGAACATGAAGCCCGGAATCCGCTCCAGGAAATAACCGAAGTCCTCTCCCGTCATCGCCTCTGTACACTCCACCAGGTTCACATCGCTGCGCTCGCGCAAGAATGACATCAGCTCGCCCGTCACTTCGGCTTCGTTATAAACCTGCCGGTAGTTGGCGCCGTAGTCGATCTCCGCCTTACAGTCAAATCCCATCTCAATGCCCTTCACGAGAGCCTCGATGCGCGATTTCACCTTGCGCATGGATTCGGCGGACAAAGTGCGGATAGTCCCTTCCAAGCGGGCTCGTTCGGCAATGATGTTTTGCTTTGTTCCGCCCTCCACTTTGCCGATGGTTACCACCGCCGAGTCCAGCGGGTCAACGTTGCGGGACACAATCGTCTGAAGCTGGCCGACCAGCTGGCAGCCGGCCACTACCATATCGTTCGCCTTATGCGGATAGGCTGCATGGCCGCCGGTGCCGATCAGATCGATGAACAGCTCTGAGGTGTTGGCGAACAGGATGCCCGGGCGCGTAGCGATCGTGCCGACCGGATACTCAGGCGCTACATGCAGCGCCGCGATCTGTTCCGGCATCCAGTCTGCCAGCTCCGCGCTCTCCAGCATCGGCTGGGCTCCGCCCGGACCCTCCTCTGCCGGCTGAAATAGCACGATGAGGTCATCCTGCATCGGCTGCCGGGCAAAGTGAGAGACGATGCCGAGGCCGATCGTCATATGCATATCATGGCCGCAGGCATGCATATACCCTTCATGCTGGGAGCGAAATTCATAGCCGGTCTCCTCTGTGATCGGAAGTCCGTCCATATCCGCCCGATAACCGAAGCGGCGCCGGGGCGCGGTGCCTTTGATTTTCACAAGTATGCCTGTACGCCAAGTTCGAACTTCCAGTCTCTCCTGCGGAAGCTTAGCGATGTAATCCAGAAGATAGCGCTGGGTCTTGAATTCCTGAAATCCCGGCTCAGGAATTTGATGCAGCTCGCGGCGGACGCGAATCAGCTCATTCGGTTCAATCATGCTCACTTCTCCTCAACCTTTCTGTGAATCGAATATATCCCTGCCGCTTCTTGGCAGATCAGCTTTAACAAAAAGACCCGGCTCTTAGGCTGCCGGGCCTTCTTCTGTAGCGCAAACCGCTTCTCCCCTTACAGGGAGCGCAGCTCCTGCAAAATCTCAGTCTTGGACTTGGTCTTGTCATCTACCTGCTTGATCACGCGCGCCGGCGTACCCGCCACCACGGAGAACGGAGGAACATCCTCGGTAACTACAGCGCCTGCAGCAACTACAGAGCCTTGTCCGATACGCACGCCTTCAAGCACAACCGCGTTTGCGCCTACCAGCACATCATCTTCCAGCACTACCGGCTGAGCAGAAGGCGGTTCAATGACGCCAGCCAGGACAGAGCCTGCGCCTACGTGGCACATTTTGCCGACCTTAACGCGGCCGCCGAGAACAGCACCCATGTCGATCATGGTGCCTTCACCGATTTCCACGCCGATATTGATGACAGCGCCCATCATGATCACAGCGTTATCACCGATTCCCACCATATCGCGAATGATAGCGCCCGGCTCAATGCGGGCATTGATATTTTTGGTGTCGAGCAGCGGCACAGCCGAATTGCGGCGGTCGTTCTCAACGACATAATCTTCAATTTTACTGCTGTTCGCATCCAGAACACTCTTGATTTCGGCCCAGTCGCCGAATACTACACCGCTTCCGCCGGAGATGAAGCTTTGGGAGCCTTCGCCGAAGGACACGGAGTCTAAGTCGCCTTTGACATATACTTTAACAGGCGTCTTCTTCTTGCTGGTTTTGATCAGGTTGATAACGTCTTCCGTATTCATTTCAATAGACATAAGGGTAACAGCTCCTTCACAGCCTTATTCATACGCCGGACCCTCGCGGACAGGCATAAACTACATCCTTTATAGCATAAAAGCAAGGTAGCCGCAATTCATAGCCCTGGATTACTAGCAGTTATCTCCTATAACTTTATACTTTGGAGCCCGCTTTTTTATACAGCGCATAAGCATAGCATCCCGGATCCCCGTGCAAAGATTGTGTATCCCTCTTCTTTGACTGGAACTTGCGCACGTCACTGAAACCTCGATAATCGAGAAGCCGCTCATCATAGCCATGGTGGGTAAGAAGCGATGCATGCCATTAAAATAAAAAAAGTGGTCTGCCACTTCGCGCTTAAATAATTTCATCGGACAATCCGTATCCCGAAGCCGATCCCCTGTAATCCAATTTCGAATGCGATTTCCAAGCTGCAGAGTTAATAGGCTTCTTAGACTGCTTTTGTAATATATGCGTCTTCCGTTCACAAAGTCCACCTTCGCCATGAAAGGCATGAACTTCAATAAATCCCTGGGCTCGATCTGATTATCGGTATCCATGAGCGAAATGAGCTCCGAAGTGGACTTATGGATTCCAACCTTAATCGCAGCTGTTTTCCCATAATTGCGGGCCAGATGAACCACCTTGACCTGAAGGTCATTCAGAGAAATCTCCTCTAGCACCCGCGCGCTCTGATCTTTACTTCCGTTATTTATAAATATGATTTCATAATTATCTATTTTATCTTGGAACGCCTCCGTCATACGGAGATAAAGGTCTAATATCTCATTTTCACCATTGAAAATGGGTACGATCACTGAAAGACGAGTCATTTGATAATCCCCTCCCATGCTGCTAGCATACTGCTAAACAAAATTAGCCGCATCGTCCAAAGGGGCGGAGTAGCCTGCCCTTTCGGGCAGTAAAAAGGACAGGCGAACTGTCGCATGTCCCGTCTACATATTCAGTATACGCTGTTCCATCGCTACAGCTACCGCTTGTGAACGACTATCCACCCCAAGCTTGTTATAAATGTTCGTCAAATGGGATTTGACGGTTCGTTCAGATATGCCTAAATCATGAGCGATTTCTTTGTTCCTAAACCCTTTCACAACACACTGTAAAATATATGTTTCTTTGTCACTCAGCAGATTTACCTCAGGGCTTGGCGAGCCCTGGGCCTGTCTCTCTCTGGCGCTCATTACCTTCTCCATGATGTCGGCTGAGAGCAGAGCTTCCCCTCTAACCGCTGATTCTATGTTCCTAAATAGGTTCTCCCGGCTTGTATCCTTGAGCAAATAACCTTTGGCGCCCAAGGCCAGCCCATTAATCATAAGCTCATCCTCGTTATAAGTCGTTAAAATGATGACAGGTATAGCGGAGCCTTCTCTCTTTAGAACCTTCATCGTTTCCAGACCGCTCATAACCGGCATATTCAGATCCATCAGAATGACGTCCGGCAGAACTTTGTCAATCATGGCCAAAGCCTCCTGACCATCCTTAGCTTCACCCACTACCTGAAACTGCTCCCCTGTCTCCAAAATCATCTTCAGACCCTCACGAACAACGAAGTGATCGTCTACAATTAATACTTTGATAACGCTCATGTCATTTCTCCCTCTACGAATGGCACATCCACCGTAATTGTTGTTCCCTCGGAGCTGCTGGTCACGCTCACCTCACCGCCAATGAGTCTAGCCCTTTCCTGAATGCCGAGCAGCCCATAGTGACCTACATCTTTGCCAATATCATCTATATTAAATCCAATTCCATCGTCGATCACTTGAATGAACAACCGTTCCTTCTCGTTAAACAGCCTTAGCCTCACCGCGTTGGCCTGTGCATGCCGTGCAATATTCGTCAGGCTCTCCTTAATGATATGCAAGCTATGTTCCATAATCAGCCTGGATGAACGCTTCGTGAGTTGAATGTCTGTAAAGACAGGAATCCCTGTGGAATCCTTGAAATGTTGAACCTCGTCCTGAATCGCTTCTTTGAAGTCGATCTCGGAAGACGACTTGAGCCGCAGATTATCGATAGCTTTCCTGGCATCCGCCAGTGTCCGACGAGCTTGCTGCATGGATAGCTTAATGATGCTCTGAGCCCTGTCCAGGTTGCCTTGGGTCATATGAGCATCTACAGCTTCCAATTGCATCGTTATTCCAGCGACTCCTTGCGCTAACGTATCATGCAAATCCCGGGCCATTCTCTGCCTTTCATTGGATAACGTCAGCTCCTCCACTTTTTTATGCGCCTCCTGCAAGTCATGAAGGAAGCTCTGTATTCTAAGGCGTTCCTGCACTTGCCGAAAAAACAGCACCGCATAGGCCATAACCACAATCAGCATTAATGTGAAAAATGGAAACAGCAGGTGAAGTTCCTCTCGCTCTCCCACAGTTAGAGCCGCATCAAAAAAGACAATAAGACTAGCGAGTGAGACAAACAATATTCTTTTAATCCGAAAGGAGATGCTCAAACTCTGTGCGATTAAAACAGGAAGCAAACCGATGAGCACAGGTTGATAAGCTTCTCTCATTAGAATAGCACATAAGTAAATGAGGATTTCCTGAACTAGAATATAGATCCAAAAGTACTTGCGGCTAATTCTAAAGGAATTCCAATGCAGCGCGCCATGAATGATGAATAGTCCCGTGAAAACAGCGCTTTGAAAAATCAATGGATCTATAAGGAACTGCATAATTACAGTCGCGATATATACAATGGAAACCCAAATTAAAACGGGAAGCCTGGAGGCAAGTAATTCATCAATATGTTCTGCTTTAAATCCCTTATCGTTCAACTTCAAGCCCCCTTCATTCCTCGCCATCTAATTGCATTACAGCGTCTCACGGTGGATCGATATCATACTTACTTAAACTGAAACTTCTATAGTTATCTTTATTGTAAGGGCTGCAGCATTTCTAAGTCATCGTCCAAAGGTGCAGACCCCATCTGCCCAAAAGGGCATGCCCTCTTGGACGTTATCCTCTCCAGCAATCTACGGTACCATGAGATTCATCTTACAGAAAAAATACTGGAGGGAAACCTAGCATGGCAAAGTGGTTATATCATATCGGAAAATGGTCTTTCCGTAAAAGAAAGACCGTGCTAATCGCATCCTTAGGCTTACTTATCGTTGCTATAGCGGCAGGATTAGGCCTGGGCTCTGCGTTCAGCGGAGGGATTAGCATCCCTGGTACTAAATCAGAGAAGGCGATGACCGTGATGAAGGAAGCCTTCGGGTCAAAGTCCGAAGGGGGCGGCACCATCCGGCTCATCTACAAAGCTCCCCTTAACCAGACATTAGAAACTAGTTCCGTAAAACAACTGATTCAAGCCACGGAACAAGAAGTCAAGAAAGATCCGGAAGTCGCATCCATTCAGACGGTATATGACGCCAAAACCATAGGGAAAGGCGGCCAGATCGGATATTCTACAGTCACCTATAAAGCTGCTGCAGACGACGTCGCGCAAACATCGATTGATCATGTGCTGAAAGCCATAGAGGCTCCTAATTCCAAAGGCCTTCAGACCGAACTAGGCGGGACTGTAGCCTTGTCCAAAGTAGAAGCTGGCGGCCCGGCAGAAATGGTCGGTGTTGTCGCTGCATTTGTCATTCTGCTGCTTACATTCGGTTCCGTTGTCGCAGCAGGCCTCCCAATTTTAACCGCAGTAATTGCCCTAGGAATCGGGATTATGCTCATCCTCATTGGGTCTAACTATATCGAAATCCCATCCTTCTCCTTGTCCCTTGCCGGCATGTTGGGACTCGCGGTGGGTATAGACTATGGACTGTTCATCATCTCACGCTTCCGTCAAAACCTAAAACAGGGGATGGAGCGGGAAGAAGCAGCGGGAATAGCCAATGCTACGGCGGGAAGCGCGGTCGTATTTGCCGGACTTACTGTATTCATTGCACTTGCCGGACTCACTGTGACCGGAATCCCCTTCCTGGGATCTATGGGGATTTCTGCAGCCGTAACTGTATGTATGGCTGTGCTGGTCTCCCTGTTCTGTATCCCGGCATTTCTCGGCTGTTCCAAGAAGCTATTTATGCCTAAGAAGTCTAAAAAGGCTCTGCCGAATCCTAATCTTAGTGCCAAGGAATCAAAGGCTGATTCGAACTGGTGGGGACGCTTCGTAACCAAGCACCCGCTCCCTGTCCTGATTGTGTCTGTTCTGCTGCTTGTCGTCATTAGTCTGCCCGTTATTCATATCCATACCGGACTCCCAGATAGCTCTTCTAAGTCTGTAGATACTACGGAACGGCGGGGATACGACCTCTTGGCTGAAGGGTTTGGTCCCGGCTTTAACGGTCCACTAGTGGTCGTAGCTCAAGCAGAGGATTCTGCAAGCGATAAAGCAGCGGCGATCTCTGAAGCAACGAAGGGTCTTGGCGATCTGAGCAACGTCGCTTCTGTCACACCACCGCAAATGAATGCGGCTGGCGATACGGCCATGCTTACCATATTACCGAAGACAGGACCGCAAGAGACGGAGACGAGCGATCTGGTCAAGACGATCCGTGAACAGGCGGAGAACATCAAGGCTGAAGCTCACGTAGAGCTGATGGTAACAGGAGCAACCGCCGTCAATATTGATATGTCGGACAAACTTAACGAGGCGTTACCGGAATTTGCAGGGTTGATCGTGGGGCTGGCCTTCATCCTTCTGGCCATCGTATTCCGCTCCATTCTAATTCCAATCAAGGCTGTTGTCGGCTACTTGCTGACGCTGACAGCCACCCTCGGAGCCGTTGTCTATGTCGTTCAAGACGGGAATTTCATTAGCTTCTTAGGCATTCCTGAGCCTGCCCCTGTGCTCAACTTCCTGCCTGTCCTTGTCGCAGGGATCCTGTTCGGACTAGCCATGGACTATGAAGTGTTCCTGGTCAGCGGAATGCGAGAGAAGTATGTGCATGAACAGCAGCCCAAAAAGGCGATTCTCTTCGGAATGAAGCATAGCGGGAAAATTGTACTTGTCGCAGGCTTGATTATGGTCTCCGTGTTTACCAGCTTTATCTTCGGGGATGACACGATGGTCAAATCCATGGGGCTTGCGCTCGCACTAGGCATTGTATTCGACGCCTTCATCGTGCGGCTCACCATCGTTCCTGCCGCCATGGCCTTGCTCGGCAAATCCGCTTGGTATTTCCCGAAATGGCTCGACCGCATTCTGCCTAAGCTTGATATTGAGGGGGAGGCTTTTCAGAAAAAAGAGCCTAAAGAGGAAGAAGTCCATTATCTTCAACAAGACAAAAGCTATATACAGTAAAAGAAATTAGCTCAAGCACATTTCTGTTATTGTCCGTGTCACAGCAGCAAGCTCCCGGTACTAAGAGGAATAAACCTCTCTTAGCTCCGGGAGCTTGTTTGTGTCGAATCTATGATCAAGCAGCTTCATATGCCTGACGCGGCACTCTTGCCCAATTTGCACCTGGCAGACCCAAAGGCCGCTGAGGGGATTCTAGTCAAAGACTTGCTTCACCATTATTCTAGTCTAAGGCTGTCTCAGGCCAATCTTATGCTGAATATGTACAAGAGCATGTTTCTAATACTGCAAATAAAGAATAGCTTTACCTCCGTACCTGAAGCGCAGCAAAACAGATTAGCCAGAGGGTACCCCTCCATTTTTAGCTTTATGCTGCCTACAGACTCTCCCAACATTCCGTCCATCTGGCTTCGGCATATATCATTTCCAATGCTGAGGATATGAAGGGTAGCTGGGCTTTTTTGTTACTATCCGTTTACATTCCTCCAACGGTATCCTGGAGTTGAATAATCTGATGACTATGCGATTGAGCTGGCACAGTAGCAATAAACAAAAAGCTAGCTGCGGTGAGTAGTAGTATCATTTTCTTTAACATTGTCTAACCACACCTTTTCAATGAATTTTGAGAACTTTTCCTTCGTTTCTTGAACCGCATACGTGCGGAAATGCTCAAATAGCCCTAGACAGTTTATATAATAAGTCTCGTTATTTATTGTATGATAACTTGCCATTGAATACATCAAATATTTAAAACCATCAGCGTAATAGTCTCCATGTAAATAATAATACGCTAACTCATAACTCAATCGTGCAATCTGTTCTGGTATTACTTGCTTAGTATACATGTCTGATGATTGGGACCCCTGTGTAACAAAAGAGTCAATAATCGTTTCAAAACGTTCAAGTATATGATTCACATCTAAATGATATCGGTTGGCTGCAAACATTAAGTTTAACAGCTTAGTTATCATTTCTTTATCAACTTTTGACGCAGCGATGTATTCGACATAATCCGGAAGTACGCTTGTATCTCCAGAAAGGAGTTTATATACGTAAATATTACATTGCGACCAATCTTGATATCGTCTGATCCAATTCATCGTATCCTCGTCCGTCTCTATTACCCAATCCAAATTAGCGTAGGCGTATGTATATTGTAGAGCTTGTTGATAATCGCCTTGGGCTTCATAAACGCTTGCACACAATAAATCGGCATAGGTAATATACGCAAACAGAGGGCGAGTTGGCTTCTTAGTAAATTCAGTACGTTCGCGGCCATTCTGTTGATGTTTTAGTGTATATTGTACTTCCGCTTTAACTTTCATTTTCTTTGCCATTTCCTCAACCTTGTCCCATTTACGTAAAGATCTATACACGTTTGCCAAATCCTTTAATGCGTCAAGCTGATCTATTTCGTCCAGACGTTCGACGAAAGCTTCAAAGACGGCCGCCGTTCTAACATTTTGACTTTGATTATCACCAATTTGGATTGTGAACATGCGGTACTGACAAATCGCCAAACGCTCTGAGTGCTGATATTTCTCCACTTCCGCCACATTCTCATATAGTATCAGCGCCGTTTCGTATTGACCGCGTTCGAATAGATTTTCAGCAATCTCAAATAATTTTGATGAATAGATTCGATTATCCATGATGGTTTCTACTACTTGTCGGAACATGTCTAGCTTGTTCAGCTCAACGCATCGATATAAAAACGGCTCGATTCGTCTCATATTCAAGGGTACGCCTAAGATGTAGTTTTCTATAAACAAATCGTAAAAATGGCCTTCCGGTAAACCCATAACCTCAGTAATGCGGTCCAGCTGATTAATGGACATAGGTTTATTTCCTGACACAATGGCACTTATCGATCCCCTATTAATGCCTGTTAGCTTTCCCAATCGTGCCAAGTTTAAACCCTCTTGTTGGAGGTAGCTGTCCAATTCTGCTCGTATCGTAGGTGTATGCTTCAAGTCATAACCACCTTTCTTACAGAAATTACAAACACATTTTATTTTATTATATTCTATTTTTGCCCATAATTTAATATATGGAGTAAAAAAATCCCATAAAGCCAGCACACCATCGAACATTCCACCGATTACAGCTGGCGAGTAGTTTTCATCTGCATTGTATGAGTCTCTATCTTCATAACTATATTCAACTAAGCCGTGCTTCTCGTCTACTTTGATTCGGAAATATCGACTTTAATACATTCCATTATTGATTTGATCTGAATGTTAACACTAATAAATCTATTTATATTCAACATTATCCTTCCAGCCGGAATATTAATCTTGGTCGGTAATAAGGTTACTTGGAGCCTCATCTTTGCATTTCTCCCTGGAGTCGGGCATTTTATGTTCATTGCTAGTATTCTCCTGTTAGGCATTGGAGCAGTTAAGAGCTTTTTGCTCATTCGAAGCTGGATCTCTAGAACAACTGAACGAAGTGCTTTGGCTATCAAATGAGTAGAGGAATAACTCGCCATTGAAGTCTTGGAGGATACGTAGCGCACCCGAGTTACAATTCTGGCGATGAGGCCCGCCTTGCAGAGGGCGATCCTGCCATTCTCTCTTAAGCTTTAACCATAGGAATCAGAATTGTGAACTCCGGCTGTGGGTCATAGGTGTCCTGGCTCATTGGATACTCCTCATAATGAGTCAGCCCCTCCCCCTGCGGACGATAGCCCTGCTGCTCTATCCAGGCGTAAAGGTTCTGATAGGAAGCATCGATGTCCTGTCCTTTGGCATGCTTGCAGCGGGCGTAGTCAGCGGCAGGTACGGTCAGGCTGACCATTCCTTCAGGGATCTCTCCAAGTTCCTTCACCTCTACAGCAGTTAAATGGGTGAAGCCCTGTTCCGTCATATCATAAGACAAGCCAAGCAGAGCATCCGGGTTCACCAAGTTCGAAATTTCCTGCAGGCGCTGCTTAAATTGCTGCTGCACCTCACGAATCCCACCTGCACCGGCTTCAGCAAAGCTCCCCTGCCACTTCATACCGATCACATGGAGCGACTCTCTATGTACTGCCTCAGGGCCTACTGGAAAACTCATCGTTATCATCCTCCTATAGATTGTCTTTAGAGATATGTACATTTTATACGGATACCAATAATTGTAACAATAACCACAAAAATTAATAGGCTTCATGACAAAATACAGCGGCTCATGGAGCTGATGGTGCGAGTATATGAGAAGAAGCGATTTACCGCCAGAGGAGCTTGCCGAGGAATTCCATGTCACCTACCGCGTCGTGAGGCCGAAATTCTAATTCCGCTTCTATAACGCCCTAATATCCAGCTAATCCCTTCGAATTTGGTATATACTAAGAAACAATGAAACCAACCCATGCTAAGGAGCTGAAAATCGATGAAGGAAGAACTCATTACAAGGTTTGTTAAATATGCCAAGGTAAATACCCAATCGAATGATGACAACGAGACCTGCCCTTCTACTCCGGGCCAGCTGGAGCTCGCTAACCTGCTGGTTGACGAGCTCAAAGAGCTGGGACTTGAGGAAGTCACCATGGATGAGCACGGCTATGTGATGGCTACGCTCCCTTCCAATACAGACAAGGAGGTGCCGGTGATCGGCTTCCTGGCGCATCTGGATACGGCCACAGAAGTCACTGGCGAAGGCGTTAATCCCCAGCGGGTTGAATCCTATGACGGCGGCGATATTGTGCTAAGCGAAGCTCATAAAGTGGTGCTGTCCCCCAAGGAGTTCCCCGAGCTTGGCGAATACATAGGCCACACCCTCATTACGACCGACGGAACAACCCTGCTTGGTGCCGATGATAAAGCAGGTATTGCCGAGATCATTACCGCGATGGACTATTTGATCCAGCATCCTGAGGTCAAACATGGCAAGATTCGCGTTGCCTTTACCCCGGATGAGGAAATCGGCAGAGGACCTTCACGGTTCGATGTTGCCAAATTTGGCGCAAAATATGCCTACACCATGGACGGCGGGCCAATCGGAGAGCTGGAGTATGAGAGCTTTAACGCAGCGTCGGCCAAAATAAAGATTAAAGGTACCAACGTGCACCCCGGAACGGCTAAGGGCAAAATGGTCCACTCCATAAAAATTGCAATGGAACTGCAGCACAAACTCCCGGCCAGTGAAGCACCGGAATTCACGAGCGGTTATGACGGCTTCTATCATCTGCTCTCCCTGAACGGCAATGTGGAGGAGACGGAGATGCACTACATTATCCGCGAGTTCAACCGAGAGAAGTTCGAGGCGAAGAAGACCTACCTGTGCCAGTGCGTTGACGAGCTGAAGGATGCCTATGGTGAAGAGCGGATTGTGCTTAACTTGAGGGATGAATACTACAATATGAAGGACAAGATTGAACCGGTGAAGCATATTGTAGATATTGCCCAGCAAGCCATGGAGGATCTGGAGATCAAGCCTGTGATCAAGTCCATCCGCGGCGGTACCGACGGCTCCCAGCTCTCCTACATGGGCATGCCTACGCCGAATATTTTTGCCGGGGGCGAGAACTTCCACAGCAAGTTCGAATATGTCTCCGCAGACAATATGGTCAAAGCCGTGCAAGTGATCGTACGAATCGCGCAGCTCTTTGAAGAGAAGGATGCCGAGTAACCTTGAATACTGTAAAATAATTAAAGCTGCAGCCTTATTTAGAAGGACTGCAGCTTTTTTTATATCAAGCCATTACATTCTCTCCCTATTACATTGGCCGATACCGGCTCAAAACCAAGCTCTCTGGCCCATAGAGACATCTGGCCCATATGGTGAATCTCATGGGCGATGACATGTCGCAATATTTCACCCTGGGTATAGCGTTCTTCCGACCAGGGAACCGTGACTATGATCTCCTCATCCTCAGGATTCCAGGATTTCAAGAATTCCCTGACCTCGGCCTTCCAGCCGTCAGAAAGCTGCTTAAGCCGGGCAAGGTCCTTATAATGCTCATAATCAACCTCTATATCCGGTTTGCCTTGAACGGCCCGGACCCAGCTGTATTCCACATCCGCGATGTGAAATAGTGTATACAGCATGCTGCCCGCCCCACCTACTCGCCTGCGTACCAGCTCCTCAGCAGGAATTTGCTTGCACAGCTCAAACCATTCTTCCCTTACCTTCCAGTTATACTGAAACATCTTGATCAACCCAAGATCTCCCCTCTCCATAAATCGTGCAGAGATGTTGGACTAAGCAAGACATCTCTGCATTTATATATATAGATTGAACTAAAGTTTTACATTGAACTTTCTGTTATCACGGCCTAATACGGTCCTATAACGTTCATTTCTTTAGTTCATTCTATATAGCTCTTTCAATTATATAGCATTTGCTACATACCTTCCTTCTTTGAAATGCTGTATCCGGTTTTGTTACAATGTGGTTGTACTCTACCCATCGTTAAAAAGGAGGAAATCAGCGAATGGCAGAACAAACGACTCGGCTGGGCCGCACCGATCTGCTGATAGGCCGGATTGGCCTAGGCACGAACGCAGTTGGGGGGCACAACATTTATCCGAATCTTAATGAAGAGACCGGGAAAGAGGTGGTGCGCACGGCCATGGCCAACGGCATCAACTTCTTAGATACCGCCTTTTTTTACGGACCGGAGCGCTCTGAGCAGCTTATTGGCGAGGTACTTAAGGAAAAGGGAAACCGCAAGGACATCGTCATCGCAACCAAAGGCGCTCATAAATTTGTAGATGGCAAGGTTGTCTTCGACAACTCGCCAGCCTTCCTGAAGGAGTCGGTTGAAGGCAGCCTCAAACGGTTACAGACGGACTACATCGACTTGTTCTATATTCATTTCCCGGACGAGCAGACGCCAAAGGATGAAGCCGTAGGTGCACTTCAGCAGTTGAAGGAAGAAGGCAAGATCCGTGCGATTGGTGTATCCAACTTCTCCCCCGAGCAGCTGCGCGAAGCCAACAAGGATGGCTATGTAGATGTGCTGCAATCCGAATACAATCTGTTCAAGCGTGGAGCGGAAGCGGAGCTGCTTCCTTACTGTGAACAGCATCATATCTCTTTTGTCCCCTACTTCCCGCTCGCAGCAGGTCTGCTTGGCGGCAAGTACAACAAGAACACCACTTTCAATGATGGACGGGCCAAGAACCCGCTGTTCCAGGGCAAAGCCTTCGTACGGAATTTGGACAAAGTGGACCAAGTTCGTAAGATTGCCGAAGCGAAGGGCGCCGAAGTTGCACATGTTGTGCTGGCCTGGTATTTGACTGTCCCCGGTATTGACGCACTGATTCCAGGTGCGAAGAAGCCTGAACAGGTGCTGAACAACTTGAAGACACTGGACGTTAAGCTGACGAAGGAAGAGGTTGAACAGATCAGCCAAATTTTCAAAGTTTAAGGGAAACTTCCTTCCGTATAGAATTGAGCCGCAGGCAAAGAGCCTGCGGTTTTTCTTTGCCCATAGAGGGAAAGCGCTGACATAAAATAAGTTAATGTTCCTTCTGAAAACGATAAATCAATTCAATGTAAGTTTTCTGGACTATTTCATAAATGTTGCTGTTTTTTCTAACAGACTATGCTAACATACCCTATGTTTTAGAAAATATCTCTACGATGAAAGGTGACATTATGACGGCAAATGCAGAACAAACAGGGGCTGTACAGTCGGAGAGAAAGAAATTAAGCATGTTCCATCTGACCTGGCCCATCTTTCTGGAGTTGTTTTTGTTCATGCTGATGGGCAGTGTGGATACCTTTATGCTCAGTTCGGTGTCCGATGACGCGGTTTCAGGAGTTGGCGCAGCCAACCAAAT